>CAZKRK010000275.1:0-10258 GCA_964555035.1 uncultured Victivallales bacterium | reverse complement strand
TGGGAATGACATCGTGCCGACAGCGGTAGCCCCGGAGGGGCGACAGAGTAGAGCCTGGGGTGGAGCGCAGCGGAACCCCAGGACACCGACGCGAGCATGGGAACAAGCCCCGGAGGGGCGGCATAGGCGGCGCGAATCCGTATACCGCCGCGCACCGGCCCCGCGGTCGAACCAAGCGCATATGTCGCCCCGCCGGGGCTCACCGGGTTTGCTGACTGACGGCTCCTGGGGTTCCGCTACGCTTCACCCCAGGCTCTACTATGCCGGCCCTCCGGGCCTATGCACGGCGCTGCACTTCGACCACCGAAATCGCCGGCAGATGCGTGCCAGGCCGTGACGAGGGCAAATGGGTGTCACTGATAATCCCGAGAGGTCCTCTGAGTCTTGTCGGGTCGTCGTCTTTGACCGGGTCTGTCCCCGCGGCTTGTCCCCGCGGCTTGCTGCGGCTTGGAGTAGAGGGGAGTTCCTCCTTGATACCGTGCGGCCACTCGTGTAACGAGCAGAGGAGCACTTCCTTTCGATTCAGCGGGAGGGGCAGTCATCGGCTGTGGGCGATTGGCACGGCGGAACAAACCGCACGACGACGATCGAACGCGTAACCGGTGGGGAAAGGTAGTAGTCGAGTCCGAACCGTAATTCGCTGGAGTTTGTCCATGATAAGAACCATTGCACTTGCTTTGCTGCTGCTGTCGTCGTCACTGATCGTCCATGGTGCCTCATCAAACAACGTTGCCGATTTGGAGGCCGACATTGCGTTTTTCACAGACGTATCCTGCACCACATTGAGACCAGGAGTGACAAAGAAAGACCTGGCCGCTTTCAAGAGCGCATTGCTGAAGCGGGTAGCCGCCAGGCTGATCGACGGGACGTACGACAAGAGGTACCGGGCAGCCGCATACGAGGCATATCCCTCGCCACGCGAGCTGCAGAGGACCTTGAAGCTGGGCAACGGCTTCAGCCGCTATGAAAACACAACCGGGATGTATCTCGAAGCCGGCGAGCACGTCGTGCTGATGGGGAGTCCCCACGGCCGGAAAGTGTCGCTGCTGATTCCGGAGTGGATGCGCAGGCCGCCTGAAGGCGTCAAACCGGCCAAGGACCCCCGCGGATGGGGCTTGTACAGACAGGTGATCAAGCTCAAGAAAGGCGTGAACGTCATCAACGTTGAGAAGAGCAGCAACGCGTACGTGAGCTACTTCGACGACCACGCCGCATCGGCACCAAAGATCACGGTGCACTTTCCAACCGGCGAGGTGAACGGCTTCTTCGACGCGTCGAGACACACGAACGAGGATTGGAACCGCCTCCTGGACAAGGCCGTCAGCCCGATTCTCGATGCTCGCGGCAAGCACATTCAGGTGGCCTACCCGGTGGAGTGGTTTAACGTGTACACCCGCGGCAGAGGGGTCGAGCTGATCCGGAACTACGACACGATGCTGCGCCACCACTACTCGATACTGGGACTGGTCAAACACAACAAGACACCCAGGAACCGCATCCTGGCACGCGTGAATTTCAACTACTACATGTTTCGCGACGGCGATGGCGTGGCCTACCTCGGCAACAAGGGCACCATGCGTATGGTGGCCGACCCCGACGTAGTCATCAAGGGCGACCCCTGCTGGGGTTTCTGTCATGAGGTCGGGCACGCTTTGCAGATGCGTCCGCAGATCACCTGGGGCGGCATGACGGAGGTGAGCTGCAACATCTTCTCCATGTACACCGTCACCGCCATGGGTAACCGCAGCCGCCTCGCGGCGCAGAGAAACTACGCGTCGGCACGTAAGAGCATCATCGAAGCCGACAAGTCATATCTCGCCGTCGGAAACGTCTTTGACCGCCTGGTGCCGTTCTGGCAGCTCCATCTCTACTTCACAGGTAAAGGCAAACCCGATTTCTATGCCGACGTAATGGAAGAGATGCGGCGGCGCCCGCACGCGGGAACCGGAGACGACTCCATCCGAAACCAGTTTCAGTTCATCAAAATCTGTTGCGACGTGGCCAAGCTGGACCTGACCGATTTTTTCGACAAGTGGGGTTTTTTCCAGGTGGGAGAACTCACGGTCAAGGACTACCGCCAATACAACTTCGCGATCACGCAGGAGATGGTGGATGAGGTCAAGGCGTACATTGCGGAAAAGGGGTACAAGAAACCGCCCGAAGACATCACCCTGGTTGAGGACTGAAATGAAGAACATGACAGAGTGTGCCGTCGCATTCTCGACGTTGAGGTCAACTGGCCTCACGTTGTGCAATTCGTGTACGTCGATTGGGCGGGTCTCTTTCTGAAGACGACCGACTGGGGCAACGGCGCGACACTACACCGAATGCTGGCGGATTGGAATGACACCGACACCTGGAGCACATGGACCAACGGGATCCAGGCCAACGGCGTCGAGGCGGTAGCGGACAAGGACGTCTGTACGTACAAGGTGAAAGCGGGCCGCACGGCCATCGACGTCACGGCCAGTCTTCGCTGCTGGCTCGAGCAAGCCGATCCGAACACCGCCAATAAGGGATGGGCGTTTCTGTCGTCCGGAGACAACGGCTGGGATTTCGCTTCCTCCGAAGGAGGAGACGACGTCAGGCCCATGCTGATGGTCTGGTTCAGTTGCGTCCGTGGGTTGCCTTGACGTCTGCCTGGCGTCTCTGAGTCGCCCGAGTGAGAAACCGCGCTACGTGGCCTGCCGGATTCCGCGGCGCAGGCCGAAGGCCATCGAAGGACTGATGGTGTGCGAAGCGTCGAGCCGGGTTTCGGACAGAGGGCCGGATTTGCAGTCCGGCCGGGGAAAGGCAAGAGCATGACGCGAGGACATCGTGACCTTCGGGCGCCCTGTTCTCTGGAATATGCTCCAGGTCTTTCACGGCCGGATTGCAAATCCGGCCCACTGTTCGGGCTTGAGTGCGTGTTTTGCCGGTGCTTCTACTCCGCCGCTGTTTGAAGACGCCGATGAGATTCAGGGCCACGCCGGTGACGGTCAGGACAATTGAAACCACGACGGCGATAGAGATGCCTACGGCCACAGCGGCGAGAATTGTCCAGTCCAGTGCGTGCGCAGTCAGTCCGCATCCTCACGGTTTTGACGCGGTGTCGTCCTTTGCGGATTCTCCGGGCTGGAAGCGATCTCCCAGCTCATCCGCCGACTTCCTGTAGAAAGCGGCCTCGCGCGCGAAACCGTTCTTCTCGCAGAATTCGGCCAGGGAGCGAAATCGTGCGACGGGGTCGGCGCGGGTCGCCCAGCAGACTTTGGCGAAACACTCGGGACAGAACCAGAGCGGCCGGCTGTCGGATTCCTGGCGGTGATTGCTGCCGCACATACCGCACTCGTAGCGAATGCAGTGTTTCATCGAGAACATGTGCCCGGTCTCGTGCACGGCTGTTTTCAGTGTGCGCATGAGGAAACGCTCGAAATCCTCCCTGCTCTTGTCGGGATCGCCGTTGCGGTATGTCGACCACACGCCGACGCGCTCTTTCAAGGACGCCTGGCCAAAGACGAAATTCCATCCCTTGCCCGGCCACAGGTCTGAAGGAGTCAGCGCCAGGCAGGCCACGGCATCGGCAGGCAAGCGCGGTTTGAGCACGTCGTACAGCACGTATTTCGTGAGGATCTGCGGCATGCCCCATTCAGGGTGGACGCGGCGCGCCCGGGCCGGGATACGGGAAAACGGAATGCGGGGTTGCACTGCCACGGGCAGACCGTAGAAGCGCCCCATGAAGTCGACCGTGAGGTCGAGTGTCTTGCGTTGCGACGGCGTAAAATCGCCGATGGGCTGAATGTAGATGACTCTTCTTGTGCCCCACGCCGTGACCGGCCTGCTGCGCACGTACCGGGCGAAGGTCTGCCCTTCCTCCTTGTGATGATAGAGCCAGTCGCCCACCTGTGCTTTCCGGATTGGCTCGTGCAGCGGGTGTAGCCGTTTGATCGCCCAGACGAGGTCGCTGGCCCGCGGGCCGGAAGCCGGTTCCCCGCCGGAGGCAGGGATGGCGGCGAAGAAAGAGGCCGCAAGCAGACTATAGCGTGACATCATGCGACAAGACTACCTGGATCCACGCGCCCGATCCAGAGAAATGGAGCCCTTGTCCGCGAACCATGGCCTCTTCTGCCCGCTTGAATTCGGCGCGGGCACAGGCTACAATACTCTCGTTATGTCGGAATGCGTGGTTTTGAGCACTGGGTTCAGCCCCAACTTTGAAGAAGCCGGTCCGGATCATCTGACGCGGCCGGTTGGCAAGCTTGCGCCCGGCGGTCTGGAAGACCTGCTGGAGCGGCTGCCTGCCTGCAAACCGGCTTCGGACAAACCGGGGTTCGTCCCGAGACTGGAGATTCAGACCTCGGGGGGGAACTACACTGTCCACCTGCGCGGCAAGCAGCTTCTATGGGCAATAGAGGGCAACTCCATCGAGGAGGCGAAGCAGGCTTCGCCCGCGGAGATCGTTCACGCGGTGACCGGCGGGCGGACGCCGGCCGAGCGAGTCAGGGAGAGAGATGCGGTTGCCGGGCGTGCGGCCAAACGTAGACGCATGGCTCTGCGCGTGAGCTTCGCGGTGCTTGTGGCCAGCGTTTTACTGCAGGCCGGACTGGTGATGAGCGGCTACTACTCCATAACCGAACCCGTCTCGTTTGCAGAAATCACGGACGGGGCTACGCTGGAACGGCTCGCAAAGAGTCACGTCGGAGTGTACGCGTACGAGAACTCCGAGAAGCATTTCGTCCTCGCGGTCTGTCCGAACGGCAAACTGCTTTTCTACAATGTTGCGCAGCGGCGGGGGAGGTCTCGCCCCGTCTACACGCTTTTTGACGAAGCCGACTACGTGTTCGGCAAACTTGAGGGGAAGTCGGCGATCTTCGAAGAAGGCGCCTGGCCGATAGCGATAAGGCGCGGGGGGCGACTGCTCTACGACGAGCTTACCATGACGCGCACGGAGCTCGACCCCAACGAGCTCATGAATGCTGGCGAGACACCCGCGGCGGGGACGGGAGGATAGAGGTGGGGACTCCTAGGCATAGGTGTGACGAAGCGAGGAGACCGCGCGGACGGAACGGTTTCACAATTGTGGAAATCATGATCGTGCTGGCCGTTGTGGGTCTACTCAATGCCATCGCCATCCCGGCCATTCGAAATGCGCAACGCCAAGCCATCGCCGCCAGCATTGCCAATGAGTGGCGCAGGTACCGCGACGGGTTTTGCGTGCACGCCGTTGGGAATGGAGGCTGGGCCGAGGATGCAATGCGGCAGAAGCTACCGGACGATTTGCGGACCTACATCGGCACGGCCCACTTCGAGACGGACGCCAACCTCTTTGGAGGCGTCTGGGACTGGGAAGGCATCGGCAGTCCGTACCAGGAAAAGGGCATCTTCACCGCCGGCTTGAGCATGAAGCAGTACAGTGTCGACGAAGACATGTTCAGACGCGTGGATCGGATTCTCGACGACGGCGATCTCGCGACGGGCGACTTCCGTCGGAGCGTCGCTTACGGGCGATCCGTGACGTGGGTGTTCGAATGGTGACGGAGGAACGCGCTGAATGAAACGCCTTCGCAGAGGCGGCGCAATCGTCTTCTGGCTGGCCATGCTGGCCTGGCTGCTGCGTTACGAGGCCTTTCCCGAGTACTTCACGCACGCCATGGCGGGCTACAAGGGACTGATCCAGGGCGACGTCCTCATGAAGGACTCCTGGATGCGAATCGTAGTCAAGGGGCACCCCGTCGGTTACAGCCGAACAAGTATCGAAACCCGCAAAACCGATCCTGCCGAATACTACTCTGTAAGAAGCCACATGCGCATGAGGATGGCACTGCCGGGGGGAGAACAGACTATCAACGTGGAGACCGTCGCCGCCCTGGACATGATGCAACAGTTGCAGCGCTTCTCGTTCGAAATGTCGGCTGCCGACTACAAGGCCGACATCGCCGGTCGCCGCAAGAAGGACGATACATTTGCCGTCAGGATCGCTCACGGCAGCGTCGTCCAGCAGACCGAAATCGCGATCCCGAATGACGTCATCCTGCACTCGCCCATGACTGAGATGGCCGTAAAGAACCTTGAACCGGGACAACAGCTCTCACTGAAGACTCTCGACCCGGTTACGATGCAGACCATGACCGTGGTCATCCGTGCCGTCAGGCGCGAGCCCTTCGAACACGAAGGCGAGACCGTGCAAGCCACCGTCCTCGAAACGGAGTTGTTCAACGCTACGGCCCGCACGTGGATCGACGCCGAAGGAAACGCTTTGCGCCAGGAAACGCCCTTTGGTTGGGTACTCGAGAAGTGTACCGTCGACGAGGCGTTCGAAGCGTTGCGCAGTGCGGCGGGCGGTTCCGACATGCTGTCGAGCATGGCCGTTCCCTGCGAAGGCGAATTGACGAACCCGCGCGGGGCCAAGGCCCTCCGCCTTCGCCTGAGCGGGGTGAGTTTCGCGCCGAAAGAGCTCGCCTCAAACCGTCAGCTCGTTCAGCGCTGCGATGGAACGGAAACGGAGCTCGTCGTCAAGGCCGGACGCCTTCCAGCGAGGAACAGCCGGCCGGCGGTCAATAGCGCGTTCGATCCCAAACCCTACCTGGTTTCCTCGGGCAGCATCCAATCAGATCACCCCGAGCTCGTCTCCGCGGCGCGCGAAATCACGCGCGACGTGACCGACACCGTCGACAAGGCGCGTGCGATCTACCGCTACGTGCACGACAGGGTCGACAAGAGAATGACCGTCAGTCTGCCGTCGGCGCTCGACGTCCTCAGGACCATGCGCGGCGACTGCAACGAGCACACCTACCTCTTCGTCGGACTGGCGCGCGCGGCCGGCCTGCCGGCCGTGGTCAAGGTCGGGCTGGCCTATCACGAGGGCGGCTTCTACTACCATGCCTGGCCCGCTGTGTACGTCGGGGAATGGGTCGAGATGGACCCCACCTGGGGGCAGGAGGGGGTAGACGCCACGCACCTGGCGCTGGTGGAAGGCGAGCTGGCGCAACAGGTCCAGCTGGTCAAAGTGATGGGGCAATTGCGTATCGCCATCCTGGAACGGGAGTGAACGGGGCATGATCGAAATCAAGAATCTGCGAAAGACATATGGGAAAGTGGTCGCGGTCAAGGACCTCTCCCTGCACGTGCCGAAGGGCGAGCTGTTCTGCTTCCTCGGCCCTAACGGCGCCGGCAAGACCACTACGATCAAGGTGCTCACGGGACTGCTGCGGCCGACGGCGGGGCAGGCCCTCGTGGGGGGCATCGACGTACAGAAAGACCCGGTCGCGGCCAAGAAGATCATCGGCTACATCCCCGATATGCCCTACCTCTATGACCGCCTGACAGCTAGCGAGTTCTTCGAGTTCACGGGCGATCTCTACGGTGTCCCGGCGGACCGTATTGCGGAAGAACGCAAACGCTCTTTCGCCCTCTTCGGCCTTGAAGACCACCACAACGCCCTGGTCAAGGATCTCTCCCACGGACTTCGCCAGCGGCTGATCTATGTGTCGACGTTCCTGCACAATCCCGAGGTGCTCTTCATCGACGAACCGCTGATCGGCCTGGACCCATACACGATTCGCCTTATCAAAGACCTGCTGCGGGAGCACACGCGCTCGGGAACGACGATTTTCCTGACGACGCACATCCTGGCGCTGGCGGAAGACATCGCCGACCGCATCGGCATCATTGTCGACGGTGACCTGGCCACCCTGGGAACTCTCGACGAGCTGCTGGCCGAACGCAACAGCCGTAACCTGGAAGAGGCCTTTCTGAAGCTGACCGGACAGGACTCAAGCCTCCTGGCGGGAATGGAATGACAACAACCCTCTGCGCAAACGTTCCGGAGACGGTGGTCCTCCGCCGTTGTGAGCGAGAGTTGAGCACGGACAGAAACAGAAGTGAACGAAGCACCTCACTTGTTCTAGCGCGTGCACCGACACTTGCACGCAACGGCGGAGGACCGCCGTCTCCAGCAACCAATCAACCAATTGACCCGCTAACCAATTGACCGATCAACCAATGACCATAACCCGGGCCATCTTGAAAAAACACTGGCGCCAGACGGTCAACATCGGCCGCATCATGCGCACCCAGTCATATTTCAAGTGGCTGTTTGTTCTCGCGTTTGCGGTGGGGCTCGAAGCGGGTCTGTTCTGGCTGTTCTACGACGGGTTCCGGTTCCTCGACTCCTTCGGCGGGCTGGGTTCGATCATTGTCAATCGCCTCTTTTCCCTGTTCTTCCTCGCCGTCGGCATGATGCTGGTCTGTTCTAGCCTGGTCACGTCCTACTCCACCGTCTTTCGCTCCCAGGAAATACCGTTTCTCATGACGCGACCGTTCAAGATCCCGTACATTGTCAGCTACAAGTTCTATGAGGCGACCACGCTCTCCTCGTGGGCGTTCTTCTTCATCATCATTCCGTTCGTCAGCGCCTACGCGTGTTACGAGCGGCTCTCGCCTGTGTTCGCGCTCTGGACATTCTTTTTCTCGGTTCCGTTTGTCGTGCTCTGCTCCGGCATCGGCACCCTGATCGTCATGGCCGTCGTCCGCTGGGTGCCGCGCAGCCGCTCAATTCGCAGCGTGGCGATAGTGTTGCTGGCCGCGCTCTTTGCGGCGGGTTGGTTGTGGTCGCGCCGCGTCTACGATACGACGCTGGGCCAGCAGTTCAATGTCGCCGCCCTCATCCCCGGCCTGAAGCTGGCGGGCAACATGCTCGCACCCAGCGCGTGGGTATCCGAGGGAATCATGTCACTCGCAAGCAGGCACTGGTACAGAGGCGCCATGCTCTGGCTGGTCCTTTCCTCCACGGCGCTTGTTGTCGCCGTCGCCGTGGAGTGGCTCGGCGAGCACGTCTACTACGAAGCATGGCAGCGTGTCGTCGGCAGCCAGGGCAACACCAACCGCAAACCCGTCCTGTTCGCCCCCCTGGCGCGTTGGTTGCGGTTCATCCCTCACGACGTGCGCGCCATGGCGTTGAAGGACATCCGCACTTTCCTGCGCGACCCGATGCAGTGGTCGCAGGCCGTGATCTTCTTCGGGATGCTCACGCTCTACTTCGCAAACCTGCGCAACTTCAGGTATCACCAGCTACCCGCACAATGGCGCAACATGATCGCGTTCCTCAACGTCTTCAGCGTCTCTGCGGTGGTCTGCTCGTTCGGCTCGCGCTTCGTCTTCCCGCAACTCAGCCTGGAAGGCCACGGGTTCTGGGTCATCGGGCTGTCCCCCACCACCATGAAACGCATCCTGTGGACGAAATTCGTCATGGCAGCGATCGCCATGTCCGTCATCTGCATTGTGCTTTCGCTGCTGTCGTCGAGCATGCTGGATCTTTCCTGGCACATCCGCTGGGCGGGCACGCTGATCGTGCTGGCAATCTCCACCTCCGTCTGCGGGCTTTCGACGGGACTGGGCGCCGTCTATCTCGACCTGCGTCAACGCAATCCGGCCGCGATCGTCTCCGGTTTCGGCGGCACGCTCAACCTGGTTATGAGTCTGACCGTCATGCTCCTGGTGATCCTGCCGCCCGGCCTCCTCTTTCACCTCAACGCGATGGGCCGGGTCGGCGAGCTGCAGGTTACGCGCGGAACTGTCTACGTCACCCTCTGGATCCTGCTCATAACCGTCATCGCCGCCTCCGTGCCCATGCGCCTCGGCATCCGCTCTATCTCCAACCGGGACTTCTAGGTATTGGTTGAGTGGTTGACTGGTTGAGTGGTTAATTGGTTAATTGGTTGCCGATTGTGTGGTATGAATACCGGCGACAACCAAGTTAACCAATTAACCAATTGACCAATCAACCGACACCATGACACATCAAGACACCATCCGACTCAGCACCAGCGGGCACCGGGACATCCACGACATCACACGCGAAGTGACCTCGATCGTGCAGGCTTCCGGCGTCACAACCGGCATCGCCCACCTGTTCAACATAGGCAGCACCGCCATTATCGGCACGATCGAATTCGAGCCCGGCCTGGCCGGCGACTTGCCCGAACTGCTTGACCGGCTGATTCCGCCCAGCCATGCCTATGGCCACGAGCAGGCCTGGCACGACGGCAACGGCCACTCTCACCTCCAGGCCACCCTCATGGGCCCGTCCCTCACCGTCCCCGTCACCGGTGGCGCCCCGGCCCTGGGCACCTGGCAGCAGGTTTTCCACCTCGAGTGTGACATCAAGCCGAGAAACCGCGAGATTGTGGTGACGGTGAGCGGAGACTGAACAAGCGGCATTGCCTGTCCCCCCCCCTCACCCGGCTCGCGTTGCTCGCCGACCTCTCCCCCGAGGGGAGAGGTG
>CAZKRK010000274.1:0-10335 GCA_964555035.1 uncultured Victivallales bacterium | reverse complement strand
CCAGTGGCCTCCAACCAATCATGGCTCCACCGGCACAAGGCCGGCGGTGGCCCAAAGCAAGTGCAACAAATCGCAGATGCGCTCGGGATGACGGGGCGGGAGTTGAAGTTTCAGCTCACCCCCGCCCCAAGGAACTCCATCACCGTCCGGTTGAACTCCCCCGGCCGTTCCTGCGACACCGCGTGCCGCGCGTCCGGGATGACAACCAGCCGCGCGTCCGGCATGCGCTCAACAAAGACCTGCTTCGCGGACACGGGCGTATAGTCAAGTTCGGCGGCTACGACAAGGCTGCGCGCGCCGATAGTCGGCAGACGCTCGGTGATGCGCCAGCTCAGGAGACTCCTCAGCGACGCCTGGTATACGCGCTTGTCGTTAAGGGCAAAGCGCTCGAGCAGCCTCTCCCGCAGGGCTTCGTGCTCGGCTCCGGGAAGGACCCGCCGCACCAGGATTTTCCCCAACTTGGTCATACTGCACGTCTTGACGAGCAGCAGCCGTTCGAGGATCTTCAGGCGGTCGGCGAAACCGCGCGCGGTCATTTCAGGAAGCGTGTTGACAAGCACCAGGTTCTCCACGACCTCGGGCGCATCGGCGGCAACCTGCAGCGCCACCGCCCCCCCCATGGATATGCCCAGCAACGTGGCGCGCTCGACCGCGAGTGCGCCGAGCATCTCACGCAGATCCGATGCGAACTGCCCGATCGTGTGAGGGCCGGGCGCGGCTCTCGAAGCGCCATGTCCGCGCAGGTCCGGACGGATAACACGGAAACGCGGCGCAAAGGCGGGCGCCTGGTCCTCCCAGTCGTCCCCGCACGAACCAAGGCCGTGAATCATAACCAGCGCCGGACCGCTTCCTTCATCCCGGTAGTGCAGCTCGGCGCCATCGATCGATATTGTGCGTCCCTCGCTCATTTCGAATACCGTTCTGTGATACGTTGTCTCACCGCCTCGTAGAGCAGGATCGTTGTCGATGCCGCGGCGTTGAGCGAATCCGCCTGCCCGAACATGGGAATGCGCACTCTGACATCGGCGTTCTCCAACCACGCCGGACTCAAGCCTGTATCCTCGCGGCCCACGACGATTGCGATGTCGCCGGTCAGGTCGACCTCGGTCAGCAGGCGTTCGGTGTGCGGGCTGGACGCCACCATCTGGAATCCCTGCTGGCGAAGCCACACTTGTGCTTCCTCCGTGGTGCACTCGACGACAGGCAGGGCAAAGACCGTGCCCGTACTGGCGCGTATGACGTTGGGGTTGCTGACGTCGGTGCAGCGGTCGCACACGATCGCCGCATGCACCCCTGCCGCGTCGGCCGAGCGCAGGATCGCGCCGAGGTTGCCCGGCTTCTCGATCGCCTCGGCCACGACCACCAGGGCGGGATGAGGGAGCTCCAGCGAAGCAAGTCCCACGCTCACGAGCGGCGCGACGGCAAGCAGACCGTCAGCCCGATCGCCGTAGGCCATCTTGCGGAAGACCGGTTCCGTGCACTCGAAGACATCGGCCCCAGCCTCCCGGCAACGCTGAACGATCGACTCCTCGTCCCGGCCGTGAAACAGACCGCGGCAGCAGTATAGTTCCCGGATCCGGTGCCCGTTATCGAGCGCCCGCCCGAGCTCGCGGCACCCGTCGATCACCATCCTTCCCCGCTCGTCGCGCTCCGACCTGCGCCGCAGCTTCACCACACCTTTCACGCGCGGATTGGCCAGGCTGCCGAGTGGGTTCGAAATACTTTCGGACATCCGGTGTCGATTCGGTCCTGCCGCGGTCCCTGTCGGCAGCAAACCGTCGCCTCTGCTTTGCTGCGTGAACTGGAGACGGCCGTCCTCGGCCGTTTTTCCCAATCCCGCGTTAGTGTGCCCTGATACGATAGAAGCGCCGGGCGGCGTTCCCGGCTCCATCGTCCGTGAATGTCAGAGGACCGTTCGTACCAGCGAGATTGGTATGCCCGGGGAGGTTTTCCCACAAGCTCGAACTGCTCAGGCTGTCGCGGAACTGAATGTCGTAGAACCACCCTTCGATGCCGTGCCACGTTCCCGTTCCATCGAATCGAAGCTCAACGTAGGGCTGGTCGGGCAAGGAGAACCGGAGCACGCGATTGCTGTCCGACACGTATAGATACGACACGTAGTCGGAAGAATCGTCGACAAAAGCGTACCACGGCTTCACGAGCTCCCCACTGCCGGCCACGCTTGACCATTCCGCCCCGGCACGGCGAGCAATGCTGTGGGCGTCCTGGTCTACCACGAACAGCGAGTCGGAGGATGACAGGGCCGATCCGACACAGCGATCAAAGTCGCCTCCCAGGTCACCGAGCAGACTGCCGCTGCTCGAATACTTCCGTACGCGACCATCGTCAGCGGCGGGATAGTCCGTCACGTAGACGTTGTTGCTGCCGTCCACCGCGACTCCGTACGGCACGGCGATCCCGTCGGTGAAGCTCGTCCAGCCCGTTGTCGGCGTCTTCTTCCATATCGTATCACTGGCAGAATCGGCCACGTACAGGTTCTGCGCCGCGTCCACTGCCACGTCCCAGGGGGCAAGAAACGTGCCTACACCGAGCGGAGAATCCCATACATTCGCGGGGGTCCGCTTGAGAATGCGGGCCTGGCCGCGGTCGGCAACGTAAAGGTTGCCCTGCGCATCCAGGGCCAGGCCCTGGGGTTGATTCAGATCCTGGTCTCCCTCCACTTTGCTCCAGCTCCCCGTGTACGGATGGTCCAGGGACCAGATGCAGTCGTAGCCGGCGTCCGCGACGTAGAGGGTGCGACCGGCGTCCACGACAATGCCGCGCGGTTTGGCAAATACACCCTCTCCCAACACGGTCATGCCGCAGTAGGGCAGGCGCAGGCGGGTATGGCCGTTGGTCACATCGACCGTCACGGAGCCCGGACGCCCCCATCCTTCAACTGCCTTGAAATCGACCGTGTAGGACCCGGCGCCGATTTGCACGAACAGGTCGTCCGTCCAGTCGCCTCCGTCCACCCGCCACATCATACGGGTGGCAGCCGTGGCTTCCGGGAACAGGCTCAAGCGGATGCCGGTCTCCTCGGCGTAGTTGGCGGTCAGTTCGACAAGCCGCTCGTCGCTGATCGTGAACGTGTTCGTAGCCGGAGCGGTCCAGCCCGACACCGGGTCGTACGAAACTCTGTACTCGCCGGGCTCCAGGCCATGAACGATCTCATCCGCGGTTTTCCATCCGCTGGAGTTCGTGCTGCTCCAGAGAACCTGCCAGAGGGCGCCGTCGCTCAGCGCCTGTTCAGGCCCCAGTACTACCCGCACCGCGGTCGCCGGCGGCACGATTCCCGAGTCCGTGAACTCTACATTTCCGTGCAGCTCCGCGGCATGAATCCACTGGTTGGTCCAGTCCCGCGGATGGAGCGAGTCCTCGGCGCCGCGCGGCTGGTGATACGCGTTGGTCTGCGTGGGTGGGCACGCTTCCCCGTCGTCGAAGGCGAAGTAGTGCTGCAGAGCGTTGGTTGTCGAATTGACGGGCCACATGTAGTGGTCCGCGATTTCTTCGGCCGAACGCGCCACGTTCCAGATGCGTACCTCGTCGATGTCTCCCGCCAGGTGCTCACCAATGCGCACGAAAGTCTCGCCGGCCTTGCCGTTGAGGGGCGGAAGCTTGTCCTGGAGAACGGCCGTGGCCTGCACGCCGTTGGTGAAGAGCGACAGCTCCAGGGAATCGTAGGATGCCGCCAGGTGAATCCACTTGCCGGGGGAGACCGGATCGCCGTACACGAGCTTCTCTTCCCCTTCAGGGGTAATGTACCCGGCATACGGGATGAACCGCCCCACACTATCCTTCAACCCCAACACGAAGTTGGCGGAATATGCACCTCCGCCGAGATGCTGCAAGGCGCGCCTGACGATGATGCCGTCGGCGCCGGTTGTGTCCAGGGGGTTCACCCAGGCTTCGAGGGTCCAGCTCGAGAGCCGCTGGTCAAAAGAGACGGGAACTTCAACGTAGTCGCCCGGTCCACCCCCGCAACGAACGGCGCGAGCCAGGCCCGGTGAGCGCGAACTGAGCGGGTCGGTTCCGTTTGAAGCCTCGGTCCGATCGGTGATGCCGTCGTCATCCGTATCCGCCATGTCAGGGCGCGTGCCCGCCAGCACCTCGTCATGGTTGTCAAACAGATCGCCGTCCAGATCTTCGCTGATATCCAGTTCCTCGTCCCGGTCGGTATCGTGATCTCTCGGGTTGGTCTGCGCCCAGAATTCGAAGACATCCGGCAGCGTGTCTCCATCCGTGTCGTTGGTGCCATCGTGCGAGCTGGGATCAAGGTGGTTGACGAGCTCCCACCCGTCAGGCATGCCGTCGCCGTCCGAATCGTCGGCCCCGAGCGGGTGAATCCCGAGCACCGGAGCGGCGCAGGTTTCGATCGCGTTGGTGCCGCCTACGAACTCGAAGTAGTTGGTAGTCAGGGCGTACCCGGTGTCCCCAAAGGAATACCACGTCCGGGTTGTGCCCAGGAGACTGTTGATCCCCTTGCGCTTGAAGTCTTCCGCCGACGTTCCGCCATCGTCGAAACGGAAGTAGGCCACCAGGTTTGTCTCGTCTTGCGGCACAAGGCGCCGCCGGTAGAACTCGATCTGTTCGGGAGAACGGGCGTTTGTCCAGATGCGGACTTCGTCAATCCACAGATTGTCCTTGAAAGTACCGTTCGGCGATTCGGCGATGGTCAGTGGCACTTCGGCGCCTTCTGCCTGGCGGCATACGCCTTCCTGGTAGACACGCTGTGCCTGCAGCATGACTCCGTCGACCTGCAGGGAGAGCGTATTCTGATCGGGATCGAATGTGCCCGCCAGGTGAATCCAACGGTTCGTGGCCAGGGCCGAGCCTTCCACGCAGTAGTTCGTCCCGCCAATCGTGTCCAGCTCTACCCGCGGGACGCTGTTCGATAGTGCCAATCGGTACACGATGTACCGGTCAGGCGTTTCGGGCATGTCGTAGTGGTTGATCAGATAGCCGCTGCAATCCGAAGTCCTCAGCTTGACATAGCACTCGATCGTCCATTCCCGTGCGTGAAGGTCGGGGCGGTGGTAGAACACGCCGGGTTCGAATGGGTCGCGGTACAGCTCCAAGGACGGGATAACGATCCCCCTGTTGTCCGTAATTCGCGCCGCTCTTCGGACAAACGGATGCATGGAATGAACGGGGCTGGAACCAATGTAGCCGCCAACGTACTCTTCGTGTATCTCGTACAGATCGGAGAGGCCGTCGTCGTCCGTGTCGTACCCCCCGTGGTGACCGAGACTCTTCGTCGGCAACGCGCCTCCCGGCGTGGTGTCGCGGCTGACACCGATCCCGGAGTAGGGCGTGCTGGGAGGACGCCAGTTGTGCTGCATCGGGTTCGTCTCATCTCCACTACCGTCGACGTACTCCTTCTCCGTCGCCCGCTTGCCATCCTGGCCAAGATACTCCTCATGATTCATCAGACCGTCGCCGTCAGGATCGTCGTGGAATCCTTGGCCGAAGATCGCGTTCATCGGGTTAAGGCCGAACTCCACTTCCCAACCGTCCGGCAGCAGGTCGCCGTCGCTGTCCCAGTCTGAAGGATCCGTCCACGTCCCGTTCGTGGCTGTCGAATAGGCCCTCGTGTGCTGTAACTCGCGCCTGGCGTCTTCGTCGATGTATGTCGTGTTCGTGGAAACGAGCCACAAGTTGGTCGTGAACAAGTTGGTGGACGACCACGTATCGTTGGCGCGGCCTTCCCAGAGCGGCGCGAGCAGACACTGCTCGCGACGGTTGCTGAGCCCGTCGCCGTCCGGGTCGGCGGCGGGGTCACCCGCGGTATGGGGATCGATGCCGTTCAAGGGATAGTACCAGGCAACTTCGAAGCTATCCAGGAGCGTGTCGTTGTCCGTGTCCCTGTTGATGGGATTGAGGCTTCCGCCGATCCCATGGTACTCCATTATGTTCAGCAGACCGTCTTTGTCGTTGTCATCCTGAGCGTCGTCCTTCGTCGCTATGAGACCGTTCCCGTTACTGTAGTAGTCCATCTCCCACTTGTCGTTCATCCCGTCGTCATCCGTGTCCCACTTGGTGGGATCCAGTGCTGCCAGATCGTTCGGATACGTTGTGGAAAACGTAAACTCAACGCCGTTCGTGAGCCCGTCAAAGTCCGTATCCTCGGAACCGATCCTGACAAGTGTGTTGAACCAGTGGATTTCCCACCAGTCGCCCATCCCGTCCCCGTCGAAATCGTCGACAACAGTCAAGGTGTTGCCCGTCACGTGGCTGGTCTCAACGGCTACGGCTACGTCGGCGCTGCGCGGCTCCCCGGTGTCAAACCGGGAATTCGCATTGCCGTCCATCCAAGCCATCAGGGAATACGAGCCGGGAGCAGAATGAGAAATGCCGTAGGAGTGCGTCCCGGGGAATGGGATATCCCTTGTCGCCACGACGACTACGGATGTCGCCGGAGGACTCGTCCTCTCTTTGCCGGCAGTCCAGAGTCCCACCACAATGCTGCCCTGGCCGGTACCGTCCCCCGGGGTCTGCACCTCCGGACGATTGGCCCACATTGACTGGTTCTTGATATCTCCCGAGAACGTGACACGCTCGTACAGCCCCGTATATTCGTTCGTCCGGCCACCCTCAAATGTCGCCACGACGTTGTCGGGAGAGACCCAACCGTCTACACTCGAAAAGAGGACGCCTAGCTGGCCTTCCTGGCCATACAGGGGAGGGTCGCCGGCCTTGTTGCCTCTGTACCAGTTGGTACTTCCGGCCAACTGCCATCTGGCCTGTTCTTCGATGGCAGGCGGTTCAATGAAGACTCGAATCCCGGCACGGGAGTACGTGCCCGTGTAGACGCTCAACCCGTTTGTCTGGAAGAAGACCGTCATGTCTTCCGGTTCGACCCAATCCTCGACGCGCGAGAACGTGACGATTGCCTGTCCCGTCACCTGGGTTGTTACGTTGCCGTGTTCGTAGGTGTCGAAGCCGAGCTGCCACCTGGCCTCACTTCTGACCTCGGGGGGAAAGATATCCACCCGGACGGTCCCGGTGGCACGGGAGAACGTGGCGACGTGAGTGTTCACCTGCCCTTCTTTGACTTCGATTGTCTCCGGCGGAGGTGCTTTCGGGTAGGGACGCTGACCCTCGGGCGCCATGTTGGTATACGAGATCGTGTAGGTGCCCGGAAGCACCTCGTCCGCCGCGCCGGCCTCCCGCCACTCGCCGTCGTCGATCCGCCAACGAGGATCGAAGTCGGCGGGTGAACCTCCGCCGGGGCCGGGTACACCTTCAGGAGGGTAGAGCTCAAGAGCCACGGAGAATGAGTAGGACAGGTGGATGGGCGCCGCGTTGGTGACCGTACCTAACTCAAACGTGTTGGTGATCGCAAAAGCAAAATCGCCGAACGCATAGTCATTGGAAAAGGCGGGGCCCACGAGACTGCTGCGCGCTTTTTTCGTGAAGTCCTCTGCCGAATCGCCGCCGTCGTCGAAGGGGAAATAGGCCAGCAGATTCGGATCGTCCCGCGTGATCAGGAATCGGCGGTCCGCTTCGATCTCGGCCGGCGTGCGCGCCTCGCCCCAGATACGGATTTCGTCAAGCCACAGGTCATTGGTAACGCCGACGCCGAACCTCGGCCTGGTCTTCATGGAGGCGTAGCTGCCCGATATGCACGCGTTCTCGTTCGAAGCCGCGATCTGATAGGGCACGTCATTCGTCCCCACGTACAGCGAGAGCGTGTTCGGCGCCCAGGTGGCGGCAAGATACAGCCACTCTCCCGCCGCAATGCGGTTCGTATCGGCATCGACGCTGACGAGCTGGTGCGACAGACTGACGAAACTGGCGCACGGGATCCCGTTGGAAAGCCAAAGCCGGCAGGTCAGGTTGGTTGCCGGCCAACCGGGATCCGCCGGGCCCGGAATCTCAATCAGGTCGGCGGTGCTGTTGGTGTCGGTTACCCTGACGTAGCATTCCAGGGTCCAGTTCGATGTCACCAGGTCCGGTCGAAAACCGGGTCCGGACCGGAGCGGCTTCTCCGGGTCGGACATCAGGAGAGTGACGCCGTTTGTCAGGTAGGCGGAACGCCGGGTGTGCGGATAGAGAGAATTGCAGGGGTGGGTCTCGTCGGCGTCGCCATCATCTATGCCATCGTCGTCGGTATCCTTGCCGTCCTGGTAGCCCGGATTGCCCACGGGGGCGTTCGGCGGAGAAAGGCCCAATCCGTAGTAGCGATTGGGGTTGCTGTGGTCGATTGTGAATTCAAGGTCGTTGTTACGGTTTGTGTCTCCATCCGGATTGTCCCATCGGCCGTACGTGCGGGGATTCAGTCCAAACTCGACCTCCCATCCGTCCGGGAGGGTGTCGCCATCCGTGTCTTTGCGGGTGGGGTCTGTCCACTTCAACGAGGCATTGGTCAGGGCCTGTATGTCCGAACCGGGATAGTTGATCGCGCCGAGCGCAAGCGCAGGATCGAGTCGGTTGGTGAGGGTTGACGGGTCTCCCGTCCAGCCCGTCCAGATGTCATTTGAACCATCGCTGCGCAGCGGCTCAAGCAGACACTGTTCGCGGAATGCCGTTAGACCGTCACTATCGGCGTCTCCCTGCACCACGCTGTCGACCTGATTGCTCACGTTCGGATCCAGTTGCAGCTCCCTCTTCCAAGCCGCCTCGAAGCTGTCGAGCAGCCCGTCTCCGTCCGTATCGATGTCGAGGGGATTCAGGCCGTCGCCCGTATCGTCGGCGTTTGTCGCCGCAACTCCCGGAGTCGCCGACGGCACCAGGGGCGCCTGCCCATCCACTCCAGCATACTCGCGGATATCCAGAAGGCCGTCGCCGTCGGCGTCTTTTCCGGCATTGGATAGAACGGGACTGAACGCATCCGTGTCATTTTGGGAGACCTCCCAACCGTCGGCCATCCCGTCTTCATCCGAATCCCAATTCATCGGAGAGAGAGCGAAAGGCGCATTGGTGTGGGTGGTGGAGAGCTCGTACTCCTCGCGGTCCGTCATGCCATCGTTATCGTAGTCATCGTCGCCGTTCCTGTTGGTAGAACCAAACCACCGCACTTCCCACCAATCGGGGAGACCGTCGCCGTCGAGGTCGTCCACGACGGTCACGTCCGGAGCCCACACATCGTTTGTGCCCACCGTTATGCCGCGGAGCTCGCTACGCGGCTCGCCTACATCCGGCTTGCGATTGCCGCCCGTTGCTTCGATCCAGGCCACGAGCCTGTAGGTCCTTGCCTCGGTGACGTTCAGGTTCGTGTAGGCGTAGAACGGCTGATCGAAAGGCAGGCTGTTCGTTGTCTCAACCGAAACGGTCGCGACGGGAGGAACGATGATCGAGTCGCGCCAGACCCCTACGATCAGTTCGCCTCCTCCCGGCGTTCCGTTGGTTAAGGCGTTCTCCCAGGTGCTGCCGTTGATGATGTAGCCCCGAATCTCGGCGCCCCGCGCGGTTCCGCCGTAGAACACTCCGGGGAGAAACACCAGCGCTGCAAGGACGGCACGGAAGCTAATGAAGATTCGCATGAGTGTTCCGCGTCCTTCCCATAGAAGCTAGGGCTGGCTGATGACGACGCTGGCCACGCGGCCGTCCCGGTCCGAAACCGTGATCAAGTTGTCGCCGGCCTGCAGACGCCTGTAGGTGCGGCTGGCCGCCGTCGCGCTTCCCGAAATGAACTCGCCGAGATCCGTATTCAAATCCCACGTGTAGGGCGACACGCCGCCACTCGCGGTAAGAAGTGACCGCTGTAGATTCGCGGACAACGAAGTCGGACTGGCCGTCAGGGACAGCTCGTCGGGTTCGGCCGCCGCGGCCAGGTGCGTGATGTAGGCTTCGGAGGTCTTGACGTAGCCGGTGCTGTTGGTTCCCGAGCCTTCGGCGCGACCCTCGATGGTGGAGGTGAGGGTTACGGTCTGCACGGCGTGGCCTTCTTCGACCGTCGGTTCGTAGCGGCTGGTGTAGACCGTCGACGGCCCCCGGCGCGTGGAGAGTGTTCCCCAGGTTTCGTCTTCCAGGCTCCACGTGCAGTCGTAGCCCTGCTGGGCCGTCAGGGTGACGGATTGCCCCACGCGCAGCTCGGCGGAACCGGGACTGATGTGCACGGGAGCATCGGCCGACCGCGTCTCGCAGCCGGTCAGGACAAGGCAGCCCATCACCACGGATGAGGCCCACAACAGGGCGCAAAAGAGGCGTTTCATAATGCAAAAAACGTTAGCCGAGGCATTGCGTCACGTCAATGTGCAAATGCTCTCGCCCCGGCGACGGGCGCATTTGCGATCCGATGCGCCCGGTCGGGGCCGCCGCCGGGCCTGGCGTATGCCGCTCACTCTCCGCTCGCCCTTGCCCTTCCGCTCCGCTCCAGGGCTTGCGGGCGCA
>CAZKRK010000273.1:0-10462 GCA_964555035.1 uncultured Victivallales bacterium | reverse complement strand
CATTTGCTCGTAACGGCGGAGGACCGCCGTCTCCAGGGGCTTTTCGGACACCCTCAAGATACTGGAACGTCTCGGCACAAAATGGAGACGTTCTAGAGAACAGCATAATGACACACCCGTGTCACCTCCACGAACCAAGGACGTGCCCCTCTCCCACCTTCGCCGCGCTCGGATCTGGCTCCCTTCAGGGGCGGGGGTTCGGGAGGTGCGTGCACTGCCCCCGGCGATCCTCGCCGGGCTGTGACGTCGCTCGCCTTCGGCGAGCCCGTTCTCCCGTCTCCGCGACGAAAAGGCGTCGCCGGAATAGCACTTTATGTTGCGCGCAAACATAAAGTGCCATTCGGAGCTACCCTACGGCTGCACGCGTACGCGGTAGTAGACGGGGCCGGTCCGTTCCACTCCGTCCGTATAGACGTTGAGCGGAGGCGTGGCCGGCAGATCGACCGCCAGCGGCGTTGTGCCGCCCGAGAGCAGACTCGTCCGCAGTTCGATCGAATAGAAGTAGTTCGAACGACTCGGCCATTCGAGAACAACGCGGTGCGGATCCCGTAGAATGTCGATGCCCGTGATCTCCGGCTCGTGTATCTCCTCGAAACTCGCCGTCAGCTCGACCGGTCCCGTGGCGACAACGGTCACCGTGGCGCCGTTGACATCACCGACCGTGATCAGGTTCGTACCCGAGCCGCTCCAACCCGTGAAGCGGTTGCGCGCATCCGGAGTTGCCTTGACCACCACGTTCGAGCCGGCGCTCACCCAGTCGTCCGTCGGGTCGACGCTGCCGTTGCCCGCGACTTCGGTATCGAGCCAGTAGTTCGTGCTCCAGCCCCAGGTCAGCACCGCGTCGTTGGTCAGCACCAGCACTACGTTGGTGTCCGCGCCGGCAGCGTGTCCGCCGGTATCCGTCACACCAGCCAAGGTCCAGCCGGTCGCGACGTACTGGGTCGCGCCGATCGTATTGACCCCGGTGACGGAATTGCTGATGGTTGTGCCGTAGGCGTTGGTGTAGACACCGACGGCCGGCATCGGCGCGTCGTGCGCCGATACGACCTCGTACGTGTGCCGATCGATCGCGAAGTTGGCGGTCAACTCGACCGGCGCGGTAACGGTGACGGTCACCGTGGCGCTGTTGACATCACCGACCGTGATCAGGTTCGTGCCCGAGCCGCTCCAGCCCGCAAAGTGGTGGTGCGCAGCCGGGCTGGCCTTGACGACCGCATTCGAACCGGCGCTGACCCACTGGTCTGCGGGTTCGACGCTGCCGTTGCCCGCAACCTCGGTGTTGAGCCAGTAGTTCGTACTCCAACCCCAGGTCAGCACGGCGTCGTTGGTCAGCACCAGCACCACGTTGGTGTCCGCGCCGGCAGCGTGTCCGCCGGTGTCCGTCACACCAGCCAAGGTCCAGCCGGTCGCGACGTACTGGGTCGCGCCGATCGTATTGACCCCGGTGACGGAATTGCTGATGGTTGTGCCGTAGGCGTTGGTGTAGACACCGACGACCGGCATCGGCGCGTCGTGCGCGGAGACGACCTCGTACGTGTGCCGATCGATCGCGAAGTTGGCGGTCAGCTCGACCGGGGCGGTAACCGCGACGGTCACCGTGGCGCTGTTGATGTCGCCAACCGTGATCAGGTTCGTGCCCGAACCGCTCCAGCCCGCAAAGTGGTGGTGCGCAGCCGGGCTGGCCTTGACGACCGCGTTCGAGCCGGCGCTGACCCACTGGTCTGCGGGTTCGACGCTGCCGTTGCCCGCAACTTCAGTGTTGAGCCAGTAGTTCGTACTCCACCCCCAGGTCAGCACCGCGTCGTTGGTCAGAACCACCACGATATTGGTGTCCGGCCCCATCGTCCTGCCACCGTTGTCGGTGCTGCCAGACAACGTCCAGCCGGTCGAGACGTACTGGGTCGTGCCGACTTCTTCAATGCCATCGACGAAGTTGCCCATCAGTGTGCCGTAGGCATTGGTGTAGACGCCTACCGCCGGCAGCGGAGCGCCGTGCGCGGAGACGACCTGCAGCGTGTGCTGGTCGATCGCGAAGTTCGCGGTCAGCTCGACCGGGGCGGTAGCCGTGACGGTCACCGTGGCGCTGTTGACATCACCGACCGTGATCAGGTTCGTGCCCGGACCGCTCCACCCCGTGAAGTGGTGGTGCGCGGCCGGCGTGGCCTTGACGACCACGTTCGAGCCGGCGCTCACCCAATGGTCGGTCGGCCCGACGCTGCCGTTGCCCGCGACTTCGGTGTCGAGCCAGTAGTTCGTGCTCCAGCCCCAGGTCAGCACGGCGTCGTTGGTCAGCGTCAGCACCACGTTGGTGTCCGCCCCCCAGGCCATCCCGCCGGTGGACGTTACGCCCACGAGCGTCCAGCCGGTCGAGACGTACTGGGTCGTGCCGGCCATATCGACACCGCCAACAGAGTTGCTGACCGTTGTGCCGTAGATGTTGGTGTAGAGCCCAACGGGCGGCGTCGGCGCGTCATGCGCGGAGACGACCTCGTACGTGTGCTCGTCGATCGCGAAATTGGCAGTCAGCTCGACCGGGGCGGTGGCCCTGACGGTCACCGTGGCGCTGTTGACGTCGCCAACCTCGATCAGGTTCGTGCCCGAACCGGTCCAGCCCGTGAAGTGGTGGTGCGCGTCGGGCGTGGCCTCGACGACCACGTTCGAGCCGGCACTGACCCAGCCGTCGTTCGGATTGACGCTGCCGTTTCCGGCCACCTCGGTGTTCACCCAGTAGTTGGTTTCCCACAGCCAGGTCAGCGAACCGTCGGCCGTGACCCGGACGGTTGTGCTCGTGCCGCTGCCGGAAGCGCTGCCGTTGGTGGCGGTATTGCCGACCAGCGCCCAGCCGGTGCAGACGATCTGGGTCGCTTCCGGCGCAACAACGATCGGCGAATTGGTCACCGCGCACGGCACGGCGGACCCGTAATCGAACACGTTGCTGCCCACCGGCGGGACTGCGCCGCCAAACGGCGAAACCACTTCGAGCGTGTGCCGGTTCAGCACGAAGTTGGCGGTTATCCGGCGCGGGCGGTCGGACGGAATCGTCAACATCACGAACTGCGGGTTGTTGACGTTGACGGTCACACCGTTCGTGTCCCCGCTGATGCTGTCGTAGTGGTGGTTGTCATACCCCATCACCGGCCACAGGAGCATCTGCCCCTCCGAGAAGTACCCGTCAAACACGCCCGCGGTTCCGTGCAGTGTCCCCCAACGGTCCACATCGATCCAGAACTTCGTATCCCAGTTCCAGGTGAGTGTCGCATCGTTGGTCAGCGTCAGGTCCACGGCGGTCCCGGCGCCGCTGCCGTTGCCGCCATCGTCCGTAATGCCGGCCAAGGTCCAGCCGGTACAGTTGTGCTGCGTGGCCATGACGCCCTCGTACACCGGCGAATTGGTGACTTCGCAATGCAGCGACGTGCCGTGCTGGTAGCCGTGCAGACCTACCGCCGGGTCGGCGCCGCCGTAGGGTGAAACGACGACCAGGTCGTGGCCCTCAAGTGAGAACCGGGCCGTCAACAACAGTTCGCTCGCCATCTCGACCGCAACGGTCGCCGAGCCGGCGTTACCGACCACGATGGCGTTGGTGTCGCCCTCCCAGCCGGCAAACTCGTAGTGCGCGTCCGGCGTGGCAACCAGAACAACGTTGGATCCGGCGGGATGCCACCCGTCCGCGGGCGCGGTCGTGCCCGGACCGTCGTTGGTGGTCGCCAGCCAGTAATTGGTCTGCCAGCTCCACGCCAACGCCGCGTCGTTGGTCAAGACCAGCGTCAGGTTCGTGCCGGTGTCGCTCGTCAGACCGTTCGTATCGACGTTGCCGGACAAGGTCCATCCCGTACATACGTATTGCGTTGCCTGCGTGCCGGCATAAACGGGGGAGTTGGTCACCGCCGCCGCGACCTGCGTTCCGTAGAGGTACGCGTTCGTCCCTTCGGCAGGGTCCGCCCCGCCGTGCGCCGACGCAACCACCAGCAACTGGCTGTCGAGCTCGAACTCGGCCGTCAACGCGACAGGCGTGGTCATGCTCACGGTCACCGTCGCGGAATTGGCGTCGCCTCCAACAATGGCGTGCGTATCGCCGGTCCAGCGGACGAAGTGCCGGTGCGCATCGGCCGTGGCCGCGACCACGGCGTTGGAGTCTGCCGCATGCCACCCGGAAGGCGTGACCGATCCGCCCCCGGAGGCGGCCGTTGCCAGCCAGTAGTTCGTGCTCCATTGCCACGCCAGTGCCGCATCGTTTGTCAGGGTCAACGTCATCGCCGTGCCGGCTCCGGCCGGGGCGCCGTTTGTGTCGGCATGCCCGACAAGCGCCCAGCCGCCGCAGACGACCTGCGTGGCCTGAACGCCCAGCTCCAGCGGCGAGTTGGTGATCGCGCAGGCAACCGTCGTTCCGGCATCGTTGGTGTACGAACCGACGGCAGGGACCGCCCCGCCGTGAGCCGACGCCACGTCCAGCACGTAGCGGTTGATGTCGAATACCGCCGCCAAATCGAACGGACCGGTCACGCCGACCGTCACCGTGGCCGAATTCACGTCCCCACCCGTGATCGCGTTGGTGTCGCCTTCCCAGCGCACAAAGTGGTAGTGCGCGTCGGGCGTGGCCTCGACGGTCACGTTGGAGCCGGCCGGCTGCCAGCCCCCGCCCTCCGCCGAACCCGGACCGCTGTTGGTGACCCCCAGCCAGTAGTTGGTCTCCCAGCCCCAGGCGAGAGTCGCGTCGTTCGTCAGCGTCATGACCACGTTCGTGTCGCTGCCGGCCGCAAAACCGTTCGTGTCCACCTGCCCAGTCAGCTCCCAACCGACGCAGACGATCTGCGTCGACGAAACCCCGTCCCAAATGGGCGAATTCGTCACGTAGCAATCGATCAGCGAGCCATAGTCATACTCGTTGCTGCCGACCCCCGGCACGGCCCCGTCGAACGCGGAAACCACGTTCAGCGTGTGCTTGTCGGCTTCGAAATTCGCCGTCAACGAGACGGCCTTGTCCACGAACACACCGATGTTGGTGGAGTAGGCGTCAAACACGATGATCGCGTCCGTGTCTCCCGTCCATTCCGTGAACGTGTGGTGAGGAGCGGGAATAGCCTGCAGAATGATGGGGGTCCCCGCATTGTGCCAACCGGAACCCGGAGTCACCGAGCCGCCGCCATTGTTGGTCACGCCCAGCCAGTACTGGGTCTGCCAGTTCCAGGTCAGTGAACTGTTGTTCGTCAGGGTGAGGTCGACGCTCGTTCCGGCCCCGGTCGTGTTGCCGGTGTCGTCGGTCTGCCCGACCAGCGTCCAGCCCGTACAGAGCTGCTGCGTGCCCTGCGGCACTGTCACGATGGGAGAGTTGGTGACCTGGCACGCCAGTGCTGTCCCATACTCGTAGACACCGTGTCCGACCGGCGGCACCGCGCCGCCGTGGGCGGACGCGACGTCCAGCGTGCGCGTGACGACCTCGAACGCGGCCGTCACGGCAACCGTACGGTCCATCAACACCGTGATTTCAGCCGTGTTGGTGTCGCCCGCCACGATCGCGTCCGTGTCGCCCGACCAACCGACAAAAAGCCGGTTGGGCGGACCCGAAGCCGTCACGACCACGTTGCTGCCGGCCGTCTGCCACCCTGGAGAAGGCGTGACCATGCCGCCGCCGGCGGCCACGGTTTCCAGCCAGTAGTTCGTCTGCCACGCCCAGCCCAGGGCCGCGTCGTTGGTCATGACCAGCGTCACGTTCGTGTTCGACCCGCTGGTTGCGCCGTTCGTGTCCGCGTGTCCGCTCAATGCCCAGCCCGTGCACACGATCTGTGTCGTCGTTCCGATCGCGATCGGCGAGTTCGTCACGCCGCAGTCAACGGTCGTGCCGTCGTCATAGGCGTGAGAACCGACCGCGGGGACGGCGCCCCCGAACGGCGAAACCACATCCAGGGTGTAACGATTGATCGCGAAGTCGGCGTGAATCGTGTGATTGCTCGCGACCGACGTGAAGCGGTAGAAGTTCGTCGCACCGATCGACACGCCGTCGACGGTCACGTCGCTCACGTGATAGCGCGCGTCAGGCGTGATCGTGAAGTCGGCGTCGCTTCCGTACGCAACCGCCACCGATCCACTGGGCGAGATACTCCCGAAAGAACCGGCCGTGGCCGCGATGACCAACGTGGCCGACTCGTAGGCGCCCATGTCCGCGGTGCCGTTGATGACACGCATGTCTCCATCGAGGTCTACACCCGTCGATGCCCATGCCAGGTTCGTGCCCGTGTCGATACACGGGGAACCGATCGCCGGCCGGTAGTCGCCCGACCCGGGATTCGTGAACTGCGGATCGTCGCCGGTATTGCCGTCGCCCGCCGGAACGGGGTCGACACAGGAGTACTCGACGACGTTGCCCGCCCCGTACAACCTGAGATTGGGATCGGAAATCGACGTGTTGTCATACACGATGCTGTTGACAATCGTGCCGCCGCCGTCCGCGTAGATACCGCCGCCGGGAGAGAACCCCTCAGCCGCGTTGCCGACAACCGTGCAGTGCTCGATTGCACCGCCCCCGTCAAGGTACGCGCCGCCACCCATCGAGATGCCGAAGCCGTCGGCGTGAGCCGTGTTGCCCCGAATGAGGCAGTTGCGCAATGTGCCCGCGCCTTCGACGTACACACCGCCGCCCTTCGGGCCAAGCGCGGAGAGTTCATCGGCATAGCCGCCGGTAATCGCGAATCCGTCCACGACCGCACCGGTGCTGGCCAGGTACAGGCAACGCACGAGACCGCCGCCGTCCAGGACCGGCGAGGAACCGCGCACGCCAACCACCGTGATCCCGTTCGTGATCCGCACCGTTTCCGTGAGCACAAAGGTCGCATTCGTCACAAGCACGCGGTGCCCGGGCGTGGCCGCGTCGATCGCCGCCTGCACGTTCGTGGCCGCGTCCTGCCAACTCATGAACGGCGCCACGTGTGCGCCTCCGTGTGCTACGTAGTGCGTCGGCTTGCCGGCCACGTTCACGATCGAAGCCTCGTACACGTCGTCGTAGGCGAGCACCGCGCCGTCGGCTCCCGTCAGCCGCACCACGATCGTCTCGTTGCTCTCGACAATGTCATCCGCGTGGAACTGGACCTCCAACGTCCCCTCGACCGCCCCCGCGGCAATTGTCACCGTACCGGTCGCCGGCGAAAAATCGCTGCCCGCCTGGGCCACGGCCGAGGTCACGGCAAAGTCGATCGAGACCGCACTCGTTGCCGGACGGCTCAGGCGCAGGGCCAACTGCAGCGTCGTGCCCTCCGTGGCGCTCGCGCTCGGCGTGGCGAGCTCGTAAGCGCAAACCTCGTTTGGCTCGCCGATCGCGTACAGCGTCTTGAGATCGGCCGAAGCGGCAAGCCCCTCCGGGTCGGTCACGTTGACGTTCGTCAGCGTGCCGAGCACGTTGCCGTCCAGGTCGGCCTCGATGATGACGTTGCTGCCGGGGGCGGCGATCAGCAGGTGGGTCGAAAACGGATCGTACACCAGGCCGCCAAGTTCGTTGGCCAGGGCCGCATCCACCGCATAGAGCAATCGGCTGCGCCCCTGTCCGCCGGACCAGTCGGCCAGGTAGACACCCATGGCGCCGTTGCCGTCGGACGTCTGCTTGACCGCCATGAATCTGTGCGTGGCGCGATCGTACGCCACGCCTTCCATACCGCTGAAGAGGTAGGGGGCAATGCCCATGTCCAACGTAACACCGGAAGCCTTTGCCACGTTCGTCACGCCGGGCGGAATGTCGAGGATCGTAATCTCGGCCCGTCCCTCTTCGACAACGGCATACTCGTTCAGCTCGGGCTTGACCGGACACATCCCCTCCGTATCGACAAATCCCTCCAGCCCGATCGCGCGGCCGGTGAAGGCCAGGTTGGAGTAGACCTGGATGCGCGGCCCCGTGGGCGAGTTGTTCTGCACAACCATCAGTTCGCCCGACGCGGCCAGGATCGCACCGCCGGACATCTGGTTCGTGACCCCGCCCGTCAACGCCGTGCCGGGCACGGTCAGCTCGAGCCGCTCGACCATCGCCGTCGGAACGTTGAACGCGGCCCACGGTGTGCGCTCCGGGAACTCCACGTCAAAGGCCGCGCTGCTGCCGCTCCAGCCGTCGCCGTCCTCCGCCGTCAACACCACGTCCGTCCCCGACTCCAGCACGGTCAGGTTGCCGCTCCACACGCCGTTGACAAAGCTCGTAATCGCCGTCGGCGTTATCGCCGCGGGAACGGCGCCGGCCGCCGTCACGCTCACGTCGTCCACGTACCATCCCTCATGGGCATTGTTGCTGGCGCTGACGGAGTCGAAGTCGAAACGCACCCGCACGGTCGAGCCCGTGTAGGCCGAAAGGTCGATGACGGCCGACGACCAGTTCGTGCCCGCCGGATCGCTCAACGCTTCGCCGGCGCCGAAGTTGCTCGCGACCGTCGTGTAGTTCGTGCCGTCCGTAGACACCTGCACGGCAGCGCGGTCGACGCTGGACACACCCTCGGTTTCCAGCCGGTAGTTGAAGGCCAGCGTCACGGCCGAAGTGATCGCGGAGAGATCGAGCTCGGGCGAGGTCGCGCTGCCCGCGGTGGCGCCGGCGTCGTAGTCGCCGCCGCCGGACGGACCTTCTCCCGTGCCGTAGTACAGGCTGTAAAACGCCGAATGCCCCGCGTTGGTTCCGCGCCCCAGGCTGCGATGCCACAGTCCGCCGCCCGCGTTGTCGATCGTGAAGCCGTCCAACGAGTCCTCGAAAGTCGCAGTCAGCAATCGCTGCCCGACCGCCGCTCCGCTCAACGTCACCGTTCCCGTGTAACCCGGCTTCGGCGTGCCGTACACGTTCTGAACGCGAATCGTGGCCCCGAAAGCAACGCCGACCTGCCGGGGCGAATCGATCGGTTCCCACACGAACTCGAGCACGTTCGTGCCGGGCTCGAAGTGCGCCGTCAGCGAAAGCGGCGCGGTCATGCCGACCGTAATCGTCTCGGTGTTGGTGTCGCCGACCGTGATCGCGCCCACGTCGCCTGTCCAATGCGCGAAGCGCCGGTTGACGTCCGGCACGGCCGTAAGCACGACGTTGCTGCCTGCCGCCTGCCAGCCGGAGACGGGCGTTACCGAACCGCCGGCCACGCCGGCCGTCTGCAACCAGTAATTCGTCTGCCAGCCCCACGCCAGGGACGCATGGTTCGTCAGCGTGAGCGTGACGTTCGTTCCGCTACCCGCCGCCGCGCCGTTGGTGTCCACGTTGCCGCTGAGGGTCCAGCCGGAGCACACGTACTGCGTGGTGCCGCCCTGCACGACCGGAGAATTCGTCACGGCACAGGGCACCGTCGTTCCATACGCGTACGGATGGATGCCCACGGCGGGCTCGGCCCCGCCATGCGCTGACGCAACCGTCAGCTCGGGCTGCTCGAGCACGAACTCGGCGTGAATCGTGCGGGCGTTGGTCACGTTCGTGAACGTGTAGGCGTTCGTCGCGCCCACGGAAGCGCCGTCCACGAACACGTCGAAAACCGTGTAGTCCGCATCCGCCACGATCGCGAAGTTGGTGCCGCCGCCTATGGCGACATAAACCGTCCCGCTCGGGCTGATCGAACCGTTCGCGCCTGCCGTGGCGGTGATGCCAACGTAGGTCGACTCGTACGCGCCCATGTCGACCGCGCCGTCGATCCGGCGCGCATTGCCGTCCAGGTCCAGACCGGTACCGCTCCAGGGCAAATCCTGGCCCGCGTTGACACACGGTGAACCCGGTTCGAGCCGGAAGTCATGCGGATAATTGACGAAAAGCGGGTCGGCGCCGGTGTTGCCCGTGCCGGTCGGCGCGGGGTCGCTGCAAGTGTACGACACGGTCGTGGCGCCCAAGCTCACGCGTAGCTCGACGTTGGACCCGGCCGCGTTGCCATACACGATGCTGTTGACGATCGTGCCGCCGGTTTCGCAATAGACGCCACCGCCGTCGCCGGCTGCGCCGATCACGCTGTTCGACGACACGGTACAATGCTCGAGCGAACCGCTGCCCGCGAGGTAGACGCCGCCACCCGCATTCGTGGCCGTGTTGCCCCGGACCAGGCAGTTGCGCAACGTGCCGCCGGCATCGACGTACACGCCGCCGCCCGACGCCCCGTGCGGAGATGCTGCCGTCACCGCGCCGTCCCTGAGCTCGAACCCATCGACGACCGCGTTGGCATGATCGAGATACAGGCAGCGCGTCAATCCGTTGCCGTCCAGCACGGGCGCTGAACCGCGCACGCCCATCAGCGTGACCCCGTTGGTGATCTCTACCGCCGAGAGCAACGTGTAGACGGCATTGGTCACCATCACCGTGCAACCGTCCACGCAAACGTCCACCGCGTCCTGAATGTTCGTGGCCGCATCGGCCCACGTCGCGAAAGGCGACACGTGCCCGCCGTCGGGCGACGCGTAGACCGTCAGCGGCGCTTCCACGTCGTTGATCGTGAGCTCGTACTCGTCGTCGTACGCCAACTGCGCATTGGCGGCATTGGTC
>CAZKRK010000272.1:0-10467 GCA_964555035.1 uncultured Victivallales bacterium | reverse complement strand
CCACCTCTCCCCTTGGGGGAGAGGTCGGTCCGACGCAGGAGGACCGGGTGAGGGGACGGACGGGGCAGGCACCCCGAAAAATGACGGCAACAGTCACTGTATCCGCCCCACAATCGCATCGCTCAGTCCTTCGTGCGGGGCGGCGATGACTTCTATGTTGACGAGCATGCCGGGCTCGGCGTCCTCCTCAAGATGGCGGGCGATCTCCTCGACTTCGTACAACGGACCGGTAATGATGAAATAGGCCTTGCCGCCCAGCCCCTGCGCCAGGCGCAGGTCGAGCAGGCGGACTTCGTTGCGCTTGAGCGCCATATCCGCCAGCGTGATGGCCGAGGCAACCGAAAACGTCTCGACGATCACCACCGAATCGATCTCGATGTCCTCCACCGCACCGATCATGGCCGGAAAAATGTCTTTTCTTATGTTGGGGATGTGCAGCGAATCGACAACCGCCGCGCCCCCGTAGTGCAGCCCATCGGCCATGGCCTCCTTGACATCGCCTTCGGGGCCGGCAATCAGGACGATGTACTTGCCGGGGCAAATCGTGTTGGACTGGATGACGTCGACGTGCGCCTTTTTGAGCATGACATCGTGCACGACGATGCCGCGCGCAATGCTGTTGGTCTCAATCATGCCGATGGCTGGGTGTTTCATCGCTTAACCTTCCAGAGTGATGTGGTCGAGGCCGATCTCGGTGACCGTCCCGTCTATCGAGGCGTGCAGGTTCGCGCCGAGCTTGCCTTCAGGCAGCTCGGCCACGAGCTCGCCCTTCCGAACAGAGTCGCCAACGGAGACGACGGGCGCGGGCGGCACGCCGGGCGTCTGCTTGAGCGGCAGGCGCACGGCGCCGGGCAGCGGCGGACGCGAAAGCGGCAGCTCGTGGCTCTCGTATGCGCTCAACCGGTAGCGGCGCGTCAACCTGTCCTTGCCGATCTTTCTGTACTTGTTGAATTCGTGAACGTGGGCGGGAACGCGGTTGTGTGGGTTCTTCATTCCGGCCGCGCGGAAGCGTGTCGCCAGCTCCATGAAGGCGCGCTTGGGACTCAGCTGCAGCGGACACGCAAACTCGCACAGTCCGCACTGCGAGCACAGAAACGCCGCCGTCATGGCGCGCGTCGGCTCGTCGGTCTTGTAGACCAGCCCCCGCATCATCAGGTGCGGCTCGATCGCATGTCCCTGCAGGAAACGCGAGCAGGAATCCGTACACAAGCGGCACTGGCAACAGGCGGCGACACCGCGCCGCAGGATGGCCGCCAGCGTGATCGAACGCAGCTCGATCACGGGGTGGTCCTTCGGCAGGAACAGCAGCCCGCTGGTGGTCTTGCGAACCGGCTCGTCCAGCCCAACGATACGGCCCATCATCGGCCCGCCGTCAATCACGGCCAGCTCGTCGACCGGAACTGCCGGAACCGCCGCGTCGAGCAGATCGCCGACGGGGGCGCCGATCGGGACTTCCGCCACTTGCGGCTTGCGGACCTCGCCGACCAGCGTCACGGCGCGTTCCGTTACCGCCCGGCCCTGTGCCGCGCGCGCAATCTGCACAAAGGTCAGGGAGTTGCTCACCACGGCGCCCACGCTGAGCGGAATCCCGCCCTCGGGTACGATCTTGCCCGTGACGTCGGCCAGCAGGATCTGCTCGTCACCGGCGGGATAGTAGTTCCCCAACGGAGCCAGCTCAATGTGCGAGGAGCCGGTCAGATGCGGCTGCAGCGCTTCGATCGCGTGTTTGTAGTGCTTCTTGAGGGCGATAAAGCCCCTCTCGGCACCGACGTGGCCCATCACCAGGCGCAATCCGTCGACCAGTTCCGCGGCATAGTGTTCCATGACGCGCTGATCGGTGTTGAGCAGCGGCTCGCACTCCGCGCCATTCACCAGCACCATATCGACCTGCGTGTCGATTTTCACGTGCGTGGGGAATCCGGCGCCGCCGCACCCGATAATGCCCGCGTTTTTAACTTGATCGACTAGTGACATGCTGTTTTCCACATCCGAAAAAACATCGCCATACTCGCAGAAAGCCCTTGCACTCGCAAGTAAAAAGAAATAGATTGCAAAGCGATTTGAAAGAAAACCAAAAGACGTGAGCGCATGCGAGCACCCTTGTCTGAAAGAGAAAAGCGCATTCTGGACATGCTGTCCAACGATGCCGGCACGTCCGTCTCGCATTTGAGCAAGGTGCTCGAGGTGTCCGCGGTCACGATCCGCAGCGATTTGACGGCCTTGGCGGAGAAAGGGCTCATCGTGCGCACCAAGGGGGGTGCATTTCCGGCTTTCCACCCGGGGATCTTCGAGCGCCAGAAGCAGATGCTTGAAGAGAAGAAACGTGTCGCCAAAGCGGCGGCAGGCCTTGTCCGGGACGGTGACAAGCTCATGATTGTGGCCGGAACTACGGTAAGTCTGATTGTGCAGTATTTGCTCGGGAAACGCGATGTTCACGTGGTGACGAATTCGACGCTCGTCCTGCCCCACGGCCGCATCAACCCCTCGCTGCACCTGACATTTGTGGGCGGAGAGTTCCGCCCCGCGGCCGAAGCTATGGTCGGGGCGATCGCGTTGCGCGAGCTTGAGCAGTTTCATGTCGGCATGGCATTCGTGGGCACGGACGGGTTTTCGCTCGAACACGGCGTCACGGCCCACTCGGTCGAGCTGGCCGAAGTCGTAAAGCAGACCGCGGAGTGCGCCGACGAGATAGTCCTCGTGGCGGATTCGAGCAAGTACGGCAAGGCCGGCTTCGCCCACATTCTGCCGCTGAACAAGGTAAGCCGGGTCATCACCGACGACGGCCTGAGCGAGGAAGACCGCAAGACGCTCACCGATGCGGGCATCGAATTGCAGGTAGTCTGACAGATCCGTAGAACCGTTCTCCAGGACGGTTCAGAGAGTGTTTTGGAACCGTCCTGGAGAACGGTTCTACGGGAGTGCGGGAAAATTGACTATGGAGTTTGAAAACAAGGTAGTGCTTGTGACGGGCGCCGCCGGGGCGATCGGCAAGGGTATCGCCGCCGATTTCTGCAAGCGCGGTGCGAAGGTCTTTATCTCGGATATCAGCCAGGACGCCATCGACGCGGCGGCGGCGGAGCTTTCGCCTGACGGCACGGTCTGCCAGGGACTGGCCGCGGACGTAACGGACGAAGCGCAGGTCAAGGCCGTCGTCGAAGCCGCGGCGGAGGCCTTCGGCGGCAAGGTGGACGTTCTGGTGAACGTGGCCGGCGTCGTAGCGCAAGGTAAGGTCGAAGACATCACGGTCGAGGACTGGAACCTGATGTTCGACGTGAACTGCAAAGGCTCTTTCCTCTTTATCAAGTACGTCGTGCCGATGATGAAGGCGAACAAGTTCGGCAAGATCGTCAACTTCTCGTCCAAGTCCGGCAAGACCGGCTCGGCCCTGATGTCCCATTACTCGGCGGCCAAGGCGGCCATCATGGGCCTGACGCAGGCCCTGGCGTATGAGCTGGCCGATTTCGGCATCACCGTCAACTGCGTCTGCCCCGGCATCACCGACAGCACGGGCGTCTGGAAGAACGTATCGGCCGGCTACATCGAAAACCTCGAAATGCCGCGCGAGGAAGTGGTCAAGAAGTTCACGGCCAAGATCCCGCTCAAGCGGCTCGCGAGCATCGACGACGTCGTCGCCGTGACGGTGTTCCTGTCGTCACCCGGCGCCGCCTACATGACCGGCCAGTCGATCAACGTGACCGGCGGGAGAGAAATGCATTAGGTAAAAGCTGAAATGTCTGAAATGTGAAATCTGAGATCTGAAATCTCAAATCAAGAGGAGAAGACGAAATGGAACACACCGATGCATTGGGGATGATTGAGACGCGCGGTTTTGCCGCAATGGTTGAGGCTTCCGACGCCATGGTTAAGGCCGCCAAGGTTGAGCTCGTCGGCTACGAGAAGATCGGCGGCGGGTTCGTTACGGCCATCGTGCGCGGCGATGTCGCGGCGGTGCGCGCGGCCCTCGAGGCCGGCACCCGCGGCGCCGAGCGCGTCGGCGAGCTGGTTTCCACGCACGTGATTCCGCGTCCCCACATCAACGTGGACGTGGCACTGCCCCTGGGCCGTACGCCCGAGAAATAGAAGAACTTCAATAACCGCCGTGGCGTTGTATCAGTCTGATACACACCCCGGCACTGGATACCAGGTGGTGGACACATGATCCTGGGAAAAGTCATTGGGACCGTCGTCGCCTCCCAGAAGTCGGAAAAGCTGACCGGCAACAAGTTCCTGCTTCTGGAAAAGATCGATCCGGCCACGATGCAGGGCAAGAACGATTACGTAGTCGCGATCGACGCCGTCGGCGCCGGCACGAACGAAATCGTCTTCTACGCATCGGGAAGCTGCGGACGGTACACGGAGTCGACCTTCGGCAAACCGTCCGACGCAACCATCACGGCGATTGTCGACTACATCGAAATCGGCGGCAAGTACGTGTACGAGAAAGTACCATGAGACTCGGCATTGCAGTGGGCACGGTGGTCGGCACACAGAAGGCGGACGACATCGAGGCCGCCAAGTACCTGTTGATCGACATGTGCGACTCGTCCGGCAAGCCGAAAGGCGAGTTCCATGTTGCCCTGGACCAGGTAGGCGCCGGCCACGGCGACATGGTCCTGATGGCCTCGGGCAGTCCGAACCGTCAGACGCCGCGCACGTTCGACCATCCGATCGACGCGTCGATCCTCGGCATCGTCGACCTGGTCGAACACCACGGCGAGACCGTCTATAAGAAGTAAGGGGTCGCTGATGGCATCACTCGAAGACAGCGTCAGACAGATCGTCACCGAGGTCGTCAAGGGACTGGCCCGCGAACAGGCGGCCGCCGCTCCCGCCGCAACCCCGGCGCCGGCGAGCGCCGGCTCCGACGTACACGGCAGCGGCATATTCCCCGACATCGACACGGCCATCGCGGCCGCCTCCGTGGCCTTCGGCGAGCTGAACAAGCTGAGCCTTGAAACGCGCGGCAAGATGATCGAGGCAATGCGCGCGGCCACGTTCAAGAACAGGGAACTGCTCTCGAAAACGGTCGTGGAAGAGACGGGAATGGGACGGGTGCCGGACAAGATCCTCAAGCACGAGCTCGCGGCCCGCAAAACGCCCGGGATCGAGGACATCCAGCCCACGGCCTGGTCCGATGACGACGGCCTGACCCTGGTCGAACGCGCGCCCTACGGCGTCGTCGGCTCGATCATTCCCTGCACGAACCCAACCGCTACGGTGGTGTGCAACTCGATCGGCATGATCGCGGGCGGCAACTCGGTCGTCTTCAATCCGCATCCCGTCTCCAAGCGGTCCTCCTGCATGACGATCTCGATCCTGAACGACGCCATCGTGGAAGCGGGCGGACCCCAGAACCTGCTGGCCGCCATCGCCAAGCCCACGATCGAGTCTGCCCAAACGATGATGAAGCACCCCAACATCGCCCTGCTGGCGGTGACGGGCGGACCCGGCGTGGTCAAAGTCGCCATGAACAGCGGCAAGAAGGCCATCGCCGCCGGGCCGGGCAATCCGCCCTGCGTCGTGGACGAAACCGCCGACTTGGCCCACGCCGGCAAGGCGATCGTGGACGGCGCCAGCTTCGACAACAACATCATCTGCATCTGCGAGAAAGAGATCGTCGCGGTGGAGACGATCGCCGACCGCCTCAAACAGGAAATGGCGAAACACGGCGCCTACGAGCTGAACGAGAGCCAGGTCAAGGCGATCACGGACGTGGTAATCGACGACCCCGGCCGCCCCGGGCACGAGGGCATGCCCAACAAGAAGTTCGTCGGCAAGGACGCCGCCGTCATCGCCAGGTCGATCGGCCTGGACGTGCCCGCGGACACGCGTCTCCTGTTGTGCGAGGTCGGACGCGAGCATCCGCTGGTCTGGACCGAGCAGCTCATGCCGGTCATCCCGCTGGTGCGCGTACGCGACGTGGACGACGGCATCGATATGGCGCGCGACTGCGAGCACGGCTTCCGCCACAGCGCGATGATGCATTCGTTGAATATCGAGAAGCTGACGCGCATGGCCCGCGTCATGAACTGTTCGATCTTTGTGAAGAACGGGCCGAGCTATGCCGGTCTCGGACAGGGCGGCCCCGGCTTCACCACTTTTACGATCGCCAGCCCGACCGGCGAGGGTTTGACGCGCACGCACACTTTTACGCGTGAACGCCGTTGTGTCGTGGTTGACCATTTCAGGATTGTGTAGCAATGAAACTTGGTAAAGTCGTCGGAACGGTTGTGAGCACGCAGAAGCTCGAGGTCCTGGAGGGCATCAAGCTGTTGCTGGTCCAGCCGATTGACGAACACGGAAACGACCGGGGCGAAGTGCTCGTGGCGATGGACCCGGTGCAGGCCGGCGAAGGCGACACGGTGTTCTACGAATCGTCGAAGGAAGCCGCCCAGGCCTTCAAGGAGTGGTTCCAGCCCGGCGACGTCGCCATCTTCGGCATCGTCGATCACGTGGACCTGACGAAAGCGGAAGGCGACGGCAAATGATCCTGGCCAAAATCATCGGGGACGTGGTGTCGGACCACAAGATCGAGGACTACGAGGGGCGCAAGATGCTCGTCGTGCAGCCGATCGATCCCGAGGGGAATCCCACGGGCAAGACGTTTCTGGCTGTAGACGGAGTGCAGGCCGGAGTCGGCGACACCGTTCTGATCATGGACGAGGGCGGCTCGGCGCGCATGCTCCTGGATACGGAGGCCATGACCATCCGCGCGGTCGTGGCGGGCATAGTAGACGAAATACACCGAGAGGGGGTCAGCCCTTGAATTAAAAGTTAACTAACCAAAGGGCGCCGACAGGAATATCGGGCAAGAGAGTTAACTTTTAATTCAAGGGCTGACCCCAACGATAGTAGACGAAATACACCGAGATGGCAGACGTTGACATAGAGAGAATCGTGCGGAGCGTTGTGGCGACGGTCCGTGAGCGGCAGGCGGCGGGAGCGCTGGACCTGTCGCCGGATACCGACGCGCGCGCCGTGTCCGTTAACCAAAAGGACGACGTCAAGCGCGTCGCGATTGGCGCGGACTGCAAGGGACAGACCGCCAAGGCGGCCCTTGTGCCATACCTGGAGAGCCTGGGCTACCGCATGACCGACGTCAGCGGCGAAGGGGACGGTGACTTCGCGGACGTCGCCGCCGCCGTGGCCCGCAGGGTGGCAAACGGCGACTGTGACCGCGGCATCGTGATTGACGGCGACGGCATCGGTTCCTCGATCGTGTGCAACAAGATTCGCGGGATTCGCGCGGCGCTGTGCTACGACATGCGCTCGATCGTCAACAGCCGCGAACACTGGAACGCGAACGTGCTGGCGCTGGGCGGACCGTTTCACAACGGCGGCGAGCTGTGCGAGATGGCACGGGTTTGGCTTGAAAGCAGGTTTCCCAGCGGTGAGCGCTGGTCAGTTGTAAACAAAATGAAGGCGGTCGACCGATCGCATTGAAAAGGATGACGGAACCATGGATGAGAAAGCCCTGATAGATACGATTGTGGGCGAAGTTATGAAGAGGTTGAATGTGCCCGCCCCCCAGGCGCCGGCCGCCGTCCAACCGGACACGACCTCGGCCCCGGCACAGCTTGCCAAGTACATCGACCACACCATGCTCAAACCGGACGCGCCTGACGCGGCCTTCGACAAGCTTTGCGACGAGGCCGTCCACTGGAAGTTCAAGTCGGTCTGCGTCAATTCCAGCCGCGTTCGTTACGTGGCCAAGAAGCTGCAGGGCACGGGGATCAACGTGTGCGCGGTGGTCGGCTTCCCGCTGGGGCAGATGGATTCACGCTCGAAGGCATTCGAGGCGCGGCGGTGCATTTCCGACGGCGCCGGCGAGCTCGACATGGTTATCAACGTGGGCGCTCTCAAGTCCGGCAACCTGAAGCTGGTCGAAGACGACATCCGTGCCGTGCGGCGCGCGACCCGCAACACGACCGTGCTGAAAGTCATCATCGAAACCAGCCTGCTCACGGACGAAGAGAAGGTCATCGCCTGCGAGCTCTCCAAGAAGGCCGGCGCCGATTTTGTCAAGACCTGTTCCGGTTTCGCCGGCGGCGGCGCGACGCCCGAAGACATCGCCCTGATGCGGCGCACGGTCGGTCCCGAGTTCGGCGTCAAGGCCAGCGGCGGGGTGCGCAACCACCCGCGCGCCGTACAGCTCATCGCCGCGGGCGCCAATCGTCTCGGCTGCGTGTCGAGTGTCGCAATCGTGACCGGACAGGAAGGCGAAGGCGGGTACTAGTCGAATCGTAGAACCGTTCTCCAGGACGGTTCCAAACCAGGTGTGAACCGTCCCGAAGAACGGTTCTGCTGCCGGCATGAGCGTCACTCTGAACAATGCTTGCCTGACCGTCCGCATCGCCACGATGGGGGCGGAGATCAAGAGTATCCGGGAAGACGCGACCGGCATCGAGTACATCTGGAAGGGCGATCCCGCCTGGTGGAGCGGATCGGCGCCGATTCTCTTTCCCATCATTGGCGGGCTGCGCAACGGCACGTATCGTTACAAGGGTCAGACCTACTCTATGGGCGGCCACGGAATCGTGCGCAAGAAGGAGTGGGCGCTGGTTGCGTCCGATGCAACCTCCGCCACGTACCGGATCGAGGCGAGCGACGATACCCGCAAGCAGTACCCGTTCGATTTCCTGCTCAACGTCCACTACAGCCTGAGCGGCAACCGGGTCGGCGTACGCTACGAGGTTGTCAATCCGGGCGGCGACACGATGTACTTCTCGATCGGTTCGCACCCGGCAATCAACGTGCCCTTCGCGGGCGGATCGTTCGAGCACTACTACATCCATTTCAGCGAGCCCGAGACGATCCACCGCCACTTCTTCGGCGACGGGATGTGCCTGAACGAGACGGCACCCGTCTTCGACAACAGTCGCCAGATCTTTCTCACCCGCAATTTGTTCGACCGCGGCGCGGTGATCCTCAAGGGACCGCGGTCGAAGTGCTTCGCGATTCGCAACAGCCGCAACGGCAAGCAGGTCCGCATCTCTACGGACGGCGTGCCGTACCTCGGCCTGTGGGCGCCGGCCGGCGCGCCCTTCGCCTGCATCGAGCCCTGGTTTGGCATGCCCGATCCCGAAGACACCGACGGCGAGTTCACGACCAAGGAAGGCATCCGGTCGCTGCGCACGGGCGGTGTGTTCGAGACCGGGTATGGGTTGGAAATTGTGTAGACCCGGCGGCGTGGGCCGTAGGACGGGTTTGCAACCCGTCCAGAGAGAAGTAGAGCACGCGATTGAGAATGTGAGCGCCCGCGGTCGAGCCATTCTCTCGTCGTGCTCCCCACTCTCTCGGCCGGATTGCAAATCCGGCCCACTGGAGATTTCAGACTACGGAGGAGAACATGAAAGCTGTTGTCTACTACGGCCCGAAGGACGTGCGGGTCGAAGATGTCGAGATACCTTCCTGCGGTAGCGACGAGATTCGGGCGAAGGTGGATGCGTGCGCGGTGTGCGGGTCGGACCTCAAGGCATATCTCGTCGGAAATCCCCGCATCAAACCGCCGCGGGTGATGGGACATGAGTTCACGGGAATTGTCGACAGGGTCGGCGACGACGTTGACGGAATCGCGGTTGGTGAGCGGATCGTCATGGCGACCTCCGTCTCGTGCGGTGAGTGCGCCTATTGCCTCAAGGGGCATCCGAACCTCTGTGCCGCGGTGGCCCCGATGGGGTTCAGCTACGAAGGCGGCATGGCCGAGCACGTGACCGTGCCCGCGCGTGCCCTCCGCAACGGACACGTCGTCAAGGTACCCGCCGGCATCGAGGCCGTGCACGCCGCCCTGGCCGAGCCGGTGAGCTGCTGCGTGAACTCCCTCGAGAACTGCGTTATCGGCGCGGGCGACACGGTTGTCGTCGTCGGCGCCGGACCGATGGGGATTATCAACGCGTGCGTGGCAAAGGAGTTTGGCGCGGGCAAGGTGATTCTGGCCGAGATCAACGACGCGCGGCTGACCAAGATGGAGGTATTCGGTTTCGACCGCCTGGTGAACCCGGCGAAGGAAGATCTCGAACAGCTCGTGAAAGACGAGACGGGTGGAATCGGCGCGGACGTGGTTATCGTGGCCGCCCCGGCGGTGGCGCCGCAGGAGCAGGCGCTTGCTCTCGCACGAAAGCAGGGCACGATCTGCCTGTTCGCGTCCCTGCCGGTGGAGAAGAAGATCCTTTCCTTGGACAGCCGCTTGATCCATTATGGCGAACTCAGGATTGTGGGGTCCAGCGACTCCACGCCCGCCCAGGTGGCGAAGGCGGTGGAGTTCATTGCCGGCGGCTCGATGCCGGTTGACAAGCTGGCGTCGCACGTGTTGGGACTGGACAACATCATAGAGGCTTTTGAGTTGATGCAGAGCGGTGAGGCGCTGCGGGTGGTGCTGGCGCCGTAGGGAGGAATCGCGGGGTCCGGGCCGACCCCTCACCCGGTCCTCCTGCGTCGGACCGACCTCTCCCCCAAGGGGAGAGGTGG
>CAZKRK010000271.1:0-10507 GCA_964555035.1 uncultured Victivallales bacterium | reverse complement strand
AATCTTTCGCCTTAATCTGCACCCAGCGGGTGCGAGCTTTGTGCTGAAAGCGAATGGCCCTTCGACTCCGCTCCCCTCGGAATGACCGTCCCGGGCTCTGTGTTCGGATAGAGCGCATCTGCGATTGTGTTGCACTTGCGAGCGGCCCCCGCCGGGCTTGTCCTGACTATTATACACAAAAGTCACCATACACCCCTACGAGACACCACTGGAGACGGCGGTCCTCCGCCGTTACGAGCAAGTGTGAGTGCACTTGGCGGAACAAGCGAGGGATTCGTTCATTTCTGTTTCAGTTCGTGCTCAACATTTGCTCGTAACGGCGGAGGACCGCCGTCTCCAGGGTTTTCTCGGTCAACGCTGTGGGGGAGACAATGACTTTTGTGTATAAAGGACAGGGCTTGTCCCGGTGGAGCCAGGATTGGTTGGAGGCCGCGGCGAACCACGCTCCCCCTTTTTCCTTGTCGCTCCAGCGTGCTTCTGTAACCATTCGCCGCATGACTGACGACGCCAAACAGAGCGCATTGCGCAAACTCCCGGCAGTGAACACGCTGCTCGAAACTGACGACGCCCGCGCCCTGACCGAGGCATGCGGGCACGACCAGACGGCCGACGCGCTGCGCACGGTTATCGACTCTCTGCGGGCTGACATCCTGTCTGGCAAAACGGTTGACCTTGACCCGACGGCCATCCTGAATTCCGCTCACGGCATCCTGGAAGACGCCGGGTCACCTCGACTTCATCCCGTCGTCAATGCCACGGGCATCGTCCTCCACACCGGCCTGGGCCGCGCGGTGCTGGCGCCGGCTGCGCTGGATGCCCTCGCCGGCCTGACGAGCTGCTGCAATATCCAGATCGATCTGGACTCGGGCGAGCGCATCCAGCGCGAGGACTGCGTGCGCGAACTGGTCCGGCAACTGACGGGCGCGGAAGACGTGCTGGTAGTCAACAACAACGCGGGCGCAACCATGCTGGTGCTCAGGGCGCTGGCGGCCGAGAAGGAAGTCGTCGTATCGCGGGGCGAGCTGATCGAGATCGGCGGTTCTTTCCGCCTGCCGGATATCATGCGCGAGAGCGGCGCCGTCATGCGCGAGGTCGGCTCGACCAACAAGACGCACGTGCGGGATTACGAAGGTGCAATCACGCCGATGAACACGGCGCTACTCTTCAAAGCGCACAAGAGCAACTACGCCATTGTCGGTTTTACAAAGGAGGTCTCGATTGGAGAGCTCGCCGCCATCGGACAGGAGCACGGCATCCCCGTGGTTGACGACCTCGGCTGCGGCGCGCTTGTCCCGCTCGAAACCTACGGGCTGCCGCACGAGATGCTGGTGCGGGAGAGCCTGGAAGCCGGTGCAAGCATTGTCCTGTTCAGCACCGACAAGCTCATCGGCGGTCCCCAGGGCGGCATGATCGTGGGCGACAAGGCGCTCATGGACCGCATCCGCTCGCACCCCATGTACCGCGCCCTTCGGGTCGGCAAGATGACGCTCACGGCCCTCGAAGCCACCTTGCGCCTCTTCCTGGCTCCCGAGCGCCTCGCTCACACGCATCCGACCTACGCGATGTTGGCAAAATCTATGCCGGACATGGAACGCCTGGCCGCGGACCTCGCTCAGCGCATCACCTCCCTGCCGGTCGCGTGGCAAGCGGAGGTCGCCCGCGAGCACTCGTACCTCGGCGGCGGCTCCCTGCCCGCTTCGTACCTTCCGGCTGCCGCCATACGTCTGAAACACCCCACGCTCGGTACCGACGCCCTCGCTGCCGCACTGCGCACCAGTCAACCGTCGATTGTCCCGCACGTCGCCGACGACTGCGTCGTGCTCAACATGCGCACCATATCCAGAGAGGAAGCCGAGCTCGTCATCGCAGCCATAGGCCGCATACAATGACAACCGACCAAGCGCCTCCAACCACGATATCCCTCACCGTCGGCACGGCAGGACACATCGATCACGGCAAGACCCAGGCCGTCAAATTCCTGACCGGCTGCGACACCGATCGCCTCCCCGAGGAGAAAGCGCGCGGTCTCACAATCGATCTCGGGTTTGCCACCTGCGAGCTTCCCAATCACCGCCGCGTCGGGATCGTAGACGTGCCCGGCCACGAGCGCTTTGTTCATAATATGGTGGCGGGTGCAACGGGAATCGACGCCGTGATGCTGATCGTGGCGGCCGACGACGGCGTTATGCCGCAGACGATCGAGCACTTCCACATCGTGCGGCTGCTGGGAATCCGCTCAGGTCTCGTCGTCGTGACCAAGACCGACCTCGTGTCCGGGGAACGCCTCGAAGAGGTCATCGACGAGGTCCGCATCCTGGTCGACGGCAGTTTCCTCGAGAACGCTCCCATTGTCCCCTTCTCCTCCAAGACAGGCGAAGGCTTCGACGGTTTCTACGACGCTTTCGCGGCCACCGTCGACAAGACCGCCGAGCGCGATGCCAACGGCCCCTTTCGCATGCACATCGAACGCTCGTTCGTCATCAAGGGCCGCGGCGTGATCGTCTCCGGCATACCGCGCTCGGGAACCGTCAAGACCGGCGACACGCTCGAGCTACTGCCGGGCAAACAGCGCAAGCGCGTGCGCGGACTGCAGGTCTACGGCAAGGACGACACCCGGGGTGTCGCCGGCGAATGCGTCGCACTCGACCTGAACGATCTCTCCCGTGAAGAAGCCCAACGGGGCGTTGTACTGGCGAGTCCCGACTACTTCGAGCCGACACGCTTCGTCAACGCGCGTTTCCAGCTTCTGCCCGAGTACACGAAAGCACTCAAACCGCGCACGGCAATACGTTTCCATGTGGGTACGGCCGACGCTCCCGGCCACCTGGTGCTGCCCGAGCTCAAACCGCTCGCGCCGGGCCAGGAGAGCTACGTTCAAATCCAACTCAAGCGACCCGTCGTCGCCGCGCCCGGCGATTTTTTCGTCGTGCGCCTGCTGAGCCCGACGCGGACAATCGGCGGCGGTTACGTGCTCGCCTCCGAGAGGAAACGCATGCGCCGCACCAAGGGCACATGGATGAAGGAGGTCGAGGAACAGGAAGCAGCCTTTCACTCGCCGGCCACCGCCGTGCGCCTGGCCCTGGAGCACGCGGACCAGACTCCCCTGTCGCTCGACGAGCTCGCCAGGCAGACCATGCTCGACCCGAACGCGACGAGGGACACCGTCGAAGCGCTGGTCGGCGAAGGCGCTGTGGCCCGACTCTCCAGCGACCGCTACGTGTCGGCCGAGGCATTCACGAGTGCGAAAGAGGAGATACTGTCCGTTCTCGACGCACTGCACAAGGCGTCCCCGTTGAGTCTCGGTTTCGCCAAGAAGGAGATAGTGCCGAAGCTGGCCTCCCAACGCGTAGTCTGCGACGCGGCCTGGGAGACCCTTCTCGCCGACGAGACGCTCCTGGAAACCGACGCCGGCTACCGGCTCCCGGACCGCGGCCCGCGGCTATCCGAGAAGCAGACCGCCCTGGCGCAGAAGATCGCGTCGGCTTTCCTGGAAGCGGAGTTTGTGACGCCTCGTTTCGACGAATTGCCGGAACAGATCGGCGTCCCCGCGCCGCTTCTCAAACCGATTCTGGACTACCTGCTCCAAAGCGGCACGCTGGTGCGCGGCGACGACCGCGTCGCCTTTCACCGTGACCTCATCGAAGAATCGCGCCACAGACTCACGGACTGGTTGACCGAAAACGGTCAAATCGAGGCCGCACAGACCAAGACACTTCTGAACACGACACGCAAATACGCCATCCCGATCCTGGAATACTGGGACAGGCAGGGTTTGACCAAACGCGTCGGCAACGCGCGTGTATTGAGACAGCAACCGAAAGGAACTGCATCATGAGCCAGGAATTCACAGCGTATCTGGGCAAGATGCTGCAAGCGGGCAGCGTGGATGCAAAGACGAAGGAAATGATCGCCGTCGGCCTGAGCATCGGCGTTCACTGTGCGCCCTGCACCCGCCACCATGTTCACAAGGCGCTGGAAATGGGCGTGACCCGCGAGCAGCTCGACGAGATCGCCGATATTGCAATGGGATTCGGCGGCTGCCGCGCCAAGGTGCTGTGGGACGAAGTGATGAAGGAGATCGAGTAGAACCGGCAATGGCGAACCATCCCCACCTGTCGTCCCGGAGGCAGGAACGGCCCGTCCCCTTCTTTCTATATCTCCCATTTCACGCACCGCACACACCCCTGGACGAACGCGGCCCGTTCCCCTACTCCAACAGAAAGAGCACGACCGGGGCAGTCTACACGCCGTGGCAGTATCCCATGACCATCGGCGCAAGAAACGACCGCGGCAACATCATCGCGCACCTCAACGGCTGCATCGATGACGTTCGCGTTTATGACCGGGTGCTCACCGACGCCGAGATCCAGGCCCTGGCCGCGATGCCGCCATCATCCCCCGGCTCCACGATCATTGTGCGATAGTCGCGCCGGTTCACAATCCGAGACCACCCATGCCGTCAATCCCGCATCGCGCGCCGATTGTGCTGGACGCTGATCGGGGGCATCTCTTATCCTTCGAAAGAGCTAGAAGAAGTTGTGACCTTGGCGCCTGCGATCGATGGAACCATTCCGGTCGTCGAGTACGGCCTGACGCGCCGGCGGGCAGCGGGTGACGTTCGCAGACGAATCGAGGATTGCGGAGGGCGTCTGCTTGGCGTAGTCTTAAAGAGTCGCCGGGAAATGGCTCCCCGGCTGGTGCTAGGCTGGATTTGGCAAGTCTAAAGGTATTCCGATAATGTTGCGAAAACTGTTTCACTCCCCACTCAAACGCGCTGACATCTCCAGCCAGCTTGCCGCGCCTGGCGGTGACGGCGTGATCAGCGGGACGGATGAGTTCCGCCTGGCCATCACACGTCACTGCGCGCGCGCCGAGCGCTCGGGCAGGGTATTCTCGCTGATCCTCTTTGACGTGGCCGGCCTGCCCCGCGACGATAACGACCGCGTCGTGGAATGCGCTTTGCGGCGGGCGCGCGCCACGGACCACGTGGGTTGGCTGGCCGCGGGCAAGAAACTGGGCGTGCTACTCTGCGGGTGCGAGTCTTCGCCGGCTCGTGACTTCGTCGCACACGTGCAGGAGGACTGCGCTGAACAGCACGAGTCCTTTTCATACACGATCCACACGTGTCCCGGCGACACGCTTCCCGATGAGATTGCTGACTTCCTGCCAAAGGACACGCGCCATGCAGAACCAGGCACAGGCGGAGTCGCCTGAGAAGCCCCGAGAAGAGATGCGCCAGTCTTTCGCGGCGACCGGCGACGCTTTCCTGCAGGAGCTTAGACGCGAACGGGCGCGCGTGGATCGCGAGAATCAGTTCTTTGCGGTCGTCATGTTCCAGGTGCCCCACTCACGCGCGGGCGACGAGTTGGCCGACCGCCTCGCCAAACACGTCCTGGGCCGCATGCGTGCTACCGACTACATGGGGTGGTTCGACCATCACCACATCGCCGTCATACTCGACTCCTGCCTGGTTTGCTCGGCTCTCAGCTTCGGCAACGAAATCTGTCGCGAGCTCTCCAAGACAACGCGCCCGCCGTTGCGCGTCGTCGTGCAGACATACCCCCAGCAATTGCGAGCATGCCAACAGACTTCGGAGCTCTGCAAGTACGCCTGTGCCTGCGACAACGCAGCGAACAAAGGCTCCGCGGACGACAGGAGCGGGCCGAGGCGTCCCGGGGATTGCCCTTCCGTCTGCCTCCAGAAGACCGGCTTCCTGCCGAGCTCGATCACGGTGGAATATGAAGGACTGCCGGGCATCCCCGTCCGCCCCAAGGTGAAGGCCCGCCAACTCCCAACCTGGAAACGCGCCGCGGACGTTGCGGCCTCGCTGCTTGGGCTTGTCATCATGTCCCCCGTTCTCCTCGTGACCTACGCGCTCCTGCGTCTCGCCATGCGCGGCCCCGCCATCTTCCGACAGGAACGTGTCGGGTACCTCGGGCGCCCATTCACAATGCTGAAGTTCAAAACCATGGTCGACTCCCGTGAGAGCCACCACCGCGAGGCCATGCGCCGTATCATCCAGGCCGACGACAGCGACGAAGCCATGGACCCGATCAAGGAACGCGAAGAGAAACGCGTCACTCCCCTCGGATTGTTCCTGCGCAAGACCGCCATCGACGAACTGCCGCAGCTCGTCAACGTTCTGCGTGGCGAGATGAGCCTCGTCGGCCCACGTCCTCCAATTCCGTATGAAGTCGAGGTCTACAAGCGCTGGCACGGCGGGCGACTCGATGCCGTACCCGGCGTCACCGGTCTCTGGCAGGTCAGCGGAATGAACGCGCTGTCTTTCAAGGAAATGGCACGCCTGGACATCTACTACTCGCGCAACATGTCGCCTTGGCTGGACCTGAAGATCGTTATTCAGACACCCTTGGCGGTTCTGCGGGCGATCTTCAAGCCGCGAACTCACAAGAAATGCCGGGCCGACGTTTCCGGGCCGGGGACGGCATGAGCCCCGACAACGACGCCCGCCCCCTTGCTACCATAACGCCCATGAAAACGACCCGAGCTCTTACCCTTCTCACCATTCTCTGGTGCCTGGCCCCGGGCTGTGTCGCCCCTCGCAGCCGCGCCATTCGTCCATTGCCCGCCAACGCCATCCGCCCGCGCGTTGCCGTATCATCCTTCGACAACCGGTCGGGATTCAGCGGGCAATGGCACATCGGGCCCGGCATGGCCGACCTCATGGTCTCGGAGCTCGTCGCCTCGCGCAACTTCGTCGTGCTCGAACGGCAGGGCATCGACACCGTCGTCGACGAAATCGTCCGCCAACGCAACGAGTTCTTCCGCAAGGAAGGACGCGTACAAGCAGGACGCCTGGCAAATGCCCAATACCTGGTCCGCGGCGTCATCACGGATTTCACTCAGTCCAGCGGCGGTTCGCTGTGGCTGCGTTTTCGACGCTTTCTTGTGGGCGGGTCCGCCTACACCGCACGAGTCGGCCTGGCATTGACTATCGTCGATGTCGAAACCGGCCGCATCGTCGATTCCGTAACCAGCGCCGGAAGAGCCTCGGCAAAGAGCGCCTTCGCCCAGGGCAGCTACAAGGGCGTTCATTTCGGCGGCGACGGCTTCTTCAAGACACCCCTCGGCATCGCCACGGCAGACGCCATACGCGAAGGCCTGAGGGGCATTGTCAAGAAAGTCCCCCGTCAGTACTGGTCGCCCATGATTGCCGACATCCGCGGCGGACATATTGTTCTCAACGGCGGCGGCAATAGAGGATTGCGCCAGGGCCAAAGCTACCTCGTGCGCCAGGCCGGACGCCCCGTCACCGATCCCTCCACCGGCGAAGCCCTCGACGTTCTCCCCGGCGCTGTCGTAGGTGTCGTGCAAGTCACACACGTCGGCGACAAACTGTCTTACGCCGAACCGCTCCAGGGACAGGGCTTCGCCCGTGGCCAGCACCTCCAGAAGGTATCCAAGAGCACTCTTGAACGCATGCGTCGCGCAACCCGGGACCGGCAAAGGGAGAGACAGCCGTGATCAGAGCTTTCATCTTTGACCTCGACGGCACGCTACTCGACTCGGAGATCCTCTGGGTCGAAGCCACGGAGATGTTCATGCGCGAGCACGACCCGGACGTCTCCAGCGCGCACGTCATGGAAATGGTCTACGGCAAGTCGTGGCACGACATCTATCGCGACATCTGCGATCGCATCGACGACCTGCACATGACTCTGCCCGAAATGGAAACGGCCCTGCGCCCCTATTTCCTGCGCCTGGCCGCGACGCGCGACATTCGCATCCCGGGCTCGATCGACCTGCTCAAGCGCCTTGCCCGCGAGTATCCGGTCTGCATCGTCTCCGGATCGCCGGGCGAGGATATCGCCGCCGGCATCGAGCTCATGGGCATCGCCGACGAGCTACAGTTCTACCTCGGCGCCGAGGACTACTCGCCCGGCAAACCGCACCCGACCTGCTTTCTGACCGCCGCCCGCAAATTGGACGTGCCTCCCGCGGAATGCCTCGTGTTCGAGGACTCCGCCGCGGGAATTGTCGCCGCGAAGCGCGCCGGCATGGCCTGCGTGGCAATCGCCCAGCCCGACCGCCCCCGCCAGAGTGTTGAAGACGCCGACCTCGTCCTCGCCGATCTCAACGCTTTCGACCTCGACGCCTTCGAGAAGTCGAACGCTCCCTGAGGCAGCCCGTGAAACCCGACGACACCCCAATCGTGAACCGTCGCTTGCGCAAGGCCTTTGAACGCAAAGACGCTCCTATCCACGACCTTATCGCCGTTCACGTCAGCAAGCCTTTCCGCGTACTGATCTCCACGATCCTCAGCGCGCGCACCAAGGACGAAATGACGGCTCAAGTCTCTCGTCGCCTCTTCAAACGGGTGAAGAACGCCGACGACTTGCGTGGTCTCACTCTGAAACAGATCGAGGACCTCATCTTCCCGATCGGTTTCTTCCGTACCAAGGCCAGACACCTCAAGGCTCTCCCCGACGTCCTCGATGCCGAGTTCGGCGGCAGGATCCCCGATACCATCGATGAACTCTGCCGTCTGCCCGGGGTCGGCCGCAAAACCGCCAACCTGGTCGTCGCCGTCGCCTTCGACAAACCGGCCATCTGCGTCGACGTACACGTCCACCGCATCTGCAACCGCCTCGCCCTCGTGCAGACCAAGACCCCTGCGCAGACAGAGCGGACCCTGCGCGCGGCTCTCCCGAAACGCTACTGGAAAGGCTGGAACCGCTACCTCGTCTCATACGGGCAGACGGTCTGCACACCGAGGAACCCGAATTGCAGCGAGTGCTGCATCCGTTCCTTCTGTGAGCGGGTCGGCGTTGATGACTGAGTTACCACCATGCCAAAACAGCGCCTGGACATTATGGTTGTCGAAAAGGGGCTCGCCGAAAGCCGCGAGCAGGCCCAACGCATCATCCTGGCCCGCCAGGTGACGGTCAACGGCCAGCTCGCGACCAAGGCCGGCCACCGCTTTGACACCAACGCCGACATCGTCGTCAAATCGCTGCCGCGCTATGTCAGTCGCGGCGGCGAGAAGCTCCAGGCCGCCCTCGAACACTTCGGCCTCAACGTGGCCGGCCGGGTCTGCCTCGATGCCGGCTCTTCGACCGGCGGATTCACGGATTGCCTGCTGCAGCACGGCGCGGAGCGCGTCTTCGCCGTCGACGTCGGACGCGGGCAGCTCCACTGGAAGCTGCGCAACGATCCGCGCGTCGTCAGCCTCGAAGGCGTCAACGCGCGCTATGTCACACCAGACATGTTCCCGGCTCACCCCGACTTCGCAGTCGTCGACGTGTCGTTCATCTCATTGACTAAAGTCCTCCCGGCTGTTACCAAGACACTCACGGACACGGCGGAACTGGTCACACTGATCAAGCCGCAGTTCGAAGCCGGCCGCGACCAGGTTGAAAAAGGCGGCGTCGTGCGGGACCCGGCGGTCCGTCAAGAAGTAGTCGACCGCATACATCGATTTGGAGAGACGGAACTGGCGTTGACGTGGGCGGGATGTGTTGAGTCTCCCCTGAAAGGGCCGGCCGGAAACGTCGAGTTCCTGGCCTACTGGCGGATAGCACCATGAAGACGATCGGAATCATAGCAAACTGCGGCAAGCCACGCGGCGCCGAAGTACTCAAGCGCATGGGCCAGGAGGCGGCAAACGTCGGCGTCACGCTGATTGGCGAGCAGGAAGTCCACGAGCTCCTCGACTCCTGCCGCGCGGTCACGGTGGATTCCCTGCGCACCCAGGCAGAAGCCGTCATCGCTGTCGGCGGGGACGGCACAATGCTGCGCGCCGTGCGCACCATCGACGGCAACGACCTGCCCGTCATCGGCCTCAACATCGGCGGCCTGGGCTTCCTGACAAGTGTCGCCGAGGACGAAATCGAGCGCATGATCGACAGCCTCGCCGCCGACAACTTCAGCGTGATCGACGTCGCCGTGGTCGAGGCCGCCGTTCTGCGTGACGGCCGCGAGCTGGCCCGATACCGCGGTCTGAACGAAACCGTTGTCACCAGTGCTCCCTCCAGCCGCGTCGTCACGCTGGACGTGACCATCGACGACGACCCCTTGACCTCCTACGTGTGCGACGGCGTGATCGTGGCAACGCCCTGCGGCAGCACGGGCCACTCACTCTCTGCCGGCGGACCGATTCTCAGCCCGCGGACGCCCGCGTTCGTGATTTGCGTCATATGCCCGCACACCCTCACATCGCGCCCCCTGATCGTGCCCGACCAAAGCCGCATCGACATCCGCATCGCCCAGAGCGCCACGCCCGAAATCACGGTCTCCGTCGACGGCCAGGTAGGCCAGTCAGCCCGCCCCGGCGACGTTATCAGCGTTTCACGCGGCAAACAGAGCGCGCACCTCATCCACCTCCCCGGCTACAGCTACTTCTCCGTCCTGCGCCAGAAACTGCGCTGGAGCGGATCCAACCTCGGGCGGTAGACTTCTGACTCTACGAAGCAGGCGCACGAAGAGACGCATCACGGCTCGCAGAGATATCCCCCACACCGCAGCACGGCCCGCCCTTCGTAGAGCG
>CAZKRK010000270.1:0-10541 GCA_964555035.1 uncultured Victivallales bacterium | reverse complement strand
CTCGGGGGAGAGGTCGCCGCAGCGCAGCGGAGGCGGGTGAGGGGCTGGCCGTTGGTGCCCTCGGGATGACCGACAGTAGTAGGTGGGGGAGGAAACTGACCTGTTCGACGGCAAGACCCTTGACGGGCCGTCCCGCGAAGCGCGATCGCCTGCCGGTCTTGACTTCTGGGAACGATTCGACGACGCTTCGAGCCGTGGAAACAGAAGCAACCTCTACCGTCAGGGATGTCCCGCCCGCAACAAGCGGAGTCGCCGCTTTGCTTCCGCTGCTGGCGCGTGTTCGCATGCCACCCTCTGAGGTCGATTGCCTTCGCTCGCGTATGGGGGACGGACTGCCGTGGGACTCTCTGCTCAAGACGGCCGACCGGCAGGGGGTGCTTCCCTTGCTGTCCTATTCACTCACGACCGGGTTCGCGGAGCTCCTCCCGCCCGACGTACGAGACCGTCTAGTCAGCGTCCAGGCCACCGTATGCCGGGACAACCTGCGGCTGTTGCGTGCGCTCCGGGAGGTCCTTGACCTTCTGGACGGGTCCGGCATTCCGGCGCTGTCGGTGAAAGGTCCCGTGATGACCGCTCGCGTGTACGGTGACCTGGAAACGCGCGCCAGCAACGACCTGGACATCCTTGTGTCGCCGCGGGATGTCGAACGAGCCGCCGAGCTCCTTGAGCGGAACGGTTTCCGCAACAAGATCGGGCTCAACTCACCCGCAGAACGCGCCTTTTTCGCGCGGACGGCGTCCCACCACGCATTCCTGCGGCGCCGCGACGGTCTGGTGGTCGAAATTCACCGGTATTGCTCTTTGCCCGTCTTCGCCGTCGGCGCCGTGGATGTGGCTTGCCTCGCCGGGGAGACTGTCAAGGTCGAGGGCATGTCCTTTCCGGTTTTGCCGGCTGGTGAAGTCGTCTGCCTGATCGCGGCCCACCTCGTTCAGCATGGCTTTGAAGGGCTGCGCTTTGTGTGTGACCTGCACGAGAACCGTCTGCCGGTTCAGGGATAGTGTGGAATGGAACGCGTTCGCGGAGCGGTTGTCCGTTTCCGGACGCGGGCGCGCGGTCCTGGCAGCTCTGCTTGTTTCACGCCGGATGCTCGCCACCCCTCTTCCCGAACCGGTGAGCGCTTTGGCCGAGCGGCGCCCCGTAGCGTGCGAGCTGGCAGTTGAAGCGGCACACCATCTGGAACGCAACGTTTCCGAGGGCACCCAACACGGAATCGGCATCTTCCGGCAGCTCCGTTTCGCCGAGTCGCCGGGCCGGCGTCGAGCGCGCGTGCTTGGGATGCTGCTGCCCTGCGTGCTGGAACGTCGGTTGGTCCGTCTGCCGCGATGGTTGTGGTGGTTGTACTACCCGATTCGCATCATGCGCCTCGTGTGGCGGGTGATTACGCGGCGTGCCGGAACGGTTGCCGACGTGCCGGAGTGATGGTGGGGCGGGTTTGCGGAATGCACTCCCGCAGATCTTGAGCGGTCTCCGAAGGAGACACACGTCACAGTCCAGGGTGCAACCCTGGAGGTGCTGTCGCTTGTGGACTTGCAGCAAACGTAGGTCCGACTTGCAGTCGGACCCAATGCCGTTCAGACGTGGCACCCCCGTCATTTGAAACACCCGGCGTGGGTTGGGTCCGATTGCAAATCGGACCTACGAGGTCAGGGAATCACACGGCGGCGATCGTATCCCGCTGGACGGCGAGCGCTCTCTCCTCGCGCGCACTGCCAATGGTGTCGCGGACAGTGCCGAACTCGCGCTTCAACAAGTCTGCACGTCGATGCCGGCGACAACGCCCGCGACCTCGGGCGTGGGCGCAAACCGCAGAACGTAGGCGGGCACTTCGGCGGTCAACGCCTCCAGGTAGCCGAGGACTTCGCCGCTGACGGTTGCGTCCCACCACGGAATGTCCGTGACGGGAAGGAACCGTTCCACGGCCGCGGCCTGGTCAACTTGTTCGACGTGTGTCTCCGGCGCCTGTTCGAGAAAGAGTATGGCCGCCAGCGGGGCTGAAGCGTTTACGGCGGTCCGCGACGTACTCATCCACGGCGTCCCGTATCCCGTGAAACCGATGCCGTCCCTGCGCGTGATGATGCGGTCGTCGCCGATCGATCGAAAGCCCGCCCGTTCGTCCAGCAGGTCGCACAGCGTGCTTTTGCCCGTGCCCGAGCGGGCTGGGAAAAGGTAGAGCCGATCGTCCCGAATGGCCGCGGCCGCGTGGTGGAGAGCGCCGGCGCCGCGCACTCCCAGGTGACGCGCCAGCAGCACCTGGATGATGGGCGACGCACCGGGGTGGGGGATGAGCGTATCGCCATTGGTCGCGGGCGGTTCCCGTTCCGGCGTGTAGAGGACGGCCGAGGTGACGCGTTCGTCGACTTCCGCGACCCATTCGGTGGCCTTGGGATTTGACGCGCAGCGCCATCGAAAGGCCAGGTCGGGGCCGTCGCCGATGCACGTCAACCCGGTGCGCGTGCGGAATCGCACCCGACGTCGATCCAGGGGCGGCACGGCGGCGGGACTGACTGAGAGGCGCAGGTCACAAGCACGAGATGACGGCGAACCGGAAGATACCTCGAATAGGGAATAGGCAGGATACATTACCCGGCCGAGGCGGCTTCCGCCAACGGCCTCGACTGCAACGCGTAAGCCGGCAATCTCGAAGATCGAGTGCAACTGGTGTCTAGCAGAACTCAGTCGCGTCGGGCTGGCCGCACGTTCCAAGGACTTCATATGCCGCCAGTTCGATCGTGCGCATGGTCGGTTTCTCGTAGCGTTCGAGGACGGGCGCTGGATCGTCGCGGTCGACGGATTCGGAAGCTCTCTCGTGAGAACACGCCATCAGTTCTCTCCTGATTCAGTTCTTTGGTGCACTGCTTTCCGGTTGGTCCAGGAACCGTTTGCGCGCACGTGCAAGCTCACAATGGAATGGCGCCGATTTTCCCTCCGTGCCGCTTTCCAACGCCATCTTCGAAGAACAACACCTGCAGTATGCGGCAGCGTTGCACGTTCGGCAAGCATATACTTGTGGGGGAGTGATTTTCCAGAGGTCCGGCATGGCATCTCGCCATCCGGTAGCGAAGTCTCCGTCACGCAGGTCGTATGTCGTATGACGAACGGTCATGCACGGCAGGAGCATGCCGGAGGAGGTCACGAAGAACCCGCTTCGCCCGGCGCCGCAGGTGTAGAGCGGGTCGGATGCGGCCGGCGCCCGGTAGTCACGGGCGCTGCGCTGCCAGGACGCGGTCAAGTCCGGGTCAGAGCGGTCACATTGCGCGAGCACCTCCGGGGACAGGCGATAGCGCAGGGGGGCGGCATCGCCGTCGAACGTCGGGAACAGCTCCCCGCCAAACCTGAACGTGCAGCCCCACGCTTTCGCAAGGTCCCGCATGGCACCGAACTCGTGGTGGTTGAGTGTCATCAGGATCGCTTTGACACACACCCTGACACCGGCCTGAACTAGCCGCCGGACACCCGCGATGCAACGCTCGAACGAACCGGGAACGCGGGTAACCCTTTCGTAGGTCTCCGCGGTTGCGCCGTAGAGCGACACTTCCACGATGCGGGGGGGGCATGTCGCGGAACGCTTGTTCGATCTCCGGCGTGACCAGGCTGCCGTTGGTGTAGACGCTCACGATCGTTCCCGCGGCGCGGGCATGCCGGTAGATCCGTCGGAAATCGTCGCGCAACAGAGGATCGCCGCCGGTGAAGATGAGAAACATGCAGCCGGCATCGGCGAGCTCGTCGAGCAGACGCAAGGTTCGCGTGGTGGACAGCCCGTCGCCTGCCGCGCTGTCGCGCTTGTCCCCGCAATAGCAGTGAACGCACCGCAGATTGCAGCGGGAGGTCAACTCGATTCCCCCCATCAGCGGAATTCGCTCGCGCCGTGCTCGTTCGAGGAGCGACTCGAAGAACTCCGAGCTCTGAGCCAGACTGTCGGCCTCACATTTCATACCACAAGAAGAAGTCCGCCGCGGGTCCCGGCTTCATACGTTCTGCGTGCTTGCTCGTCAACCGGGAGAGAATAGCAAAACGATGGACAGCAGAATGATTTTGACTGCCGGCTGCCTGGTCCCAATCGTTCTGCTGTCCATCGTTCTGCTAGTCTGACTTGTGTGCCTCCTCCGCCTCCCCGACCGCCACGCCGGCAGTCAGCATCTCATCCAGCAGCTCGCGGACGTCGGTCTCTGCTGTAGCGCGGGCCACGTCGAACGTCGATGTCACCTTGTCAACGATGGCGCTGACCGGGCACGGGTCGGCCAATGTGGACCACACGACCTCCGCGGTGCGGTTCAACGCGAAAACGTTCTGCAAATCCGCTGTTTCTCCGGACACGGGAATCAACATCACCTCGCCGGCGATCTTGCGCATCACTACACCGTCACACTGTCTGTAGTTAGTCATAGCGTCGATCATGATTGACTGCTGCAGGTTTGGCGTCAACCCTGAACTTGAAGAAGCGTGGGTCCGGAAAGGGTCTGCGTTCGCGGAGCACCCGTCAATTGAACCTGAAGCCGGCGGTCCTCCGCCGGAAAAGGGCGTCGCCGACGCGCGCCGATCCGGAACGGCGGGGCGAGCCGCCGTCTCCAGGGGCTTTTCGGGCAGCCTCCAGGACAGGCGGGAGTGCCTGTCCTACGACGATGCCCAACACCCGCGGAAGCGGCTTGCGCACGCTCGGCTCCGTTGTCACTTCATTACGGTTGCGGGATCGCCGAGGAGGGCGTAGGTGTCGCTTACCCGTTGCTGTCCCCCTGACCCGATATAGTCGGCCAACGCGTTGCGAATGGCAATTCCAAGTCGCCGCTCACCGTCGATGTACCGCGCTGTCAAGAACCGTTGCGCCAGCTTGAACCCGGAGTGGTGGGGGCCCAGACCGGTTGGCCCCCAGACGGCGATCGCGCTGCCGTCCGGATCGTTCAACAGCGCTTCACCCAGGTACTCGGCGCCAGGGTTGTCGAACCGATTGGCCGCGCACGTGATGAGCGAGAAGAAGGCGTACCGGGGTGCGTTGGTCAGAGTGCCGACATCCGACTTCGTCAACAGTCCTTCGTTTGCCAGCATCTTCCATGAGCCGTGACCCATGTAGTTCACCCAGGCGCACCCGCTGTTGATTCGGCCCTTGAGGAGGTCTCGCGCCTCGGTCACGCTCAACTCGGACAGGTAGACCTTGTTGTTGGTGTAGGCCGTCGGCATCATCCCGGCCAGCACGTTGCTGTCTCTTGGGAAGTCTCCGGCAGAGTCGGCATTGTCGGCGGCCAGGACGACCTGCTGCGTCCACGCTCCGCCTGCGTTCGTTTCGTAGTCCAGGATCTTGGCAACGAGGTTGGTCATCTCGTGCGGCGTGATGGCCGGCAACCGGCCAACCGCGAATTCCGGTATGCCGTCGCTGCCCTTCACGTCCGCCAGCCTGACGTCGGATACGAGCAAACCGTATGCCGTGCTGACCATGACAATGGGAACCGCGTTTTCGCCGTCGCCCTCGTAGTTCCGCGGATCGGCCCCGCCGTGGCCGCCGAGTACGACGTACGTCGGTCGTGGCCGCCACACGTCGTAGACATGACCTAGAAAACGGCGAACGGCGGACGGTCCGGCTTCCGCCCACGCGAACGCATCGTAGACCTCTTCGATGTCGACGACGCGCGTCGTCAGGCCTTCGCCGCGGCGATGCGCGACCAGAGGTTGCAGCGCGTTGCGAAACATCGGGTCCGTGATGACGAGGTAATCGGCGCCGTTGGTGGACGACCGCAGGCCGTGTACCGTGCCGCCCGTCAACACTTGCGGTGTGCGCGTGGCGGCGCTCGACCACGCAAAACAGGTCGAGTTCGTGTCCGGGGGTTCGAATGTGACGCTGTAGCGTTCGCCGCCCTCGTGGTCGACGCGGGTTGCCGTCAGCGGCACGGGTAGGGTCCAGTCGGTGACATCCCACGCGTGAACCTGCGACGAGGCGAGATTGGTGACGGTGACGAGAGCGTATCCGGCGGCATCGAGCAGGAGCTCATCGGTTTGGGCCCCGTATCCTCGTCCATAGGTTACGTCCATCCAGTCCATGAAGATCACGCTCGTGCTTCCGCCCTGGTTCGCTACGCGGAGGGTGTTGTTGTCGCTCAGGAGGTTCGCCGGGACGGAGAACGTGACTTCGTGTTCCGTGCGGTTCTGCCAGGCGGCCGTTCCAATCTGGACGCCGTTGATCTCAATGCCGACCGTGTGCGGAGTTTCGCTGGCGCCAACGAGGCGAACCGTTGCTTTGGCAGGTATTGCCGACGTCACGGTGCCGTCGAGCTCGAAAGAGCATGACTTGGCCTTGCCGCCATACAAGTAGAACCAGAACCACCAGTCGTCGTCGGCGTCGTAGACGATGCTCGTCTGATCACGGTAGTTGACTTCGACACGGGTTGTGCGGGGGAACGCCCGCCCCGCCGGCGCGGTGGCAACGGGGGGGGCGCCGGCCAGGGCGGGTGGGACCAGTGCGCGCCCCTGTTCGAGGAGGAACACGCGGGTGCCGGTGTAGCGCGTTTCGAAGGGCAGACTGAAGAACTCGATCCCCGCGTTGTCGGCGTACGGTTGCCAGGCGATGCGTTCGCCGCCTGAGCTCAGGCGCAGGCGGCGTTCGCCGACCAGCACGGCCACCTCGCCGGTGGAGACCCCTATCGCGGTGGCAATCGTAGAGGCGTCGACACGGTAGACGCCGGTTTCCGTGGTGCGAAGCTCCAGCGGGTTGCCGGTAGCCGCGAACGCAGTCGCAGCCGCAAAGGCGCAAAGGAAAGCGAGGAGGGCTCCCCGACGCCCCCTGGGCGGCGCGGCCATCGCCAGGCGTCGTCCGAAAAACCCCTGGAGACGGCGGTCCTCCGCCGTTGCGAGCAAACGTGAGCGCACTTGGTGAAACAGAGGAGGTACTTCGTTCATTTCCGTTTCCGTTCGTGCTCAACTCTCGCTCGCAACGGCGGAGGACCGCCGTCTCCAGATCGAATTGGCGGGCGTTTTGAGAATGTGCATGCCCTCTTCCCGTAGCGACCATAGTTGCGGCTCCCGGCCACTATTGCTCCTCCTCGATCATGAAGAACACACTTCTTGCGCGGTCCCAGGCGCCGGTACAGGTGTTTTCCGGCGGCGTTGCCTTGACGTTTTCGGCGACGACCTCGAAACCCGCGTTCAGATTGGTGCTGCAAAGCACGCGGTACCATCGGTTGCCGCGGCTGGCCCACCGCAGCACGACGTTGTTGTCGCTCCGTGCGGGCGGCGCCGAAATGAAGAGCCGGTACACCAGGCGGTCGAAAACGCCGCATTCGCGATCGCCGCCGGTTTCGACAGCTACGAGGCGGTATGTGTACGTCTGGCCCGCGTTGGCGCCCGGATCGGCGACTGCATAGGCGGCGCCGCTGCCGCCGTTGGTTGCCCCCTCGGACGGCACGAAGTCGCGCGTCACCTGCCACGCGTTGCTCGCCACGTTCCACCGATAGAGTCGGAAGCCATCGGTGTTCGGCTCCAGGGCGGTGTTCCAGCGTACGACCGCCTGCCCGTCTTCTTCGGCAACGCGGAACGCAAACACATGGGTGACGGAGGTGTCGGTCAGATTGCGCACGCAACGGAAACCGAGCGTTGGGTCGGATGTGTCCGGCGCAGCCGGCTCACGGCATGAGCACCGCAGCTCATAGCCGCCGTCGCGCCAGCTGCCGCCGCGCGTGACGCGGCAACCGTGGCGTGGCGTTGCGTCGGGGCCTTTCGGGTCGGGCGGCCATGCGTCGGCGTCATGGGAGGCATAGTACCGGGAGTCGAACCAGTCCCAGCACCATTCCGCGGCATTGCCGGCCGTGTCGTAGAGTCCGAAGCCGTTGTCCATGTGAGTGCCGGCGGGGAGCTGTCCGCCGTCGTAGTAGGCGACGACGGTGGTGCCGTCGTCGCGGGGGTCGCCGCTGAGAGCGTAGTTGGCCTTGTCGCCGGAGAGATGGTCGACCCAGCTTCCAACGCAGCCGGGCCACGGGTATGCCTGGTCGCTCGTCCCGCCGCGGGCGGCGCGTTCCCACTCCGCCTCCGTGGGCAGGCGGTATCCGTCGGCCGAGGCGTCGAAACACGCGTTGGACAGCGCTGCCTGCCCGGAGCGGCATACGGAAGACAAGGTGGCGTCCGTGTAGTAGACCGGCGCGAGGACCTCGCGTTCGGAACGGGCGTTACACCACTTGACGCAGTCGTGCCAGGAAACTCCGACGACGGGGTGGAAACCGCTCGTGGACCCGTTGGTAGCGAAGCCGGCCGAGCCCTCCGCCAGGTCGGGATAGCCGTTCGTCAGCGCCCAGGCTCGCACTTCGTCCCAGAGAGTTTTCGTGGTCTCGCGTTCATCTACGTAGAACGCCGACGTTCTGACGGTATGGACGGGACGCTCGTCGGCCAGACCCTCGCCGACTTCGCCGGCCGACGCGTCGCCCATGCGGAAGGTCCCCGCCGGCACGAGCACCATGCCGGCCGCGGTAGTCTGCGCCGACAGTAACGCACACATGGCCATGATCCGTACGTGCTGCAGTGTTGGCTCAATTGTCATGGTGATACGGCCTCTTTTGTACACCGGGCGGCGCGCAGGAGCAAGCTTGTCGTCTGCTTTGGCGCATCTGCTCGTGGCCACCGCCGGGACGAGCCCTGACTAGAGGGTGTCCGAAAAGGGTTGTGCGGGTTTCGCGGCGCGTGGAGGAGCAGATTAAGTAGAAAGATTAGGTAGATAGATTAAGTATGCCCATCGACTCTTAATCTATCTACCTAATCTTTCTACTTAATCTGCCTCCCCAATCTTGCGGCGTCCCCGTTTCCCTGGCGTTTCAGGCCAAAATCGGCCGCCGACCCTTTTCGGATGGGGTCTATTTAGAGGGTGTCCGAAAAGCCCCCTGGAGACGGCAGTCCTCCGCCGTTACGAGCGTAGAGGGCGTGCATTGCCTGCTTCGTAGACTCGCCGGAGGCCCGCGCGATGCGCGGGCCGGAGACGAGAGGCGGGGTTTGCCCGGCCTGCGCCCTCCGGTGCGTCTTTCCGAGACGCACCCGCGGACGCTCTACGAAGGACGGGCAGGGCGCTTCTCGCCTGTCATTCCGAAGGCAGCTCCGCGACGCCCGTTCCGCTCGCCGGTGGCCGTTTGCCCGGCCCCACTGGTCGCTCAGTCACAACACGTGTTCTCGGAGCCATGCGGCAAGAAAGGGGTTGATAAACCGGTATGAGCGACCGCGTGCGATCAGTATTCCGAGCCTGCAAAGGCGTCGCACGGCGCTCTTGACGCTTGAGGCGTTTGTGAAGGCGCCATGCCTGAGAAAGGCGCTGCTGTTGATGTGGTCGCCGCCAACCCAGGCGACGGTGGCCAGGCAGCGTATCTGGAACTCCGTCAAGCCGGTCAGGATAGTCTGAAAGTGCTCGTCGTATTGGTCGAGGATTCGCCGTATGCCATTCCGCACGCGATCCGGAGTGATAACCTGCTTCTCATTGGTTGTATCCCAGATGGCCTCGCACACGTGCTGAACGTCGCCCGGCACGTCCGAGACGGACGCGAAGAGCAAGTCGACAGCCGGCGCGGAAAGCGTTCGTTTCCCGCTGGCGAACCGCTCAGCAAGAAACCTGGTGAAGACATCGCGTTCGAGAACCGACACATCCATGATGGTTGCCGACTTGAAGAACGGCGAATCCGGATCGGAGAATATGGCATACATGTCGTGACGGACGCTGCCCGCAAAGATGTAGCAGAGCTTCCCCTGTCTCTGTATCTCTCCTCGCATGAGCGCCAGTATCTGGTCGCTTTCGGAAACACCCAGCAGGCCTTGGAACTCATCGAAGACAACAACAAGGCGACGCGTTCTCGATAGCTCTTCCAGCAGGGACAGAGCGCCAACGACTGTGTCGGCATCAACTCGAACGCCGGCTTCAAAGCCCAGACTCGGAGAACCGGTCAAGGGGTCCAGCGTGAGCTTGGGACGCAAAGCTGCCAGAGACTTCCCTATCTTGCGGAAGGCCGTTTCTGCCTTTTCCAGCTTGAGAATCCCGGCGGCAATCCTCTTGCAGACGTCATCGGCTGACCGTACGTTCAGGAAGTCTACGAATACCGCCTTGCGGTTACGCGACGTACGGACAGCTTCAGCGACCAGCGAAGACTTGCCACAGCGTCGCTCTCCGTAGAGCACGACATTCTGCCCGGCGGCTATCCTCTCGCGCAATACCCTTACCTCCTCCTTGCGTCCGCAGAAGTCCTTCCCCGTTACGATCTGGCCGTGCTTGAATGGATTCACACCACGTCTCCTCGATTATGGCGATCAACATCATGGTAAACACTATAATAGCGACCGCCGCAAGTCAAGGAGAGGGTTCCCATCCCGCGGACTGATCCAGGCCCCCCTGCGCTCGACGCGCGTGGCAGTCGGGCAGCTCGAGCCGTTGGAGGGCGTGCATTGCCTGCTTCGTAGACTCGCCGGAGGCCCGCGCGATGCGCGGGCCGGAGACGAGAAGCGGGGCCTGCCCGGCCTGCGCCCTCCGGTGCGTCCTTGCAGGACGCACCCGCGGACGCTCTACGAAGGACGGGGTGGGCTGCCCGGGAACTTGA
>CAZKRK010000269.1:6324-10545 GCA_964555035.1 uncultured Victivallales bacterium | reverse complement strand
GCAGATAAAGTCCCGAATCTGCGTTCATCTGCGTCATCTGCGGGCAACTTCTGCCCCATCCGGCTTTTCACCAAATGGGTGCGTCGTGTGACGTCGCCATCGTCAATGTTTGCAGACGTTTGCGTAGGAATCGGCGGTTCAACTGCCGAATACAGGTTGATTCGTGATTTTTGAAGTAGCTCACAAATCGCCAATCATCAATCGCCAATCATCAATCATGTCCCACGCGCTACCCACCTTTGTCGTTCACACCCGCTTCCTGCTTTCGCTTGCATCCTGTATCCACAATCCTGCATCCTGATTGGCCGTGCCATGGAAGTTTTCTCTCAACTAGCGCAGCTCCGCGAAGAAGCCGGCCCGATCGTCCTGGCCGCCGGCTTCTTCGATGGCGTGCATACCGGTCATCAGAAAGTCATCGGCGCAACCATCGACCGTGCGGAAGAGCTTGGCGGTAAGGCATGGGTACTGACTTTCGACCCGCATCCCCTCAAAGTGCTGAATCCGGAAGCGGCGCCGCTGCTTCTGACGGCCAATCGCCACAAGCTCATGCTGCTGCAGCGCACGCGCCTGCACGGGTGCCTGATGCTGCCGTTCACGCGGGAACTGGCAAACTGCGAGCCGCGCGATTTCCTGCGTTCGCTGCGCGCCAACGTCCCCGCCCTGGCGGAAATCATGGTCGGTCAGAACTGGCGTTTCGGCCACCATGGGAAGGGCACACCCGGACTCGTCAAGCGCATGGGGCGCGACCTGGGCATCAAACTCGACGTTGTTCGTCCTGTCATGCGCAAGAGCGAAACCGTTTCCAGCACCCGCATCCGGGCCGAAATCCTCAGGGGCAACCTCGACGAAGCCGCGGCGATGCTCGGCCGTCCGGTCAGTATCCTGGGAACGGTCGTGAAAGGGCGCAGCATCGGACGCAAAATCGGTTTTCCGACGGCAAACCTCGATCCGCACAACGAGGTGTTGCCGCCTCATGGAGTCTATGCCGTGCATGCCGTTCTCGACGGCAGAGTCTTCGGCGGCGTGATGAACTTCGGTCTTCGCCCGACGTTCACCGACGGCGACGATATCCCGACTCTCGAGCTGCACCTTTTCGACTTCCACGGCGATCTCTACGGCAGAGACATCGAGGTATTCTTCGCGGACTTCCTTCGCGAGGAGGAGTCGTTTCCGAGTATGGAGCTGATCAAAAAACAGATAGGCCGTGATGCTGCGAACGCACACAAGGTGTTGCGCGGTAAAAAACTCAAAGAATACCTTTACATGCCTTGTTTGGGCATACTATATTCCAGCCCGGACAAACGAAAGAGGTAGAAAAGAAAGAAGAGTAGAGGGGACACGCAAAGGCTATGAGCCAGATAGACAAGAAGGCGATTCAGAAGCAGTTCCAGCGCCACGATGGTGACACTGGTTCGTCTGACGTCCAAATCGCCATACTCACCAAACGCATCGAGATGCTGACCGAGCATCTCAAGAAACACCGCAAAGACCACAGTTCGCGGTTTGGCCTCATCAAGATGGTGAGCGCACGCCGCCGCCTTCTCAACTACCTGAAGAAGAAGGACGAGGCGCGCTACAAGGAGCTCATCAAGGAGCTGAACATCCGCCGCTAGTAGTGCGCGCGTCAGGTTGGGCTCCCTATTCTCCACGCTGTGATGGACCAACCTGATACGACCGTCTGGCCTGTGGAATCTGTCTTCCGTGTGTTCCCACAACAGGAAGGAAAGAAGAATGAAAAGCACCACATCCGTATCCGCCGATCTCGGCGGCAAAACCCTCACCCTTGAAGCCGGGCTTCTGGCCCAACAGGCCGCCGGCTCCGTAACCGTACGCATCGAAGACACCGTTCTGTTCTCCGCCGTGACCTGTTCCAGAGAACCGCGCGAGGGCATCGACTACTTTCCCCTGCAGGTCGAGTACCGCGAGAAGTTCTACGCCGTCGGCCGTTTCCCCGGCGGTTTCTTCAAACGTGAAGCCAGGCCGGCGGAAAAGGAGGTCCTGACGGCCCGTCTGACGGACCGGCCCATTCGCCCCCTCTTCCCGAAGGGCTACCACAACGACGTACAGATCAACAACATGCTCCTGTCGGCCGACGGGGAGAACGACTCGGACATGCTCAGCATCGTCGCCTCGAGTACGGCCCTGCACATCTCCGAAATCCCGTTCCTCGGCCCGATTGCCGGTGTGCGCGTGGGACGCGTTAACGGCGAGTTCGTCGTCAACCCGACCCACTCACAGCGCGACGAAAGCGATCTCGATCTCGTGTATGCGTGTACTCGCGACCTCCCGCTCATGATCGAAGGCGGTGGCGACGAAATCAGCGAAGACGACCTCGTGGAAGCCATGAAGTGGGCCCACCAGTGGTGCGTCGCGATCATCGATGCCCAGATCGAACTGCGCCGCAAGCTCGGGCTGCCCGACAAGGTCGTCGAAATACCGGAAGAAGACACCACCCTCATGGACAAAGCCCGTGAACTGGCTGGGGCTGACCTCGGCGAGGCCTGCCGCATTGCCGACAAGCTCGCCCGCCAGGAACGCATCGCGGCCATCCGTGACGCGCTGAAAGAGCAGATGCTCGAAGCCTTGCCCGAAATGACGGACGAAGAGTTCCGCTCCACGTTCGACGACCTCGAAATCGAAGTCGTGCGCACCAACGTGCTCGAGAATGGAGTGCGCATCGACGGTCGCGCCTCCGACGCGTTGCGTCCGCTGGCCGGACAGGTAGGCGTCCTGCCGCGCCCGCACGGCTCGGCCGTGTTCAACCGGGGCGAAACGCAGGCCCTCGCCACCGTAACCCTCGGGACCAAGTCGGACATCCAGAGTCTCGACGCTGTCACCGGCGGCGTCGACGAGAAGCAGTTCATGCTGCACTACAACTTCCCGCCCTACAGCGTGGGCGAAGTCGGACGCCTCGGCTTCACCGGCCGCCGCGAAATCGGTCACGGCGCACTCGCGGAACGCTCGCTGCTGCCGATGTTCCCCGATGACTACCCGTACACCGTTCGCCTGGTGTCCGACATCATGGGATCCAACGGGTCTTCCTCGATGGCCAGTATCTGTGTAGGTACGCTGGCGATGATGGACGCCGGCGTCCCCATCAAGAAACCGGTCGCCGGAATCTCGATCGGTCTCTTCACCGGCGAGGACAAGGCAGAACTGGTCACCGACATTATCGGCGCCGAAGACCACTGCGGCGACATGGACTTCAAGGTTGCCGGCACGAGTAACGGCATCACCGGATTCCAGGTCGACCTGAAGATTCACGGTCTTCCGTGGGACCTTGTGCCCGGAGCTTTTGAGATGGCACGCAAGGCCAGGCTCGAAATCCTGGACTTCATGGCTTCCGTAATTGCCGAGCCACGTGCCGAGATGTCGGAGCATGCACCGCGGATCGAGCAGCTCCAGATCCCGGTCGACAAGATCGGCGAGCTCATCGGCCCCGGCGGCAAGAACATCCGGCGCATCACGGAGTTGTCCGGCGCGCAGATCGACATCGAAGAAGACGGTACGGTCAGCGTCTTCGCCACCAACTCGGAATCCATGGCCATGGCGATTCGCGAAGTGGAGATGATTTCGGAAGAGATCGAGGAGGGCCAGACCTACAAGGGTACCGTCGTCGGCGTAAAGGACTTCGGCGCTTTCGTCGAGGTGCTGCCCGGCAAGGACGGCCTTGTGCACATCAGCCAGCTCGCCAACGTCCGCGTCGACTCCGTGGAAGACGTCTGCAAAATTGGCGACGAGATGTGGGTCAAGTGCATCGGCATCGACGATCGCGGCCGCGTGAAGCTGAGCCGCAAGGAAGCCATGCAGGAAATGGACGGCGGGGCCGCACCCGACGAGGACATCTCCATCCCGGAACCGGTGGCGGCAGAGGAAATCGAGGTAGGCAAAACCTACGACGGCACCGTGGTCGGCATAAAGCACTTCGGCGCCTTTGTGGAAGTGCTTCCCGGCAAGGACGGCCTCGTACACATCAGCCAGCTCGCCGACTTCCGCGTCGAGTCAGTCGAAGACGTCTGCCAGGTCGGAGACCAGATGTGGGTCAAGTGCATCGGCGTCGACGACCGCGGCCGCGTGAAGCTGAGCCGCAAGGAAGCGATGGCGGACCGCGCGGCGGAAACGCAGGGCGACGAGTAGGCGGCCCGGGGAATAGAGCAAACGAACGCGCCGCCCGCACCCGTGGGCGGCGCGCTTTTTTGGTGCGATCGCGATGGCCGCGCC
>CAZKRK010000269.1:0-6224 GCA_964555035.1 uncultured Victivallales bacterium | reverse complement strand
GCCGCCCGCACCCGTGGGCGGCGCGCTTTTTTGGTGCGATCGCGATGGCCGCGCCCCTCACCCGGTCCTCCTGCGTCGGACCGACCTCTCCCCAGGGGGAGAGGTGATTGGCGCGTTTCTACCTCTCCCCTTGGGGGAGGTCGGTCCGACGCAGGAGGACCGGGTGAGGGGCGCGGCGTTACTTGGCCGGCGCCAGGCTCAGGATCTGATGCTCTCCCGGCTTCCGCGGCTTGAGGTTTACACCGGTGCCGACCGTACGGGGAAAGGCGCGGATCTTGAGCTGGTAGCGTTTGCCTTCGGGCAAGTCCTGCGCGGTCTTCGGTCGCCCCTTCTTCGCGTTCTTCTTCAGATACGCGTTCAGTTGCAACCTGGCGCATGCTCTACTCCTCCCGCGGCAGCGGCCGGTACCAGATGTTGCGGAACCGCACAAGGTCTCCGTGGTCCTGCAGGACGAGCGGTCCGGCCGGCGAATGGGGCTCGTAGGCCGTGGTCTCGCGGTGCCTTGTCGGACCCTGCAGCTCCCTGGCATACTGGACGACAACACCGTTCTGAATCACGGTAACCCGCGCTGCCTCGGCCAGCTCCTCCCCGTCAAAGCGGGGGGACTCCCAGATGATGTCGTAGGTCTGCCACTCGCCCGGCTTGCGGCAGGCATTTGCCAGCGGCGGGAACTGCCCATAGATCGCGGCGGTTGTCCCGTCCGCGTACGTCGCATTCTCGTAGCAGTCGAGAACCTGGACCTCGTACAACCCCAACAGGAAGACCCCGCTGTTGCCGCGCCCCTGGCTCTCGCCCCTTACGACCAGTGGCGCTGCCCATTCAAGGTGAAGCTGGCAATCCCCAAAATGACCTCTGCTGGCGATGTTCCCGCTTCCCGGAACGACCTCCATGTAACCGTCCGTGACCTTCCACGGGTTGGGATTGTGCGCCATGTCAACCCAGCCGGAACCATCCTGCCCGTCAAAGAGCACCACCGCATCCGACGGGGGCACAAGGGGATCGTCAACAGGCGCCGGCGTGATTGCCGAGGGCTGCGGACGCGCGGGATCGTGGACCCGATACCGTGAACCGGGGATCAAGGGGGTATCGGTGTAGCCAAGCCTGGTTCCTTCGCTCATCGTAGAGACCTTTCGTTTTCCAAGAATGAGTAATGAGTAATACCGACGCAGGGGCACCATACTCGATTCCGACCTGTTTTGAAACTACGATCGTAACTTTGGGCCGGCTGCGTTTCCGGGAACCGATCCAGATCGGCAGGCTACCCCCCGCGCTGTCATCCCGAGGACACCAGGGGCCTGCCCCTGGTGTCCTCGGGATGACAGGACAGGAGTTGCGCTTCAGCTCAATACTATCGTGCCCCCTTCCCTCTGCGACCGGTAGATGGCCGTGAACAGCGCGACCGTTCGTCGGCCGTCCTCGGCAGTCACGTGGGGTGGGCGGTCTTCAAGAATGGCGTTGAGAAAGTCGGCGACCTGCAGGCGGTGGTAGTGTTTCATGGCGTCGATGCGGCCGAACAGCTCCGAGTCTTCGCGGCGCCACTGCCCGAGCAGATCGCTTTCACCCGGTACGGTCCACGTATCGTTCAGCGGCGGCTCTTCGATGTTCGACATGCCCGCAATGAACATCGCCCCCCCATCCGTCCGCACGCCGGCCGCCGCCCCGTTGCTGCCGTAGATGCAGACCCTGCCATAGAGCGCCGGGTTCTGACTGTTGCTGACGACGACGTTGCCAAGGCCGCCGTTCCGAAAACGCACAATCGCTACAGCCGTATCCTCGACCTCTATGTACGGATGGTTCAGATTGTCCCAGTAGCCGCATAGCTGCTCCGGCTCTCCCATGTACCAGAGCAGGAGATCCAGCTGGTGAGGCGCCTGGTTGACAAGCACTCCCCCACCCTCGCCGTCCCAAGTACCACGCCAGGGATCGCTCTCGTAGTAGGCCTTATCGCGCCAGCCGAACATATTCACGACCCCAAGCGCCGGACGTCCAATCTTGCCGGCATCGATGGCCCTGCGTATGCGTTGACACGGCTCATAGAAACGACGCTGCGAAACCGTGCCGAGAAGTACACCCTCTTTCTTTGCCGTGGCGATCATCGCGTCACAGTCCTCCAGCGACGATGCCAACGGTTTTTCGACAAGCACGTGAGCTCCGGTCCGCATGGCTGCAACCGCGGGAACAGCGTGCGCAGGATGTGGGGTGCACACGATCACGACATTGAGTTCTTCCGCCGCGACCATCTCCTCGACGTCGGCGTATCCTTTCACGCCATAGCGACGCGCCCACTCCGAGGCCTTCGAGTCGGACCGGCTGCACACGGCCACAAACTCCGCGGTCTCCAGCTCGGTCAGCGCCGCGGCATGGAGGTCCGTGACCTTTCCGCAACCGACGATTCCCGCGCGCAGCTTCGTCATGGTTCGAGGACCACCTTCATCAGTCCGGGCTCCTTGCTATACAGGCGATCGAACCAGGCTGCGCCATCGGCCAGAGGCGCGACGCCACTGAGAAGTGCGCCCGTGTCGATCTTTCGGTCGGCAATCAGCTCCATACATTCCGGGTATTCGCCGGCCGAGGCACACGACCCGTAGACGGTCAACTCGCGCGTCACGGCAACCTGCAGCGGGAAGTCGACCGAAGGTGACACGTTGCCCACCAGAGCCGCGCGTCCGCCCTTTCGAACACTGCTCAATGCCGCCTGCACCGGCCCCGTATCGCCAACCACCTCGAAAGCCACGTCGGCGCCTCGCCCGGCGGTCAGGGACCGGACCGTCTCCGCCGGGTTCGCGTGCGAAGCGTTGATCGCGTCCGAAGCCCCCAGGCTGCGCGCGAGTTCGAGCCGGCTATCGTCGACGTCGACGCCGATGACACGTGAACAGCCGGATGCGCGCAGCGCCTGGACCACGAAAAGGCCGATCAGACCGGTTCCGACGACCACGGCGGTTTCATCCCCGGCGGGCGCGACACGCTTCACGGCATGCAGGGCAATCGAGACGGGCTCGACCATGGCCGCCTGTTCGAACGACACGTCGTCCGGCATGCGATACAGAATGTGCCGCGGCACGGCCACGAGTTCGGCGAACGCGCCGTCCCGCCGGTACTCGTCGCAGGAAACGCCCAGTACCATCCGGTTGTCGCAGAGGTTGACCTCGCCGCACTCGCAGTACGCGCACGCGCCGCAGTAGACGGTTGAATCGAACGTCACGCGATCGCCCTTGCGCCACTCCTTCACTGCAGTTCCGGTCTCGACAATGATCCCTGCCGCTTCGTGCCCCATGATGACCGGTGGTTGCCGGCGCCCGGTCGAGCCGTCGATTCCGTGGACATCGCTCCCACAGATGCCGCACGCTTCCACCGCAACCAGCACATCCGTCGATCCGATGCCCGGCTCAGGCACGTCCCGGTATTCGAGTTTGCCGTAGGCTGTCAGAACCAGGGCTTTCATACGCCCGCCACCATATGACGATAGGTCCGGGAACACAACGAGACATTTCGGCTTGCCCCGCGGAGTAGATGCTCACTATGGTGAGCGCCGTGGGGAGACGAATGATGAACGGAAGGAACAGGCGAACAGAAGGAACGTCGAAGGAAATGAGAGAATCCCTTCGACATTCCTTCCGTTCGCCTGTTCCTTCTGTTCGATATTTGACAGTACGTCGTTCAAACCGAGGAGAGTGGTATGAACCTTGTCCTTATCGGATACCGCGGAACGAGCAAGACGATCGTTGGGCGGCAATTGGCCGAACGGCTCGGGATGACGTACATTGGAATGGACGACGAGATTGTGCGCCGGGCCGGGAAATCCGTGCCTGAAATCGTGGAAGAGTCGGGCTGGGAGGCTTTTCGCGACCTTGAGTCAGAGGTCGTCAGCGACGGCGCCGCGCGGGACGGCTGCATCCTGGATACGGGCGGCGGCGCGATTCTGCGGGACGAAAACGTGGCCAACCTGCGCCGCACCGGTGTGGTCTTCTGGCTGCAGGCGTCTGTGCCGGATATTGTCGGCCGCATCGGCGGCGACGACCAGCGTCCCTCCTTGACCGGCACGAAGTCGTTTACCGAAGAAGTGGAAGAGGTCCTCGCCGAACGCACGCCGAAATACGCCGCGGCCGCGGATGAAGCCGTGAACACGTCGGCACTCTCGATCGAGGAACGCGTGGAGCATATTGCAAAGGTGTTTCAGGAACGATCCGCGGGATAGGGGGCCGGCACTGCGCTGCGTTCTCGGTGCAATTCGAGATGGTAACTACACAACACGCCCTGTCATCCCGAGGAACGTCACGGGTGGTTCCCCTTGGCTCGTGGGCAAGACATGCGCAGGGCTGCGGGGAAAGAGAAAGGTAGAAAGATGGGATGGTAGAAAGACGATACACTCAATTCTCCTTCCCATTTTTCTACCTACACATTTTTCTGCCGTAGCGACACTTGGTACGGGGTGCGCAGTGAAGCGATGTCTTTAGGGGGCGGTCACGGCAGTAGCCGAAGTCTCGGGGCATACCATGAGATCGTCTGAACCAAGACGCTATGCGATCGTCGGCCTCGGCGGACGACACGGAATATTCCGCGAGGCCTGCACGAAGACCCACAGCGATTGTGCCGAGCTCGTAGCACTGTGTGACGTCAATGCCGGCCGCCTGCAACTCTCGCGCGAACGTGCACGCCGGGAGAACGGACAAGACGTGCCCGGCTATACCGGACGGAGGAACGATGCCGGACATCCCGCGCAAGGAGGAGACGTCATGCATCTGAGACCGATTCCCATTGACGACAGGTAGCGGGACATTGCATATAGTAGCTGACTCGGCCAAACCGGTGGCGGTCGAGCACGGGAACTGCCACTGGTCACAAACAAGGAGCAAGGACGGGAGTCGGTTGACGAGAACGGCGACGAGAACGGACGACGAGTAGAGAACGTCCCAATCGTCCACCGCGATCGTCGCCGCTATCGTCAACCGAAACGGTCCCCGGAAAGGAGCACAGGATGAAGGCAGTATGGACGATGTTGACGGCGGTACTCGTAATTGTCGCGGCGGGGTGCAAGCCCTGCAGTACGTGTCAGGAGGAAACGCCGAAGTGCGCCTGCGAGGACGGCGCGCAGAAGTGCGGATGCGCCGCCGCCAAACCAAAACTCATCGTGACCCTCCCGTCGGACTGCAACACGCCGGACGGCTGTTGTCTCGATCCCCAGGGCAACATCGTTCTGTCGATCCCCAACTTCAACAACGGTGCGCTCATCAAGGCCGGCAAGATCGAGGAGCCGTCCCCGCCGCGCATGGTGACGATCGACAAGGAGAACAAGCTCTCCGAATGGTACTCGTTCAAGCCGGAAGACATGCACCCCGAGACCAAGACGGTCGGTCCCATGGACTGCGCCTTCGGGCCGGACGGCAACCTCTACCTGGCCGACAACCAGCTCTTCAACAACCCGACCAACAAGTCCCGCCTCCTGCGAATCAACATCGTCGACGGCAAACCGACCGGCTGTGATGTCGTAGTCCAGGGCTTCGTATGCGCCAACGCCGTCGTCTGGAAAGGCAACACGGTCTACGTCAGCGACACCGTCTTCAAGCACGTGCCGAACGAATCGCTCACCAGCGGAACCTACGCCATCGACATGGATGAGTGGAAAGAGGGTGTCGTCACCCTGGCGCCGTACACGCCCGAGGCCCCCGACGCGCACCTGATCGCCCTCTACAAGACCAGCGGACGCATCGGCTTCGGCGCCGACGGCCTGTGCTTCGACGGCGAAGGCAACCTCTACTGCGGCATATTCGAGGACGGCGTCCTCTTCAAGACGACGTTCGACGAAAGCGGCAAGCCGAAGGAGACAGCCGAATTCGCCAAGGCCGACAACATGGCCTGCTGTGATGGCATCATCTGGCGCAAAGCCGACAACAGGATCTACGTCGCCGACATGCTCATCAACGGCGTGCAGGCTGTCGACATGGAAGGCAATGTCACCACGATCCACAAGAACGGCGACACCACCGGCGCCGATGGCTCGCTCGACCAGCCCTGCGAAGTTCTCGAACGCGGCGACGAGCTCATCGTCATCAGCATGGACATGCCGTGGGAGTCCGACCTCCTCACCAACTCCGAGATCGACGAACCCTACACGGTTTCGGCGATTACGTTGAAGTAGAGCGTACTGACGGACGAGGATACCGTGACGCGTACGGCCCGCCCCTCACCCGGTCCCGCTTCGCGTGCCCGACCTCTCCCCCGAGGGG
>CAZKRK010000268.1:0-10547 GCA_964555035.1 uncultured Victivallales bacterium | reverse complement strand
GTAACGGCGGAGGACCGCCGTCTCCAGGGGCTTTTCGGACACCCTCTAGCTAGCCTCGCGCATCCGCCATCATTTCTGGACAACGTCCAGCTACTCACTGCGTCCAACGGGTTTCGTGAGCTTTGATTTCAAAAGGGCATGCGGGGAAGACTGCGCGCACGGTCAATTTTCCCGTGGCTTCGTCCGGTACTCGCCCGGAGTACCTGCAGGTGCCGCCTCAGCCGTAGGCGAACTTGCCCGTCCAAACGGTTTCGCCGGCAGCATTGAGGACTTCGAAGCCCGGCGCCCGACCGTGGCCTTCGGCGCGTACGGAGAACTTGTTGCCGTGGGGGCCGGTGATTTTGAGGTCGAAAGAGCGCTTGCCCTCGGCCATGGCTCTAGTCTTGATTCTGGCCTCCAGGGGCGGTCCCAGGGCGACACGGGCGACACCGTTGGTAGGAACGGTCAGTTTGCCCGACTCGCCCTTGGGGTTGTAGCATGACGCCTGCCAGGTGTTGCCGTCGGCATCCTTATGCTTGAGGTCGCACGACCAGATCGACAATTCACCGGCCGGTGCGACGGCCACGCCGTCTGTTGCGTTCAGTTGCAGGTACGCGCTGCCATCCGGAGTGCCGCCATGCTGCAGCGTCAGCACTGCGTCACCGCCGTGCGGAAACTCGATACGCCCCAGCGCGCCCGTGTGGACGGCGGGGTCGAATGTCTGTGGTTGCCACGCCGTCCTGGCTTGCGAGAATGAAAACCACACAAAACACACGAATCCAAGAAGGCACAGTGCCAGAAAGCCCCATACCCCTCCCAGGACGATGCAGCCGACTCCGCCCTTGCCGCGGCGTGAGCGGACGATGCCGACGACAAGCGGCACCAGCCAGCCGAGCAGAACCAGTGCCCCAAGGGGCAGAATTACCAGTGCGGTCACAAGCACGTACAAACCCTCCTACGGTTGATGCCACTATAGACCCGGACAATGCCCACGTCAACCAGCACGATTTAGCTTGCCAAAGTGGAGTCTTCGTGGTATTTGTAAATTCAATATATCAATATACATAAATCGAATCGGGATGTACATAGTCAAGCGGTCGTGGCGAAGATGCATGTACTGTTGATTGAAGACAACCTGGGTGACGTGAAGGTGGTTGAAGCGACTTTGCGTCGTGCCATGGATGGGGATTACACGCTCACGCACGTGGGACAGATATCGGAAGCGCAAGAGGTTTTCGCTTCCAAGCGTCCCGACGTGATTCTGCTGGACCTGACGCTTCCCGACAGCTCCGGGCTGGAAACGATCAAGCGGACTCAGGCGTTCGCGAAGGACGTGCCGATCGTCGTTCTGACGGGGGTGGACGAAGCTGAGCTGGGGGCCGCCGCGATCCGCGGCGGCGTTCAGGACTACCTCTCCAAGGCCCTCATGTCCGGTGAGCTTCTGTCGCGCTCGTTGCGCTACGCCGTGGAACGATTTCGGATTGAACAGGAAATCTGCCAGTACCGTGACCACCTGGAGGAGCTGGTCTGCAAGCGCACGGCCGACCTTGAAGACGCCAACGACCGTTTGATTGCAGAGATCTCGGAGCGTGAGCGGGAGCACGCGGAGAAGGAACGCCTGCAGGCACAGCTGCGTCAGCAGCAGAAGCTGGATTCGATCGGCACTCTGGCCAGCGGGGTGGCCCATGAGATCAACAACCCGATCATGGGCATCATCAACTACGGGAGGATGCTTGCCGACACGGCCGATGAAGATTCCGAGTCCAGGGAATACGCTTGCGAGATCACCCGCGAAGGCGAGCGCGTTGCCGCCATCGTGCGCAACCTGCTGGCGTTTGCCCGCCAGCAGGAAAAGGTTTCCGCGAAGCCGGAGCACCTCCACAGTATTGTAGAGAATACGCTCTCGTTGATTCGTGCCATCATGATTCGCGACAAGATCACGCTGGAGGTGTCGGTCGCCCCCGAGCTCCCCCAGGTCCTTTGCCGGTCGTCAGAGATTCAGCAGGTGATCATGAACCTGGTGACGAACGCGCGGGACGCGTTGAACGAACGCTACGAATCGCGCGCTGAAGCCAAACACATTGTCGTATCCGCGCACATGCTGTTTGAGGAGGACAAACAGTGGGTCAGGTTGACCGTCGAGGACTTCGGCAATGGGATCCCCAAAACGATTTTGGAGCGGGTGTTCGATCCCTTCTTCACAACCAAACCTTGCAGCGAGGGAACCGGACTGGGGTTGTCGGTCTCCCACGGCATCGTCCAGGAACACGGGGGACGGCTCAAAGTGGAAAGCGAGCCGGGACAGTTCACGCGCTTTCATCTCGATCTTCCCGTGGCGGAAGAGGGATAGCGGGCCCTGGCCGGAGACTTGAAGACGATAGTTCGCCTGTCCCCCCGCCCTGTGTTTTGGAACAGGAAGGCAGCGGAGGAAACGAAGGCTCCGGTTCTGTTGCTCTTCGCTGTCTTCGCTTTCTTTCTGTTCAGCTCCTGCCGGTCATCCCGAGGGCACATGGCACGGTGTCGTTGGCCGGTCTCACTGACTATGCAGCTTCTTCCAGGCCGCCATGGACTGCTCGAGATTGGCGCGGTCGTCACCGGGGATCTTGTAGCACTGGAGGCAGAATGGACCGCGATAGCCGATGTCGTCCAGGATCCGGAGGAGGGACTTCATGTCAAAGCTCCCTTTGCCGATGGGTTGGATGAGTCGGTTCCAGGGCATCTTGCGGGTGTCGCCTGAATCCGCACCGGAAACCTGGACCAGCTTCAGATAGGGCGTGGCTTCTTTCAAAACGGCTTCCATGTTCTTCTCTTCGTCCAGCTTGAGGTAGTGGCACAGATTGAAAGAGGCCCCCAGATTCGGGTGGTCGGTTTTGCGCACGAGCCGGACGATGTGCGCCATCGATTCGGCGTAGAAACCGACGTGAGGGTAGATGACTACGGGCGAACCGGTGGCGGCCGCCTTGTCTGCAACTTCACGCAAGACGTTGACGGCAATGTCGTCGTTGGCTTTCGGCGCGCGCAGCAGTCCCAGCCAGACGATCGTGCCGCGGCCCTTGACGGCTTTGAGCTCTGCCGCGAGTTGTGCGTCGACCGCCGGCGTGCCGGCCTGAACTTTACGATTGACGTAGATGGTACCCATCTTGAGGCCGTGCTTGTCGAGGGCCTTGAGCATCTCGGCGGTGCGCCCCGGGCGCCATCCGATGCCCGCATACCCCACCTCTTTGAGGAGGGCTGCTTTCTCTTCGAAATCCGCTGTGCGGGTGAGTCCGTTGTCGAAAGCGAACAGGGCGGGGACATCGCCGGCGAATGCTGTCGTGGCCGCAAGCAGACACACGGCGGTCAACGCTGGTTGAGCCCCGTTTCCTGTCAACCGACGTAGGACGGTGCTTCCGCGCCGTCCCCCGCGGCAGGGGAGCGGCAATCGTTGAGAGAAAGCGGAACGAAGTACTGCAGTCTTCACTTGCGTGCCTCCTTGACTGCCGCGGGAACGGCGCAAGAGCACCATTCTACGGAGTTCCGCTTTTCATGTCTCTCTATCAGCTTTCGACAGCACGGCGGGCTCGACGAGGTCGAGGATACTGGTCTGGTCGAGGCTCTTGCCCATGCCGGCGGCAGCGAGTTCAAGCGTCTTGCCGATCTGCTCTTCGACGCGGCCGAGCCCGAGTGCACCGGGTTGCACGCCGGAGTTCATGACGGCTTCCACCACGGTGCCGGCCTTGAGCTTGTCGGGCGCTTTGAGCAGCACGTAGCAGTTCTCCCTGTCGGCGAGGGCGGCCATCAGGCCGGCCCCGACGAGGATGTCGATGATTTCGTTCAGAAAACGTACGGGGACCTGCTCGTTGCGCGCGAAGCTCGGAAGGTGAAGGTTCTCGTTACGGCCGAGCATGGCGCGTCCGGCGCGGGCCACAACTGAAAGGGCCAGAAGGATCTTGGCCTCCATGCTGGCCTGGCGGGCGCCCTGTTCCATGCGATAGGTGGCGCAGTTCTGGACGGCAAAAGCCAGCTCGGCACCGAAGAGGACTATTTCCCAGCTGACGTAGACCCACGCGAGCACGATCGGCACTATGGCGAAACCGCCGTAGATCTTGTCGGCGCGGGCAACGCCTACCTGGAAAGCCGAGCAGACCTTAAGCCAGGCAATGAAGAGGAGCGCGGCGATGAGGCCGCCAACCAGTGCCGGCCGCGAGTGTACTTTGGTGTTCGGCATGAACCTGATGATGAACGCAAAGGTGAAGGTGGTCATGAGAAGTGCCGTCAGGATGCGCAGGGCGCCGGAGTCCAGTATGGCGCGTACGAAACCGGCCGTAGTGTCGTCGAGAGAACGCGTGGCGAAGTCGACGATTGGGATCGACGAGGCGGCGACGATCAGCACGGGTAGAATGACCATGACACTCAGGTAGTCGGCGAATTTGCGCCACATCGTTCTGCCCTGGGTCACGCCCCAGACCGTGTTGAACGAACCCTCGATGCGCCCCAGCACCTGGATGACCAACCAGAGCAACAACACGAGACCTATCCCGCCGAGGGCGGTGAAGCTGATGTTCTCGACCTTATCGAAGGCGGCGTCGACGCCTTCGTTGATGCGTTGGGCGAGGCGCGACTCGATCTGCGCGCGGTAGCCCGTCGTAGCGGGGTTCACGGCGTTCGTGGCCGCTCCCGCGGCAGTCGCGACGCCGTTGGTGGTCGCCGCCAGATTGTTCGTGAGCGTGCCGGCGGGCACCTCGTTTGTGACGACGATCGTGCTGCTGAACGTACCCGTCCACTGTCTGACGGCCTCACGAATACGGGCCTTGGCGTTGTCCGCGGCGCCGAAGCCGCGCGCCATTGCCAGTGAGAACGCCAGCACGGGTACGATCGCCATCAGCGTGCTGAAAGTGAGCGCTGAGGCGTGCAACGGGCACTCGTCGTCCTTGAACCCCTTGAAGACAAGGTGAAACACGCGCAGCGTTTTCACGCCGATCTGTCCCAGCGTCGAGAGAGAGGTGAGCTCGATGTCCCACACGTCGCTGACCATGAAGCGCCAGCCGCGACGGGCTCTGCGTAGGTAGGTGCCGAGTTTCATCGTGTGCTCATGTCTGACCGAGTCGGTAGCCGTACATCTTCTCGTAGTACGAAGTGTATTCTCCGCTGCGAATGTGCTCCCACCAGGTCCTGTTGTTCAAGTACCAATCGACGGTCTGTTGCAGCGCCTGCTCGAACGTACGGTCCGCCTGCCAGCCGAGCTCGCGCGTGAGGGTTTCGCTGTCCATGGCGTAGCGGCGGTCGTGTCCGGGACGGTCTTGGACGTATTCGATCAGGGAGTGCGGCTTGTCGAGAATGTCGAGGATGGACTTGACGATTTCGATGTTGGGCACGTCGTGGCCGCCGCCGATATTGTAGACGCTGCCCGGTGCGGCTTGCCGCAGCACGACGTCGATCGCGGAACAGTGGTCGAGGACATAGATCCAGTCACGGACGTTCATGCCGTCGCCGTACACGGGCAGTTTCTTGTCTGCCAGGGCATTGGTTATCATCAAGGGGATCAGTTTTTCGGGGAACTGGTACGGGCCGAAGTTGTTGGAGCAGCGCGTGATGACCGCGTTGATGCCGTGCGAGTGGTGGGCGGCGCGCACGAGGCAGTCCGCCCCCGCTTTTGTGGCGGCGTAGGGATTGTTGGGTTGAAGGGGGGTATCCTCGGTGAACTTGCCCGACGGCCCCAGGCTGCCGTACACCTCGTCGGTCGAGACCTGCAGGAAGCGCGGCACTTCATATTTGCGGGCGAAGTCGAGCAGGATCTGAACGCCGGCCACGTTCGTGCTGATAAAGGCATCCGCGCCGACGTGGAGGCTGCGGTCCACGTGGCTTTCGGCCGCGAAGTTCACCACGGCGTCGAACGCGTGCGCTTCGAAGATGGCCGCGACGTCCTCGTGTTTGCTGATGTCGCCTCTGACGAAGGTATGGCGCGGGTTGTCCTGAAGGTCAGCGAGGTTTTCCAGGTTGCCCGCGTACGTGAGGGCGTCAAGTGTGACCACCTCGTCGTTTTCGTGGGTGTCCAAAACGTGGTGGACGAAGTTGCTCCCAATAAAGCCGGCGCCGCCGGTCACCATTATTCTCATGCCAGTTGTTCCTTCAGATGGTCCGCTTTCCGGCGGGGGCGTTCGCCCCACAGCCTGTTTAAGCACCTTTATATAGCGCGGAAGCGGTGTTTGGTCAATTGGTTCCGGCCTTGCTTTCCCGCTCTCCCGCCCTTTGTAGACTCGCCGGAGGACCGCGCGGAGGCGCGGGCCGGAGACGAGAAGCAGGGCCGTGCCCCGCCTGCGCCCTCCGGTGCGGCTCCTGGGGAGCCGCACGCTACGGACGCTCTACGAAGGGGGACCGTGTGGGGACAGACCTTATCGTTTCTTTATCGTTTCTTCCCGTGCCAGCATGACAAAACGATATCAACAGGCCAGTAAACATTAACAAACAGCAATAAAGAGCAAAAAGAGATTTGACGTAGAAATCGTTTTCGGGCAGTGTTGCGGCTGACGTTGATGCAAAATGCGGCCAAACACAAAGCTGGGAGGAGCCGGCATGAGCGCAGAGAGTGGAGCGGAAGAGGTTGGCGGAGACATATGTCTGACGAGAGCGTCGGTCGCGAATCTGATGACGAGGCTGATGAATGACAGGGAGCCGCTTTTCACGGAAATTGTCGAGGAAAACGGAATCAGCCACAAGATAAAGTGCCTGGTTCTGGTTTCGGTCACGCTGCTGGCGTTCTACGGCGTATCCATGGGGATTTATAATGGGTTGCTGCAAGCGTTGGTGGCCATGGTCAAGGTTCCGCTCCTGTTCTACCTGACTCTCGTAGTCTGCTACCCGCTGCTCTACGTGTTCAACGTTCTCTTTGGGTCCCGCATGGGTTTTGCCAGCACGCTGGCCCTGATTCTTGCTTCGATGGCGATGTCGTCGGTGATTCTCGGAGCATTTGCCCCGATCGCGCTTTTCTTTGTTTTCTCCAAGAGCGACTACGCCTTCATGAAGCTCCTGCACGTGTTCACGGTGGGGACGGCTGCCGTCATCGGCATGGTTTGCATGTACAGGGGACTCGTGGTGGTTTGCGAGAAGCACAAGATCTATCCCAAGAGCGCGATCAACATTCTGCGTGTCTGGCTGGCGGTATTTGCTTTTGTCGGGACACAGATGGTGTGGAACCTGAGGCCGCTGGTCGGAAACAGGGACCAGCCTTTCGAGTTGATCCGCTCGAACAGGGAGGGCAACTTCTACAAGTCCGTGGTGGTGTCGGTGAGGGATCTGTTCAGTGACGACTGAATCGGACATATTGACGTTGGAGCAGGTCGCGAAGTACCTGCGGTTGAAGCCCCAGACGATCTACAAGTGGGTCCAGGAAGGCAGCATTCCGGCGGCCAAGATCGGCAAGGAGTGGCGTTTCAGAAAGAGCATCGTCGACGAGTGGATCGACACCTCCATTCATCTCTCCCGGGGCGGTTTCGAGCTGATGCTGGACCGCTCGTGGCTGGAGATCAAGAAGACGGCGGTGGCCAACGACGAGATCGAGGCCATGATTGCGGACCGGTGGAAGGAGGGCGGCGACGATGCCGGAGCGTGACGAGCGAATGCGGGTGGCTATCGATCCGTGCGTGTTCGCGCACGAGCTCGCGCGCCCCGGGGAGCGCCCGGTGTGTTGCGCATGGCGCGACGGGTCGATCGTGCCGGTAGTCACTCGGCGCATTCTGAATCATACGCTCGGGTTATTGCGTTCGCTGGGGCTCACGCGTGAACTTCTTCAGCGCTGGGCGCTGTGGCTAACGCACAGGGAGACGGCTGAGGTCCTTGCCGGAGGTCTCCTTTCCGACTCCATCCAGGGGGCATACATCGATGCCTGTGTCCGGGGCGGCGCATCGGCGCTGGTTACCGACTGTCCCGGCGATTTTGGGAGTGCCGGGACGGCCGGTGTGCGTGTAGTCGGTCCGTCGGAGATGGTGAAGCTGTTGGGAATTGTCCAAAGTCCCATGAAAGACAGGAAGGGGTGATCGGTTGACGATAGCGGCGACGAGAATGGGCGACGAATAGAGAATGTCGCAATCGTGCACCGCCATCGTCGCCGTTCTCGTGTACCGAAACGGAGAGAGGAGAAGAACGATGACGGCAGAGAGTCCTGAAGCAATGAATGCCTGTGGCCGGCGCGGCGCCCGCTACTGGGTCTGGCCGGTAGTTGTGGCCGGTGGCTGCTGGTTCTGCATTGCCATTGGCTTTGTGGGGCTGAAGATCCTGATGGGGGAACGTCCCCAGTTTGCGGGCAGGCAGGTCAGGTTCGCCAAGACAGAGCTTGTTCAGGAGTCGCCCAGGATCGTATTCCGTAAGGTTCGTGACGACGTGTCCGTCTGCAGGGCGATTCAGGCCGCAAGAACCGACATCAATTTCAACATGAGAGCCCGTCGCGACTATCGCGGGCTGCGCACGATCATCGACATGGCCGGCGGATTCGTAGGGAGCTATACGGTCGCAAATCCGAGCGACGAAGGCGCGTTCGTGCTTTTCAAGTGCTCTCATCCGCGTTCGGCATTGCAGCACAGCAACCTCAACGCGAGTGCTCTGAAGCTGGACGCCGACGGTCCCGGGATTGCTGAGGACACGGGGTCGGCGTGGGTGTGGACCGGTGAGCTGGGTCCTGGAGAGAAGCGACGGATCACGGTCTCGTACCGGGTAGCGGGAGTGATGGGAATCAAGTACGAAATTGCGGACGATCGTGGCGATCCGATCAAGGCCCACTGCGTGACGGTGGGCGTGGAGGATCTTCCTGCCATGGTCTTCACGAGCTCGGATGGCGAGGCGCAGCCGGTCGGCAACAGGGTGGTTTGGGAGCGCAGCGATTTTCTGCCGCCGGAGGCCTTTTCCGCGCGCATTGCCGAAACGCGCAGCCTGTACGCGGCCCTGAACCAGCTTCTGGACGTAGGACCGCTGATCAGCCTGCTCTTCATGGTCGCCACGTTGGCCGTCATGCTTTCGAGACCCCGCGGGCCGACCGCCCTCCAGGTGATCACGATCGCGGCGGGTTATTCTTTCTACTTCCCGCTGATTCTGTACCTGAGCGCTCGCTTCACGTTTCCGGTGGCAATGGCGATTGCGGTTGTGGCGCCCGGCGCTCTGCTTGTGAATTACACGCGCGTTGCTTTTGGCGCGCGCGTCGGCCTTATCGGCGGGATCGTGTTCCTGGCGCTCTATCAGGTGTTCCCGACTCTCGGCGCCTTTGCCGGGTGGAACCGTGGAATGGTCCTGCTTTGCCTGGGTATGGTCACGCTTTCGGTGCTCATCAACCTGCAAAACCGCGCTCTCAGGCGGGCAGGGGGAATTGCGGCGGCGTTACTGTTCATGGCCGTTCCCGGAATGGGGGCGACCACGTCTCAATGCGTGCGTGTTGTCGTGCCCGGCGAAATTGTTGCGGCCGGCAACAAGGAGCCGGTTGCGCAGTTCGGTTTTGGCGTGGCGGAATACGAGCTGCGGCTTGAAGAGCATTTCGCTGCCGCAAGCGTTTCCCTGCCGGTGGAGGTTCTACGGGTGGGCGAGAACGGCGAACCGCTGTTCGATGCGCCGGTGCACCTGCTCTCTCACGAACTACCAACCGCCGTGCGTTTGATCGCCGGTCCCGAGCTGTTCAGGCTGAAGGCGATGGAAGAGGGTGGGGGAGTAGGCCGTTTCGACTACAGGTGTCCCCTTACGCGCTCGGGCAAGCACGTCGTGTGCTCTGTGCCTCTGCTGCGCGTTCCGAGCGGGAGGGTGACGTTGGTGGATCGCCGGGCGGACATTGAGTTCACCGGGGGGAGCGTGTGGTCGAAGGCGGCCCGGGATGACAGCATCCGGTATGATGTCGGCGTTGTGGGGGGAGGCGAGCTCGTGCTGAAGGTGGCTGCCGGCGATTCCGCGGACGGCGGACCGGCCACGGTCTCGACAGAGCGCCTGTACGGCATCGGTGTTACCGAAAGCCAGCAGTTGACGGTGCTTAACTCCGACGGCACCTGCACGCATTTCGCGGAATTCCGTCTGCCGGCGTTTCATCCGGGGACGTTCGAGCTGGAGTTGCCGGCCACGTCCAAGGTCATTTCCGCATCGGTCAACGGGTGTGAGATTGACGAGCCCGTGGTTCGCGCCGGCCGCTGCACGATTCCTATCGAGGGGGAGCACACGGGAGGTCCGCGCCAGGTTTCGCTCAGGCTGGCCATGCCTCCCGTCCGCCTGGGGTTCATCGGCGAGGTCGAGTTGGAAGTGCCCCGCCCCGCGGTCACGATCGGCACGCTGGGTTGGACGATCGCGTTTCCTCCCGAATTCGACACGCAGGTGGAGTCAAGCGGCCTTGACGATACCGGGCAGATTGATCTGAACGGTTTTGGGGATTACGGCCGCGTGCTGCAGACACGCCCGCGCATTTCGCTTGGCAAGACCCTTGTCCCTCCGGGCGTAGTCAAGGCCACCGTCAAGTACCGGCAGGTCGTGAAGGGGATGACGGAGGGCCGTTTGCGCGATGGCGCAAACGGAATGGAGTGATGGAGTGAAGGAGTGATGGAGGGGGGGAGTGATGGAGTGATGGAGTG
>CAZKRK010000267.1:0-10561 GCA_964555035.1 uncultured Victivallales bacterium | reverse complement strand
GCAGCCTGCGCCCTCCGGTGCGGCCGGCAACGGCCGCACTCTACGGACGCTCTACAAAGGACGGGACCGACTTCACAAATCACAAATCAACAATCGCCAATCGTCAATCAATCAACCCTGTCACATCTCTGTCACATCTCTTCACCTTTCCGCCTCACGCCTGACACACCGCGTTGAAACAAGGTAAGGCGTTGGAGTCCAAACAAACCTACCTGGGAGGGAAGGGTCATGCTCAAGAAACTGGTCATATCGAATCGGTGGTTCATTCTCGCTTGCGCGTTTTTTGTGCTCAATCTCTACGGCATCGTTCTTTTCACCGTACGCTCGAACGCGTCACGGGACGTGCGAGTCGCCCTGGACCTGCCGGAAGACGGAATCGCGCGTAAGCAGCAACCGATCGCCTTCCGCTTCTCCGCCGACATGGCCCGGACGAATGAGGTCGGCGTGTGGACACACGAGGGTCCGGTCGCTTTCACCCCCGAAACCGCGGGCAAGTACTGCTGGCAGACGCCCTACGAACTGATCTTCCGCCCGGACGCGCAGTGGACGACCTGCGCCGAATACCGGGCCGCCGTCGACGATACCTTGCGCAGCCTGGACCGGCGTCCCCTGACCGAGGTCCGCGTGCTCACATTCCGTGCGCCGGCGCTCGCCCTGTCCCAGGCGTCTACGGTGCGGACTGACAGCGGCCCGGGGATTCGGCTCTATTTCAATGCCCCCGTGGCAGTCGACGAGGTGCGCTCCCACCTCGAAGTCAGGTGCGGCGACGACAAGCCGCTCCGTTTCCGCCTGGACCGCATCGCGGACACGAGGACAACCGACATCATCCTCGGTCAGACCGAATTGACGACAGCGACGATCAAGCTCTCGAAAGGGCTGCGCGGAACCCAGGGGCCGCTCGGCTTGACGAGCGACGTCTCCCGCAACATCTCCCTCGGCACGGACCTGAAGCTCTCACACATCAGACCGCGAACAGCCGGACTGCAACCGGGTTCCCTCCTGGTTACGTTCACGGCGCCCATCGATCTCGATGACGCCACGGCTTTCATTCGGACCGAACCCGAACTGAAGCTGACGGTCGAACCCTACTACAGCTACGGGAGAGACAGCCGATACGTGTTCCGAGGCGATTTCGCGGCCGGCCGCTCGTATGCCGTCACCTTTGTAAAGGGGCTTCCCAGCACCACCGGCTACCGCCTGCGTGACGACGTGACCCGCACGGTCTACTTCCCCGATGCCGGTCCCGAGCTCAAGCTCGCCACAAAAGGGCACTACATGACCCCCGCCGGGAACATGCTCGTCCCGCTGCGCCTGCTGAACGTCAAGCAGTACTCGCTCACCATCCGGCGCATCTTCGCCAACAACCTCGTGCCCCTTGCCGCCCGCCGCGAGAGACGGTACGGCTACTTCTGCGGCAAGAGACACAGAGGGCTGACAGCCGTCGTTGCGCGCGACACCCGCAAGCTAACGTTCACGCCCAACAAGGCGGTCGATACCGCGATCTCCCTGCGACCGCTCATCAAGGACCTGCGCGGCGCATTTCACCTGGAAGTCGTCTCGAAGGACGGCGCTTCCGATGACCACTACTTCATTGTCAGCGACACCGGACTCTCCGTGAGGCAGAACAAGGGAAACCTGCTCATATGGGCCAACTCCCTGCGAGAGCTGACGCCTGTCAGCGGCGCGGACATTACGGTTCTCTCGCTTCAGAACCAGCCGCTTGCCTCGGGCAAAACCGATGCGCAGGGACTGCTCTCGCTCAATTGGCCCCATGACGAGGACGCGCCACCGTTTATCGTCACGGCCGAGAAGGGAGACGACCTCACCTACCTTTCTCTGGACAGAAGCCGCGTGTTTGAGCCCGGCGCCGCCGGCTACCGCCCCTACCTGCGTGAAGGGTACGAAGCCTGCATCTTCACCGACCGTGGCATCTACCGCCCGGGCAGTACCTGCCGTGTCCGCACGATCGTCCGCGCCGCGAACCTGGAATGCCCGAAGCCGTTTCCGGTCCAGCTCACGGTCTACCGCCCCGACGGACGCAGCATGAAGACCGAAACGCAACTGCTGAACGAATTCGGCAGCTCCGAGTTCGCAATTGAGTGGCCGGACTACGCCGCCACGGGACGCTACCACCTCGAAATCGGTCTGCCCGGCGAGGATGGGCAGACCCTCGGCGGGAAGAACGTTCAGGTTGAGATGTTCGCCCCCCCCAAGATCAAGGTGAGCGCGGAGTCCCGCGGCGAACGCTTGAGTGCCGAGGACAACTATCGTTTCACGGTGTCAGCCAACCATCTCTTTGGCAGCCCGGCCGCGGGCCTGCCGATCGACGCCGACATCGAATACACCGCCGCCGCATTCAAACACGACAAATGGCCCGATTGCGTTTTCGGCGACAGCCGGCGCCCATTCAGCGCCATTCGCAAGAAGGAGGGCAGGCGCACGCTGAACTCGGAGGGCTGCATGGTCTACGCCAGGCCGGTCCCCCGCGGCCTGCGTCCGCCCTCCATGATCCGCGCCACGTTCAGCGCGACCGTTACCGAACCCGGCGGCCGCGGGGTTACGGCCTACGCCCGTTGCGACGTAGACGTCTACCCGTTCTACCTCGGCTTGAACAACCCGCCCACGCGCCTGCCTGCCGGCCGACCGGTCGACATGGAAGTCGTGGCCGTGAACAGCGACGGCAGCCCGCACCGCGCGGCAAAGCGACTGTCGGTGCGGTTCGAAAAGCTGACCTGGACGTCGATCCTGCGCAAGAACTCCGACGGCCGCTACCGTTACGTGTCCGAAGAGCACGCGACCACGGTTGCCGAAGAAGCAATGGGGCTGAGCGACGGCGCCGACAAGATCACGATCACGCCGCCCCACGCCGGCCACTACCGCATCGGCCTGGAGGACGAACGCGCGGGCACGGCCGTCTCGCACGAGTTCTACGCGGCGCCGGAAACCCAGGCCGCCCTGGCCTGGTCGATGGAGAAGCCCAACCGCGTGGACATCATCCCCGACCGCAAGGCATACGCACCCGGCGAGACGGCCGAGCTTCTCGTCAGGTCGCCGTTTGCCGGCAGGGCCTTGTTCACGCTGGAAACGGACGAGATTCACGAACGGCGCGTTCTGGTCCTTACCAACAACTCCTGCACGATCGACGTGCCACTTGTCGCCGCCCACGCGCCGAACGCCTACTGCACCCTCAGCGTGATCCGACCCGTCGTTGCCGAGAAGACCTGGGGGCAGCATCGCGCCGTGGGCCGCGTCTCGCTCCCGCTGAAACAACCCGAACGACAGCTGGGCATCGAGCTGGAAACGGTGACCGAACTGCGCCCAAGGACACCCCTGAAAGCCAGGGTCACCGTCCGTGACCACACCGACGCTCCGGTTGCTGCCGAATTCACCGTTGCCGCCGTGGACGAAGGCATCTGCATGCTGACCGATTTCAAGACTCCCGACCCGTTCTGCTTCTTTACCGCCCAGCGCATGCCGTCCATCTCCCTCAGCGACCTCTACGCCTCGCTCATGCCGGAACTGGAAGAAGGGCTCCTCGGCACCGCCTCCCGTCCCGGCGGGGGCGGAGCAGCCCGGCACCGGCGGCTGAACCCCGTCCAGGGGCGGCGCTTCAGACCAGTCGCGCTGTGGGTCGGCACGACCCGCACCGACAGCAACGGCGTTGCCGACGTCACGTTGGACGTCCCCGAATTCACCGGCCGCCTGCGTCTCATGGCCGTGGCCGTCAATCGAGAAGCGTTTGGCAGTACCGACAGCAACGTGATCGTGCGGCGCCCTCTCATCGTGCAACCGGGACTGCCGCGTTTTCTCGCTCCCGGCGACCGGGCCGAAATGGCGATCGACCTCATCAACGAAAGCGGGCAGGCCGGCGACGTCCGCGTAACGGTGAACTGCGAAGGGCCGCTGCGGATTGACGACAGCCACAGCGAAACCGACGTACGCGTCGAGGACGGGGCTTCTCACAGCCTCAAGCTGCGGCTTCACGCCGCGAAAGCCGCCGGTCTTGCGAAATGCACGATCGCCGCGGTCATGGGGCAGGAACGCTTCGAAGAAACCATAGAGCTCCCCGTTCGCCCGGCAAGTGCGCTGGCAACACACACGCTGTCCGGGAGCATCGGGCCGGGCACATCGCATTCGCCGGAATTCCCGTCGGAGTGGCTCGCCGGCACGGGGGAAACGACCCTCTGGCTGTCGTCCCTGCCTTCGCTCAAACTGGCCGGCGGCCTGGACTACCTGGTGCGCTACCCCCACGGCTGCCTGGAGCAAACGACTTCGCAGTCGTTCCCGCTGCTCTATCTGGCGGACCTCGCACAAGAGCTCTATCCCGGCTGGCTCGCGGAGGATGCCGTCAACTCGAGGGTACAGGCCGGCATCGATCGCATTCTGTCCATGCAACGATACGACGGATCGTTTTCGCTCTGGTCCTCGGGTCCCGCCTACGTGTGGGGAACGGTCTACGCCACGCACTTCCTCACCGAAGCCTCTCAAGCCGGACACGCCGTTCCAGACCACGCCCACCGGGGCGCGCTGGACCATCTCGAGAAATGGCTTTCCCGCGGGGCGTTCGGCCGCAACGGCCACGAGCCGAACATCTACAACGCGTCGTACGCCTGTTTTGTCCTGGCGCGAGCCGGACGCCCGCGGCATGGATGGATGGCCCGCATCCGCGAACAACTCCCGAACCTGCACCGAGGCACGCGCGTCAACACGGCGGCGGCCTACCTGGCCGCGGGCAAGCGCCGCGACGCCGCGGAACTGCTGGACGGACTCGTCGAAAAGCGCCCCCACGATATCAAACGCGAGCTGGGCGGCTCGCTGCGCTCGAACGAGCGCGACGACGCCATCCTGCTGTCCACGTGGCTCGGGGCCGCGCCCGACAGCCCGCTCGTGCCCCTGCTCGCGCAACGCCTCGAGAAGGCCCGGACAGCCGGGCGCTGGTACACTACACAGGACAACGCCATGGCGCTCATGGCCATGGGCAAGTACTGCCGTATGGCCGCCGGGAAACGCAGACCGATAGACGCAACCGTCGCCTGGGCGGAAGGGCACGGCACGAAGACCGTAAAGGAAGTCAAGCGTGCCAGAATCGACCTGGCCGGCGAAGCCGCGGGCCGGGCCTCAATTCGCAACAACGGTGACGGCACGGTCTACTACTACCTCAAAACAAGCGGCATCCCTCTCGAAGACACGGCGCCGGAGGCGGACAAGGGCATAGTTGTTCGCCGCTCTTTCTACAACAGCGACGGGCTGGTGCTCGACCCGTCGCAAATCAAGCAGGGAGACCTGATCGTCATCGCAGTCGAGCTCGAATCCGGCGACACGGTTGACAACATTGTCGTTGAAGATCTTCTCCCGGCCGGACTCGAGGTGGAAAACGCGCGCCTGAAGACATCCAAGACGCTGCACTGGGTCAAGAAGCGGCAGACGCTGCCCGTGGCCTGGGTCGACTCGCGCGACGACCGCGTACTCCTCTACACCTCGTCGTTCCAGGGCAAGAAGGCCTATTTCTACGCCGCCCGCGCCGTGACGCCCGGCCGTTTCATCTGGCCTGCCGTCGCCGCCGAATGCATGTACGACGAAGCCATCCGCAGCCGCCACGGGCGGCGGGAGTTGATAGTGGAATGAACGCACGTTCTTCAGTGGGCCGGATTTGCAATCCGGCCGAGAGAGAGTTGAGCATGCCCTTGAGAATGGACAGCCTACGGTCACGTCATTCACTTGTCATGCTCGCCACTCTCTCGGCCGGATTGCAAATCCGGCCCACGTCCAACCGCACATGTGTGCGTAGCCTGGGCTACCCTGGAGACGGCGGTCCCCGCCGTTGCAAACCACGATGAAGAACCTTCTCCATACGGACACCCCCCACCGGCGCCGCCTCCTGCGCCTGGCCGGCCTCGGTGTCATCGCGGCGGAAGTCGTCTGGCTGCTCATACCGCCCTACTCCGCCGACACCTCCCGCTACGGCGAAGGTACGCGCATCTTCGATCGCCGCGGTCACGCTTTGCGCGAGACTCTCGGAGAAAACGACCAGCGCTGCATTCCCGTCAAGCTCGCGCAGGCGGGCGCCTGGGCTCAGCTCGCACTGATCGCGGCCGAAGACAAGCGGTTTCGGCAGCACCCCGGCATCGATTGCGTGGCCATGCTGCGCGCGGCCGCGCAGAACCTGGTCGCGCGGCGACGCGTGTCGGGAGCGTCTACGATCACGACACTCGTGGTAAAACTGACCGAACCGCGTCCGCGCACCCTGTGGACCAAGATCGTCGAAGCGCATCACGCGTTCGAACTGGAGCGTCGTCTCTCGAAGGACGACATCCTCGAGCAGTTCCTCAACCGGGCGCCATTTGGCTCCAATCTCAAGGGCATTGAGACCGCCAGCCGGCACTACTTCGGCCGGCCGGCCGCGACGCTCAGCCTGGCGGAAGCCTCCCTGCTCGTAGGACTGCCCCAGGCTCCCTCACGCTTTCAACCCGACCGGCACTACGCGGCCGCGCTTCGCCGCCGCGAGTACGTGCTCGGGCGCATGCTCGCGCGGGGGTTCATCACCCGCGAAGAACACGACCGGGCCGCGCGCGAACGCCCCCCCCTTTCGCGCGGCGCGCAACCATTCCGCGCACCACACTTCTGCGACTACCTGCTTGCCGAACACGCGGGAGAAGCGGAGCTCCGCGGCACGCTGGACCCGGGCATCCAGAGCGCGGCCGAACACGTCCTGCGACAATACGGCCTCGAGCTGGCCGCGCACGGCGTGTACGGCGGCGCCGTAGTCGTGATCGACGTGCGTGAATCGGCCCTGCGCGCAATGGTCGGTTCTCCCGATTTTTGGAACATCGAACACGCCGGCCAGGTGAACGGAGCCACCGCCCTGCGTCCCCCGGGATCGTTGCTCAAACCGTTCGTCTACGGACGGCGCATCGACGATGGCGCGCAGACGCCGGCCTCTATCCTGGCCGACGTCCGCACCAACTTTTCCGGCTACGATCCCAGGAACTACGGACTCTCATACAGCGGCCCCGTCACTCTGCGCGAGGCGCTCGTCCGCTCCCTGAACATTCCGGCCCTGTTGGCGGCACGGGATATCGGCGTCCCCGCCCTTTTGCGCGACCTGCGCTCGATGGGATTGACCACGCTGAACGACGCCCCCGGTCAGTACGGGCTTTCGCTCGCCCTGGGCGCCTGCGAAGTGCGCTTGATCGACATCGCCAACGCCTACGCCTGCCTGGCGCGCGAGGGGGAATACCGACCGTTGCGAACGCTGCGGACAACGCCGCGTTCGATGGGTGTTCGCCTCTACTCGCGCTGCGCGGCCCATATCCTTGCAGACATACTCGGTGGACGGGAACGCACCCTGGCCGCGGCCGGTCACCTGGCCGACGACCGGCTGCCCCGCGTGGCATGGAAAACGGGCACCTCCACCGGCTTCCGCGACGCATGGACCGTGGGCTACAACCCGGACTACGTCGTTGCCGTCTGGCTCGGTAACACCGACAATACCGCCGCGCCGGTCCTGGTGGGCATCGAAACCGCGGCGCCCGTAATGCACGCTGTCTTCCGTCGCCTCTACCCTGACGGCGACGCGCCGTGGTACACGGCGCCGCCGGGACTTGTGAAGCGGACGGTATGCGCAACCTCCGGCAAACGTCCCGGCCGACACTGCCCGGCAAAAGCCGAAGACCTTGCCATCGCCGGCGTTTCGCACTGCGACACGTGTGACGTACACCGCATGGGACCGGACGAGCAGGTGCGTGAAGTGTGGCCCCGTGCCATCCAGGCCTTCATGGAAAGGCGCGGCACGGCAAAAACGGAGCAGGACGCGGCTGCGTCGCTCGCGATAGCTTCGCCGGCCGAGGGCACTGTCGTTCGTATGATCCCCGACTCGCCGCCGCATCTCAACCAGCTCAAGCTGCAACTGTCGTCGACCGCCCCGGAAACAAAGTGCTACTGGTTCGTCGACGGCTCGTTGCTCGCCTCGGCCTCGTCCCGCCGTCCCCTCCACTGGCCCCTCACCCCCGGCCGCCACCGGATCACCTGCACCGACGCCGAAGGACGCTGTGATTCGGTGCACGTTACGGTGGAGTAGACCGGCACTCCCGCACGGCCAGAGCAAGAACAGGAACGCGACACCTCCCTGCTCCGCTGAATCGCGCCCGACTTCAGAAATCAACAATCATCAATCGCTAATCATCAATCATGTTGGTCGAGAGTTACACAGTACTCACGCGTTGACGCCTCGTTCCGGTTCGACCGGGAAACGGGGAATGGTACCGTGCCGGCCGCGGTAGCCCCGGAGGGGCGACATAGTAGAGCCTGGGGTGGAGCGTAGCGGAACCCCAGGATACCGGCGCGAGCACGAAAACAAGCCCCGGAGGGGCGGCATAGGCGGCGCGAAGCCGCATACCGCCACACACCAGCCACGCGGCCGAACCAAGCGCATATGTCGCCCCTCCGGGGCTAGCCGGGTTTGCTGACTGACGGGTCCTGGGGTTCCGCTACGCTTCACCCCAGGCTCTACTATGACGGCCCTCCGGGCCTGTGGACGGCGCTGCACTTGCGGAGGCGTCAAGATGAAAGAAAAGACGCCGTCTCGAGCGACGTCTAAGAAATGAGCGTCCCGCGACGTCTAATGCTGTTGAACCTGAACGCATTCAGGACAAGGATACTGCCATGAGAATCGCACTCGTCGGACCGGAGCTGGAAGAGAACCTGGCACTGCGCTATCTGCACGCCGCACTCGTGAATGCGGGCCACGAGGTACTGATATTCGACTTCAACTCCTCCGCGGCAACGGAGGCGCTCGCCGGACGTATCCTCTCCTACGCGCCGCACCTCGTAGGCCTCTCGATGGTTTTCACCGGACGCGCCAGGGAATTTGCGGCGCTGGCCGAAACGCTGCGCCGGTTCGGCTACCCGGGCCACGTCACCGCCGGAGGCCACTTCGCAGCGTTCCATGCGGAAGAACTGCTGACGGACGTTCCCGCCATCGACTCGGTTGTTCATGGAGAAGGAGAAACGGCAATCGTCGATTTGACGAACCACCTTTCGCGCCTGGACGACGTGGCTGGAATCACCTTTCGCGACGCGCAGGGCAGGATTGCTCACACGCCTCCCCGCCGCAACGTGGGTGAGCTGGACGCAATCGCCTGGCCCACGCGCACACCGCCTTTTCATACTTATCTCGGACTTCCCATCGCCAACCTGCTCGGCAGCCGGGGGTGCTTCGGACGCTGCAACTTCTGTTCGATCGCAGCCTGGCACAAGAAGACGGGCGGACCGGCGTTCAGGCAGCGGTCCGCCCGGTGCGTCGCCGAAGAAATGGCCATGCTCTACCACGAACACGGCGTACGCATATTCAACTTTCACGACGACAACTTCTTCCTCCCCGCGGAAAAGGACAACCTGAAGCGCTTTGCGGCGCTCGAGGGCGAACTTCGCGGCCGACGCGTCGGCCGAATTGCGCTCCAGGTCAAGGCGCGACCGGACAGCATTACGGAGGAAGTTGTCGACCGGCTGAAGCAACTGGGTCTGTTCAGGGTCTTTCTGGGAGTCGAAAGCAACGCCGTGGCCGGTCTGCGCACGCTGGGAAGGGGCATCACCCGCGAACAGAATCACGAAGCCCTGCGCATCCTCGCCGCCGCGGGAATCCACACCACCTTCAACCTGCTCATGTTTGACCCGGAGACCACGTTTGGGGACTTCGACGACAACACCGCATTCCTGGAGAGCTGCGCGCGCTTCCCTCTGAACTTCGGACGGGTCGAGGCGTATGCGGGAACTCCGCTCGAAACGCGCCTGCGTGACGAGGGCCGCCTGAGGGGAGACTACTGGGGGCACAGCTACCGGATTCGGGACCCGCGCATGGAACTGGTGTTCCAGGTCTTCAAGTCCGTATTCACGCCGCGCAACTTCGATGACGGCGCCGTCAACCTCCTGGGCATGAAAGTGGACTACCTGTTTCACCTTCTGAAACACTTCCGGCCGGACGACGCGTCAGCCAGGCTGGCTCAAGATTGCGGAAGCGCAATCGAGAACCTGAACCTGCACAGCGTAGGACTCCTGCGAATCATCCGCGACTACGCTTGCGGAGCCGACCTCTCGGATGAGCGCGCGCGAACCGAGCTCGCGGGCACGCTATGTGACGAACGCCGGGCTTTCGATGCTAGCATCCGACAGCGCATGCAGACACTGATCGAGGAAATCGAGAGCGTGAGCTCTACGAACCGACAGTGCATCTTCCCGCTCCGAGCCGCGGCCGCGGCCGCCGCCATAGTCATCTCGGTCTCGGGCTGCAGAGAGGTCGATGGGGACAAGCACATGTGCGAAATGATGATGGATCCCATCGAGGAGCCTCAGCCGCCCGCAAAACCGGACGATGAGCCGGACGCGAAACCGACCGAACCGCCCTCATCCAAGACGGGCGACCCGCCTGTCAAGATCCCCGACGACTGGCACATGTGCGAGATGATGATGAGCCCCATGGACGAGTGGGCGGGAAAGTGGAGGCCCGCCGGCGGGGCGCATCTGCGATTTGTTGCACTTGCTGGGGCCACCGCCGGCCTTGTGCCGG
>CAZKRK010000266.1:0-10575 GCA_964555035.1 uncultured Victivallales bacterium | reverse complement strand
GGACGCTGTCGGAATCCTGACAATCCCGGTACGGTAGGCGGTACTTCACAAATCGTCAATCGCTAATCATCAATCAAACTGATCAACCACTCACGTTCACCCATTGCGAGACTGCTACGCTATTTACGCCCAGGAGCACTAGCCGGAGGACTTCAGAAATGTTCAACCTAAAAAGAGCAGTTGCCCGCGGATGACGCAGATTGACGCAGATAAAGTCCCGAATCCGCGTTCATCTGCGTCATCCGCGGGCAACTTCTGCCTCATCCGGCTTTTCACCAAATGGGTGCGTCGTGTGACGTCGCCATCGTCAATATTTGCAGACGTTTGCGTAGGAATCGGCGGTTCAACTGCCGAATACAGGTTCAATGTTCAATGCTCAATCTCCAAGTTCATTGAACATTGAGCATTGGACATTGGACATTTCTGCCGTTTCCACCCCCCGAATTGTCCAAGACGCCACGCGCCTTGGGGCGCTACTGACCGGAAACTCGCCATGTTCCGCCCTGCGACAGGGAGAGATTAGGGAGAAAAATCACGTAGATAGCTCAGGTAAGGGGAGACGCACCAGGCATCAATCCTGCCCCTCCTTCACCCCGATGCGGAAGAAGCGCAATCCCGCGGTGACGGGGTTGGTATGACTGAGGGAGCCGTCCACCCCGCCGCGCTGTCCTACGTTTGACCACGCGCCGAGGTTGACGCCGACGGCGCCGTAGACGGCGTAGACACGATCGGTAACTGCGTCCCAGGTCACGACGACGTTGCTCGGACCGGTCACGCACGACGTGATCCGCAAGAGTGACGCGCTGTCTCTCGGGTCAGTCCCGGCGGCAACCTCGTGTCCGTCAGCCGCTCCGTCCATGTCCGTGTCCGGATCGGTTGCGTCCGTACCGTGCACCAGGATCTCAGCCGCATCCGAAAGCGTGTCGCGATCGGTGTCGGCGACGGGGTGTATTGCTTCGTAAGCGCCGATGTCCGGAGCGGCAACACCGTCGTTGTTGCCGTCAAGTCCTCGCTTCACTCGCAGAAGATCGCGCACGGGCGAGGTTGCCAGCGGGGCCGCCCTGTCCACGCAAGCGGAATTCGTGGCGAGACGAAAGTCTCCCCCCGCGCCATCTACGAATCCGGGCAGGTTCGTTATGCACGATACCGATGGCGAAGGTACGGTGCAGCAGTACAGGAATGAAACGTCCGTACCATCCGTAAACCAGTTGGGTCTGCCGCCGGTGTTGCCGTGAATGATGCAGTTGAAGAAGCTGATGTTGTTGCCGTATGCCGCAACGCCTCCGCCGCCGCCATAGAGAACGGCACTGGCATGGTTTCGCGTGACGGTCGAGTGCTCCACCCGTCCACCACCGTTAATGAACAGCCCTCCGCCATGCTGAGCAGCGTTGTCCGCAATTACGCAGTTGGCAAATCCGCTTCCGCTCGCGGCATACCCGCCCCCGCCCATTCCGTAGGCCTCATTGCCGGCAATGACGCAGTCGGACACCGTTCCCCCCGCCGCGCACCAGACAGCACCACCGGCAAGATCGGCCATCGTATCGCCCACCGTTCGCGTGTGGCCGTTGCTCAACGTTACGTTCTCGAGCAGGGCATGCGGACCGACATACGCGCAACGAACCGCCCCCGTGCCGCAAGGGCCGTTGCCGACAACGACAACGTTGCTGACGTCGCCAATCCCCCGCACGGTTACATAGCCGTCCAGCACGATCCGGTTGGGCACGTTTCCGACCGCCACCCGTTCCCCGGTGCGGTAGACCCCGTTGCTGACCAGAACGACATCAAAATCGATCGCAGCATCGACCGCGTCCTGAATATTGGTCGCCGCGGTTTCCCAGCTCGCGAAGGGGGCCTCGTGATTGCCATCCGGCGACACGTGACGCCTTGCCGGTTCGGATCCGGACACGTCATAGGTAAACGTCTCCCCCACCGCGTAAACGCCAGGCGCAACGCGCCGCTTCCATTCGATCGTCGCCAGCGTGCCGTCGATCGTGACCAGGCAGTAACCGTACGTAGCCTCGTAGAAGTGGCGCACCGGTGTCCACTTGCCGTTGTTGCCATCGTACGGTCGCATGGAACGGAGCGGGGCGCCTGCCGTACCGACCACGTACTGGTGCAGATCGTCGGCCGCGTTTCCGTCCCCATCGTCGAGGCGCGCGTGGTCGTAGAAGTGATCGTGCCCGCAGAAGTAAACCCGCGCGCCACCTTCCTGCAGGCTGCGCCAGAACGTATCGCGTTGCGCCGGGTAGCTTCCCAGGCAATCGGTGTGACGAACTTTGAAGGCCGGCTCGTGCCCGAACGCAAACACGTGCGGCAGAGTGTTGGAGGCCAACTGGGCGTCCACCCACGGTTGATGGACCTTGTGGTAGGGCAAGTACTGGTCCAACGCAAGGAACAGGGCATTGCGATTCGTGACGGAATACGTGTACAGAACCTGTCCGGGAGGACCATTCGTGGGCAGCTCCGCGCCGAACGTCTCCTCCCAACCGGTGCCGACATCATGATTGCCCCGCACGGGGTAGACCGCGATACCCGCGTCGTACACCGGGGCCATGGTCGCTTTCCACTCCTGTAGCGCCGCGGCCGTCCCGGGGTAGCCGTTCACCATGTCCCCCGGAAAGACCACCAGTTCCGGCGACTCCGCCACGATGGCCGTGGCCAGCTCACCCAGGACGGGGGTGTTGACCTCAGGATACCCGCGGCTGTCGCCCACGGCAACGAACCGCCACGCTTCGCCGTACGCAGAGCCCGCCGTGAAGGCCACACTCGCGACGGCAGCCAGCACAAGCACCCCTGCCCGAACAGCCGACGCGGTTTCGTCTCTTCCAGCCATGTTTCTTGTTCACCTTTCGCGTATGATTGTGTCACGCCTCGCCACCGCCGTGCAAGCGCGTTTAGGCTTGTATCGAGGCCTGAAGCCGTCCGTAGAACGGCGCGGAAGCACCGTTCTACGGAACCAACACGCACGGGATCTTGCCGCGGACGGAGTTGACCAGCATGAGCTCGTCGGCCGCGGCCAGGTCGTCAGGCGTCAGCACGCGTTCGACCAGGTCGCCGCGCGCAAGCATCTCCTTGCGGCGGGTGCCGGCCAGCAGGCCGGATGACACCGGCGGCGTGTACCACTGCCCTCCGGTCAGGACGATCACGTTGGCTACGGTCGCCTCGGTCACTTCGCCGCGCTCATTGACGAGGATAACGTCGTCGCAATCCGGCCGAGACGCACGAGCGCGCTCATAGACACCGCGAACGGTTGTCTTGTGATAGAGGAAGCGGTTGGCGGACGACACCGGTTCCGTGCATACGGCTACCCGCCATGGCGCGCCCGTTCCGGGATCGAACGGGTGCGTCTCGACACGCACTTGCCCGTCCCTGCCGAACAGCAGGCGGACACGCCGCGGTGCGTCCTCTCCCCTGACGGCCGCGGCCAGGACGTCGCACAAATCGTCGCGCAACGCGTCGTAGCCGAAGTACTGACGACTTTCCAGGAGGCGCGCCAGGTGATGCTCAAGCAGGACATACCCTTCGTCCGGCGTCCACAGCAGAGTCTCCAGCAGCTCGAAGTCGGGATACGGTTCGCGCACGATCCCGGCCTTGGTCAGCGATTCTTCGTACTCCCCGGCGGGGTCGGAATCCCAGACGATTCCGCCTCCCGTCCCGTACTCTGCGACGCCCTGCTCACGGTCGATGACCACCGTTCGGATGACCACGCTGAAGAGCGCTTCCCGCTCAGGGCTGACAATTCCGATTGCGCCGCAGTAGACGCCGCGCGGAGTCGTCTCCAATTCGCGGATGATCTCCATGGTATGCACTTTGGGAGCACCGGTAATCGACGCGCACGGGAAGAGCGCGGACAATAAGTCTCGAAGGGACGCGTCCGTATCGGCCTCGACCGTCGAGGTCATCTGCAGGACGGTGGGATACTGTTCGATGTCGTATGCGCTGGTGACGCGCACGCTTCCTGCGTCGGCAACGCGGCCGAGGTCGTTGCGGATCATGTCCACGATCATGACATTCTCCGAACGGTTCTTCTTCGACGTCCGCAGGGCAGCCATCAACTCGCGATCCTCGGCGAGGGTTCGCCCGCGCGGCGAAGTACCCTTCATAGGCCGCGAAACGACATGCCTGTTCTTCCGTTCGAAAAACAGCTCGGGCGTGGCCGAGCATATTACGTGCGACCCACAATCGATAAAGGCCTCGTACGGCGCATTCTGCGCCCGGCACATGTCCGCAAAGAGAGAGCGTGGGTCGCCCGAGAACTCCGCGTTCAAGCGAAAAGTGAAGTTGACCTGGTAGGTATCGCCGGACTCGATGTAGGATTTGATGCGGGCGACGTCCCGATCGTATTTCTCCTGCGTAATTGTCGGACGCCACTCACCCAATGCATACGGCGCGTCGGCAACCGGGGGACCGGCGATGTCGGCACCCTTGTAGAGGCCGAACCAGGCCAGAGGGAATCCGGGCAGTTCTCGCGCAGGCAACGCCGCGTCGAACGCCGACGACGACTCGTAGGCCAGGAAGCCGACGGCGGTAAGTCCCTCTCGCGAAGCTTGCTCGATACGATCGACGGCGGGGATCACGTCGTCCGGAGCCGTGGCTGAAACAATGTCCACGGGCGATGTGAACGCCAGCCACTCATCCCCGCGCCGGACCAGAATGTCGCCTTCCGCCATAGAGCTTGGGTCCCGAAAAAAAGAAAGACGGGTCCGCCGGCCAGCGCACCCGTCCATCATTCATCTGCGATGCCGCAAGGCTACGCGTCCGGCGTGACCTTTGCCGGCCTGCGAAGAGACTGACGCACATCCTTTGTCGTCATGTGCTTGATCTTCTCTTCGGATACGCCCAGTTCCGCCAGCCGCTCCCGCTGGAGTTTTTCGCGCCGACGACGTTCCCGCGGTTTCTTCTTGGGGCGAGTTACCGGGTTTTTCGAAAACTTCCTGCCTGTGCCCATAACACTCTCTCTTCCGTCTGTTCGCTCGTACCTCAAATAGTCAAAAACGGCCGGAGTATGCAGGAACACGGCTGCGCGATCAAGCGCGAATTTGCGCACTCGCGCCCGGGCCGGGGGGCGCATCTGCGATTTGTTGCACCTGCAGAGTGGCCCCCGCCGGGCTTGTCCTGTCCTTTATACACAAAAGTCATTGTCTCCCCCACGGCGTTGACCGAGAAAACCCCGGAGACGGCGGTCCTCCGCCGTTACGAGCAAATGTCGAGCACGAACTGAAACAGAAATGAACGAATCCCTCGCTTGTTCCGCCAAATGCACTCACACTTGCTCGTAACGGCGGAGGACCGCCGTCTCCAGTGGTGTCTCGTAGGGGTGTATGGTGACTTTTGTGCATAACAGTCAGGGCTTGTCCCGGGGAAGCCAAGATTGGTTGGTGGCTCCGGAATGGCAGGGAGAACCCCGCAACTCCCGACCGCCGCCACGCTACACCAGCCGTCCCTCAGTCAGCCGCAGAGTCCGGTCGCACCTGGCGGCGGTCTCTTCGCTGTGGGTTACCATGATCATCGTGTGCTCGCGTTCCCGGTTCAGCGAAAACAGGTAGTCGAGGACCAGCCCGCCGGTTTCGCTGTCGAGATTGCCGGTCGGTTCGTCCGCGAGGATGATATCGGGATTGTTCGTCATCGCGCGCGCGAGCGCCGCCCGTTGCTGTTCGCCGCCGGAAAGCTCAAGGGGAGTATGGTGAGCCCGCTCACCCAAACCGACGGCCTCCAGCAGCTCCATGGCGCGCTTCTTCAGTCTGACCATGGACCGCTCGCCGTCACGGTTGGCCATGCCGGGCAGAAAGACATTCTCGAGCACGTCCATGTCCGGCATGAGGTGGTAGGACTGGAACACGAACCCGATGCGCGTGGCCCGAATCACGGCGCGACGCGAACGGGAGACGTCGTACAGGTCTTCCCCGTCGACGAAGATCTTGCCCTGGTCCGGCCGATCCAGTCCGCCCAGGATGTGCAGCAGGGTGCTCTTGCCCGCACCGCTCAGCCCGACGACCGCGACCGACTCGCCGCTCACGACCTCGAGATCGGCCCCGCGCAGAACAGGCAACACGTGCCGGCGCACCGTGTAGGTCTTGTGAACGTCTGTTGCGCTTACTATCGACTTCGCCGCCATTGCTCTCATCCTGAAAAGAATATCACTCCGAACGCAATGCCCGCACCGGGTCCAGCCGTGCAGCCCGGTAAGCCGGCAGAAAACTGGCCAGCGTGCACATCGCCATGACGGACACCGCCACCATCGTCACTTCATACGCGGAAATATCCCAGGGAATCCGGTCCAGGCCATAGATGTCCTTCGGGAAGAGGTCCTCCCCCCTCACTCTGCCGAGCCAATCGACGATGGGGGTGAGGTTGAAGAGCACCAGGAACGCAACTCCAATTCCGGACAGCGTCCCTATCAGGCATTGGATCCATCCGTGCCACACGAACACGCCCATGATCTCCCAGGAACGAAAGCCAAGCGCCTTGAGGACGCCGATCTCATTGGTCTTCTGGGTGGTGATGACGATAAGGGTGTTCGTCACGCAGAATATGGCCACAATGGAGATGAAGATCAGCAGAATCACCATCATGGTCTTTTCCAGGCGCAAGGCACTGAACAGAACCTGGTCTTCGTCGCGCCAGGTTCGGACGGAGTAGTCTTCACCCAGGCACTCCCGAACCGCCGCCAGCCTCTCATCGTAGCGAAAGGGGTCATCCGTCATTATGTACAGGCAGTGCGCCCCGTCCTCCAGGCCAACAAGGTCGCGCACCAGCTCGATGGAAGTCAGGACGAATTCGGAGTCGAAGTCGCGCATGCCCATGTTGAACATGCCCGTGATCTCGACTTCCTCGGGCAGATAGACTTCATCCTGAGACATGGCCGTGCGGGGAGAGTGCACCAGGGCCGTGTCGCCGACCATTACCCCCAGGCGCAAGGCGAGGTCACGGCCGATCACGGCGTTGTTGCCCTCGACATCGAACTTGCCCAGCTTGATGTGCTCGGCCACGCGGCTGACCTGGTCGGCGCGGCCGGCAGTGACGCCGACAACGACGGGCGGCACTATGCGGCCTTCGTACTGCATCAGCGTACGCGCGAACACGACCGGGGCCACGCCGGTCACGCCGTGCACTTTCTCGACTCTCGTGCAGAGATCCTCGACGTCGTGCAGCGGACCGCCATAGGTGTTGTACACGGTCAGGTGGGGTTTGAAGCTCAGGATCTTGTCCTGCCACATGTTCCCGAAACCGGTGAACACGGAGAGCACAATGATCAGGATCGCAACACCCAGCAGCACGCCGATGACCGAAATGAGGGTCACGACCGAAATGAACGAGCGTTTCGGCCTGAGATACCTGAGCGCAAGGAACAGTGAAAATGGAGCCATTTACTCCCTCGAGCGAAGCTGCGGAAAGAGAATAACGTCACGAATCGCATCACAACCGGAGAGGATCATCACGAGTCGGTCGATTCCGACTCCCATGCCGCCCGCCGGCGGCATGCCGTGCTCAAGCGCGGTCAGGAAGTCCTCATCCACCTTTTCACAATCCTCGCCGGCCTGGGCCTGCAGGCGGCGGCGCTGTTCGATCGGATCGTTCATTTCCGAATACGCGGGCGCCACTTCCTGCCCGGCAATGACCAGCTCGAACACGTCGACCACCGTGGGATCGTCGTCGCAGGCCTTGGCCAGGGGAATCAGCTCGGCCGGCAGACGCGTGACAAACGTCGGCTGTATCAGCGTCTTCTCGATCGTCTTCTCATAGACCTCGTGGGTCACCATCAGCATATCCCAATCCGGTTCGAGCGTAAGCCCCAGTTCCTCGGCCTTCGCACGCGCTTCCGCCGGCGGCAGGTCAAACCAGTCGGCGCCCATCTTCTCGCGCACGAGCTCGCGGTAGGTGACTTCACGCCAGGGCAGCGACAGGTCGATCGTGACATCGCCGCACGGCGCCTGGAGCGTACCATACACGGTCTCGGCCACGTGCGTAACGAGACCGGTAATGATCTCCTGCATGCCGCGCACGTCCGTGTAGGCTTCGTAAATCTCCAGCATCGTGAACTCGGGGTTGTGAGTACGGTCCAAGCCCTCGTTTCTGAAGTTGCGATTGAGCTCGAAAACCTTGTCGAACCCGCCGACCAGAAGCCGCTTCAGATACAGTTCGGGAGCAATGCGCAGGAACATGTCGGCATTGAGTGCGCCGTAGTGCGTCACAAACGGCCGCGCGGCGGCGCCACCGGCCTGCGCCTGCATCATGGGCGTTTCGACTTCGTAGAAACCGCGTCCAACCAGAAAAGAGCGAATCGCACCGATCGCGCGAATGCGCTTGCGGAAAAGTTCACGCGACTCGTCGTTCGCCATGAGATCGAGATAGCGCTGGCGGTAGCGGGCTTCGACATCCTTCAGTCCGTGCCACTTCTCGGGCGGCGCCATCAGGGCTTTCGCCAGCAGCGTCCACTCGGACACCTTGAGCGTCGGTTCGCCCATGCGCGTCGTGAAGAGCACTCCGCGGACGCCGATCGTGTCGCCGAGGTCCGTGAGCTTGAATGCGTTGAAGGCCTCCTCGCCAAGCACGTTTTTCTGAACATAGATCTGGAAGCGGTCCGAACCGTCGTGGATGTCGGCAAAGACGCTCTTGCCCATCTTGCGGATAGTCATCAGGCGCCCGGCCAGTGCCACGGGCTTCTCCTCTTCGAAGTCCTGCCTGACGTCCGCGATGCGGCCCGATCGATCAAAGGCGCGCCCATAGGGCTCGTATCCTGCTTCGCGCAGTCCTTCCAGGTTCGCCAATCGCTGTTCCCGGTACTCGTTGCCGCCGACCTCACTCATCATGATCCTCTCAGTCCATTGCTCCCGCAGTCAGAAAGTCCAGAGAATGCACAAAAAAACGGCCTGTTGCACCAAAAAAGCGGACGCGTCCGGCAATTGTCGTTCTGACGGCAACCGTCGCGGTGCGGAAACGGCATCATCGCTGCAGTTTCCCGTTGCATATCACCCTACAAAGCTTTAAAACAATCAACAGAATGTTGTACGAAAGAAGGCAAACGAAGTCGACCGGTGGCGGAGCCCGTTGTGTCGCGCCCATGCTCGACTAGCCGCAATCAGTAGAGGGGAGTAAGAGACATGAGTCGTAAATTGAGAATGGGAATGGTCGGCGGAGGCAAGGGATCCTGCATCGGACCGGTGCACCGTATGGCTGCCCTTATGCACGGACATATCGAGCTGGTGTGTGGCGCTTTCAGCAGCACGCGGATCAAATCGCGCGAAAGCGGAAACATGTACGGACTCACGGAGAGCCGCCTCTACGGCACGTATCGCGAGATGTTCCGCAAGGAAGCCAAGATCCCCGAGGACGAACGAATGGACTTCGTGACGGTAGTCACGCCCAACAACATGCACTACCCGATTTCGATGGCCGCCCTGGATGCGGGTTACCATGTGGTCTGCGACACGCCAATGACCCTCAGCCTGGACGAAGCCGTCAACCTGAAACGCAAGATCATCGCAACGGGCAAGCAGTTCTGTCTGACGCACGCCTACACCGGCTATCCCATGGTCCGGCAGGCCCGGCAGCTCGTCACGTCCGGCGAACTGGGCGAGGTGCGCCGCGTGGTAGTCGAGTATCCCCAGGGCTGGCTCGCGATCCGGCAGGAAAACCAGGGCCTGAAGCAGGCCATGTGGCGCATGGATCCCAAGCGCATCGGCGCGACGTGTGCCATGGCCGACCTCGGCAACCACTGCGAGAACCTCGCGGCCTACGTCACCGGACTCCAGGTAGCGGAACTCTGCGCCGACCTCAAAACGTTCGTCAAGGGCCGCCCGCTCGATGACGACGGCAACGTGATGCTGCGTTTCGACAACGGCGCCGTCGGCCTGCTGTGGGCAACCGAAGTTGGGATCGGGATCGAGAACGAGCTCCGCATCCGCATCTACTGCGAAAAGGGCTCTCTCGAGTGGACCCACGGCGACCCGAACAAGCTGCCCGTGCACTGGTTGGACAAACCGACAGAAGTCATTCAGGGCGGCGTTACCTGCCAGAACAACACCGCCACCGAATCCCGCCTGCTGTCGGGACACCCGCAGGGGTACATTGAGGCCTTCGCCAACATCTACAACGAATTCGCCACGACCCTCTCCAGAATCGTCAACGACGAGAAGCCGGCAGAAACCGACTTCAATTACCCCTGCGTCGACGACGGCATCCGCGGCCTGGCCTTTCTGGAGGCAGTGGTCAAGAGCTCCAAGTCCAGCGAGAAATGGACGACCGTGGAAGTTCCGGAGGTGTAGCCCCTTCCGGTCGGAAACTTCAGGAATGTTCAATGTTCAATGCTCAATTATCAATGTCCAAGTTCACTTGAGAATTGAACATTGAGCATTGAACATTTCTGCCGTTTTCTCCTCGAATTGCCTCGGAAGCGCAGCGCACGGGGGGCCCTCCTAGCCGGGAACTTAGGCCCCGCCTGTCATCCCGAGGGCGCCAACGGCCAGCCCCTCACCCGCCTCCGCTCCGCTGCGGCGACCTCTCCCCCAAGGGGAGAGGTGAACCTAAAAAGAGCAGTTGCCCGCAGATGACGCAGATTGACGCAGATAGAGTCCC
>CAZKRK010000265.1:0-10642 GCA_964555035.1 uncultured Victivallales bacterium | reverse complement strand
TGACGCAGTCCTGCAGCGCCGTGGTCGTGGGATTGTTGTGCCGGCTGTAGAAATCTTTGCCCACATTGGCCATGTAGATGGGCATCGAGGCGCAGTCGGGGTCGCGCCCCGCATTGATGGCTCTGGAGTCGAATCCCTTGTCGGATACGTCGATAGGCTGTTGCATGCTCAGGTTACCTCTGTTGGATGGTTGGCCAGTAGCCGATTGATTTGCAGGAAATCGATGCTGAAGCCGGGCGCTTTGTCCTCGGCCAGGTCGGCGGCGGCTTCAGCGTAGGCAGGGATGAATTTGAAGCCTGCCCCGCAGAGCGGGCCGCAGAGGATGACACGATCATGTTGCGGGTGAACATCGACGATCGGAACGTCATCGGGCGTATGGTCGTAGAGGCAGGTGCGTATGCCGAGAAGCGGCCCATCAGCATCCGGCAGATACTTGCGCAGTCCGTTGCGGATCCGCTCTTCGTCCTGCGCGTTCGGAGCACGGTCAAAATCATCGGGATCGACCGTTTCGCCATACCAGTGCAGGCCGATCTTGAACCCCGGGACGTTGCCCATCATCGGGAACCCGTAGTAGGTCCCCTCGCCCGGGCTGCCGATGCACCAGCACGGCATGTTTCCCAGTTCGTATGCTGACACGTTCCGGCTGGGCCATACCCAGGCAAAGCTCATGCGGTTTGCCGTGAGCGTGATCCCAAGGTCGCCTAACAGCGTCCCCATCCAGGGCCCCGCGCACAGAACCATCCGTTCCGCCACGTAGGTCTCGCGATCGGTCTTCACCCTCACGCCTGCTCCATCGGCTTCCCAGTCCAGCACGCGGGTCTGCCCGCGAATCTCGGCGCCCAACGCGAGGGCCTGCCGCACGTGTGAGGTGATCGCCAACTCCGGGTGCAGCAGCGCGCCCGCGGGATCCAAGGCCCCCCAGTAGGTTTCCGGCAGCTGGAACTGCGGAAACCGATGTTGCAGCTCGGCATGGTCGAGATACTCGAAGGCGCCGCCATCGTGCTTGTATGCGCCGGAACGTTGGCCGGCGAGGATGTCGACGAAGCCGGTCTCGACCATGATCCCCGGCTGCCGGACCTCTTCGATCAGTTCACGATAGAGTTCGTAGCTGCGCCGGACCAGGGGCTCGTACACGCCGCCGATATAGGCCGCGATCTTGGTCTGCCGGGAATACCCGTGCGTGCCGCCCTGTGCATGCGGAATCGCGAAGCGTTCCAGGCCAAGCACCTTCACCCCGCGCTTAGCGAGCTGGTAGCACACGGCCGACCCAACGCCGCCGACCCCTACCACGATTACATCATATGATTTCGACACTTGCCGTCCTTTCGAAAGGTGGTCCTTCTGGCGTTCTCGGGGCACTTTTCATTGGTCTATATGCTCATGCACACTGCCGTGCCGGTTAAGTCGAGCGATTAAGCGTAGCCAAGTAAGTGTTGCGGTTAAGAGTGCGACGAAGAGTACGTTTAAGTGTTCGCTTCGCACTCTCCCTGCATTTCCTTGGACACTTAACCGTACACTTCGTCCCACTCTTCCTCGGTTACGCTTAATCGAACTGCTTACGCGATCCCTTCTCGCTTGTTTGGTATCAAATCGACCGGTCGCCCCTTTAGCGCCGCGGACTCGACGTGCATCGGCTCCCATCTCGCCTCTGCGGCGGTGGGATCGACGTAGATATGCTGCTTAACGGTGTCCCACGGCACATGGTCGTCCTTGAACCGGGCCATCCATTGCAGGGCGAGGGTGTGCAGTTCCTCCTGGACGACACGGTAGTCGGGCGCATCAAACAGGTTGTTCAGCTCGTGCGGGTCTTTCTGCCGGTCATACAGGACCTTGATTCCTCGTGTCGCACCGGGCGGCTCGAATGAATAGGTGTAGCGCTCGGTGTAGACACCGCGCCAGTCGCTGTTCTCACCCCAGAAGAAGAGCGGCACGGATTGTCCGGTCACGTCCAGCCCCTCCCACAAGGCGTCAGCATAGTTGCAGCCCTGGCAGGTATTGGGCGGCTGGATACCAAGCAAGCCCAGCAATGTGGGCATCAAATCCAGTGATCCCACGACGGTGTCGCTGATCCGCGGGGAAAGCGTGCCTGGCCAGCGCAGTATCAGGGGGACGCGGCAGGAGACATGCTCCGGGCGGGACTTCTTCCAGTTACGAATGCCGTGCGAGCCCAGCAGGTCTCCGTGGTCGGACGTGTAAACCACCAGCGTGTCCTGCCGGACGCCCTTCTCTTCCAGCTTCTTCATCAAACGGCCGACATTGTCATCCAGGTTCGAGCACATTGCCATGTAACCCCGGTAGTCCCTTCGACACTCGGGGGTATCCTCGCCGCATGGACGTAGCTTGATCGCGTCCAGGTCATACAAGTCCTCGTACTCGACCGGGGCGGAGTAACCTCCGCGCCCCCAGTCATGGGGCGCATGCCAGGAGACGAAGAGCGCAAAGGGCTGTTCGCCGGCGTAGCGATCGAGGAACGCGAGCGCCTGGTCGGTCTGACCGTCGGGCTCCCACTGGCCGAGCTTCACTTTGGCTCCGGTGTCATCCCAGTAGAACGCGTCGTCGGGGCCGTAGTTGAGGTCGCAGTTGTTCGAGAGGAATTCATCGTCAAAACCGTAGCGCATGGGGCCGGGGGGAATGCCCCTCTCGCGGATGCCCCCGTAGAGGTGCCACTTGCCGATGTAACCGGTCTGATAGCCGGCATCACGCAGCACTTCGGCGAAATGATTCCCGTTGCCCGGAAGCATCTGCATGTCGTTGATCATGGCACCGTTGTAGAGCGGGTGTTGCCCGCTCAGCAGCATGCCGCGGTGCGGCGTGCAGACCGGGCTGGACGAGACGCAGTGGTTGAATCTGACACCGTCGGCTGCCAACCCGTCGATGTTCGGCGTGTTGATCTGGTCGTTGCCATAACAGCCCAGCATGTCCGAGGATTGCTGGTCACTGAAGACGAAGAGCAGATTGGGCGCGCTATTCATCAGACTCCCCACCCCTCTTCAAATCCACGGCACCCCGAAATGCCCAAGCTGCTCTGTTTCCACCTGTTCGGAATTCGGAGTTCATCATTCCTTGGGTACTTGGGTGTTTGGGTATTTCACACCAGGTCTCCCACATACTCCCGCCACCAGTCCCCTTCGCCCGTGCGCCAGGTGGTATCGTCTTCGGCGAGCCGCGCTTCCACGGCGGCGAGGCGGGCGAGGATATCGCTGTCGACATGCACGTCGGTGTCACGGCGTGCGAGGATCTCTTTCACCTCCTGGTGCGCCCGGTCATAGACATCCATGAAGGAGTCTTCCGTGCGGCCGGTGAATGCCGAGTAATGGACATCCCGCTTCATATTCTCGAGGGTATGGTCATCCACCAGGAAGTTGCCGTCTTCGTTGCAGACCCGGTCGATGACCTCCAGCGCCAGGCTGTCGGTATCGGTGGCGATGGGTTTGGTGATATTGCGGACCTGGTTGATCAGCTCATCCACCACGACCAGGTGCTCATAGCTGATGCGGATGGTGGAATCGAGCAGACCGGTGGTGATGATATTCCCACCGGCAGCCGCCCCGAGATACAAGCCCATCGCGGTTTCCGCATAGGCCCGGGGACGTGGACGCACCTGGGATGTGTTTCCCGGGGAAATGCGGGACGGCAAACCGTAACGGTCGGCCAGCTGCACCACGGCGGCATCGAACAGTCCTGTCTCGAAGGCACCGTGATGGGTATCCGTCGTGTGCATCTCCATGGGCGCGCTGACACAGCCGTAGATGCACGCTGATCCCGGACTGGCGAATTGGCTGAGCAGGACACCGGCCAACACTTCGGCATTGTGCTGCACCAGGGACCCGGCCAATGTCACGGGCCCCGTCGCGCCCCACATCACCTCGGGCGAGATCATGCTCATTCCGTGGCCTGAACGAGCGGCTCTGATGATGGAATCGGCCTCGGAGCCTTTGATCCGCAGGGGGCTGAGCGTGTTGCACCAGACAAAGTCCAGTTGGCGATTCAGCAAGGCCTCTGTGGATGTAACGCCCTCCAGAACGGCTCGACCAAGGGTGGTCAGTCGCCGTTCCTCCTCCGTCGTATTGATAGCGCCGAACGGCATCGTCTTGCGACCGGGCACAGCGCGACCGCAGACCCATTGGCGTAAGAAACGTCGGCCTGCTTCCGCATTGTCGTAAGGACGGGCAACACGATCGCCGATGCCGCGATCGTGGGCCGTAAAGAGGTTGCAGCAGTCATAGTCGAAGTTGGGCAGAGAATCCAACACCAGGAGCTTGTCGTTAACGTCGGACTCCAGGCAGCTCCGCGATTCGCCGGCCCCGTAGTCGTGAATAGTGAACGCATTGCCGATCAGACCGAAACTGACACCGCCCTGTTTCAGCGAAACCGGTCCCGTGAATCCCAGCCAGTGGTTGTAGTAGTCGAGACTGTTTCGGTCGGGGATGCGTGCGAGCCCTTCTGCGATCACCTCGGGGGGAAAGTAGACCCGTTCGTCCTCTACACGGCATCCCGCATCCGTGAAGACCTCCTGGGCCTGCAGGCTGTCCTTGAAGCCAATGCCGGTCTTCGCCAGCACGGTCAATGTCGCTTCGTGAATACGCTCAACGTCATTGTCGGACAACACCTTCGACTGCATGAACCGTCCCTCTTCTTGTGGTCGCAACCGGCACCCCCCACTCAAAACACCACGCCTGCGCAGATATTCCGATTGCGCAGGTAATCAATGGCGGATACTATACCAAGGTCCAAACCCTCACGTGTATTGGTGTTATTGGAATTGTGTCGTGGTCATATATGGAAACCATCGAACAGCCCCGTTGGTCACTGCCGCTGAGTCTTGAGCCAGAGGTACTTGCCGTAGGCTACTCGTTCGTCGGGATCGAGCGCGTCGAGACGTACAGGCCCGCGCCCATGTGGCAACTGACACTGTTCGAAGGCCCCACCTCGCTGGACTTGCGGCAAGGAAGGCAGCGGTGGCGTCTGGCGATCCGACCGCAGGACATTCTCATCATTCCTCCGAATTCGGTCCGGGTCTATACGACCGAAAGACGGTTGGAGCATTACTATCTGGAGTTCCGATACCGCCTGGAGTACCCGGAGTCGGCGGTCATTGAACTGCCCGCCGTCTTTCCCAGCGGCCCATCGGCCGCCATCATGCACCGTGACTTTGCCGCCTGCATGGATTTGCGGGAAACCGACCGGTACGAAAGTGATTTACTGGCGCGGCTGCTCCTGTGGCGCCTGGTAAGAATTGCCCGGACCGCCGATGCGGGACAGCAGGACCGGGCGCACATCATAGAGGAAGTACAGAAGCGGATCCGCGAAAACACCGCCGACGCCTCACTGACGCCCGAATCTCTGGCGGCGGCCGTCGGCTACTCCCGGCGCCGCCTCGACCAGCTCTGCGTCGAGTTTCTCGGCAAGCCGGTATCAGCCTGCATCCGCGACCGCCGCGCCCAGCTCGCCGAGGATCTGCTGCGTCAGAGCGCCCTGCCGATACACCTCATCGGCGCGCAAGTCGGCATCCCCGACCGCCACGCCTTCAACAAGTTCATGCGCCGCAACCGCGACAAAAGCCCCACCGCCATCCGCGCCCGCAAATGAGGGTGCAGCGAGCTGCACCACCACGCCATCCCCACGGCCGTAAAGGAGCAGTCACCCCAATTGACACGTCAACGATAGTGACTGAGAATCGGAGGTAGTTGCTGCTCGCATCTATCGCCCCACAGATTACCCGGGGCTGACACCCACCCCATCGCTAGCCCGCATATTTCACGGTTTCCCGTAGCGAGATCGCGTGTCTATCAACCAGTTTGTGGCAACGGCGGTGGCGGAGAAGATCTCTGCCATGGAGACTGAGGACTATCTTGCAGAACGCTCCAAGCGTGCCAGCAGGAAGAAGTTCGAAGCAGCCTTGGCCCAAGTTCCTGACAGGGAACCTGATGAGCATGACAGATTCTGAGAGCGGGTAACAAACAGCGGCGGATTGCCCGGCAACGGAGCAGCGCCCAAAGCTGACCGCTCAACGATAGTGACGGGGCGATGGGGGACAGGATTGCGGCACGAGGGCTGGTCGCCAGGCTCCCGGGCAGACATGATGGTCCCCGGGTCGTCTACATCGCCTTGGCCTTCTGCAAGGCCTCTTCCCAGGTCATCATCTCTTTCTTATCAGTGGCCTTTTCAATTGCTTTGCGGGCATTGCCCATGCCTTTGCCATCGCCAAGCTCCTTGATCTTCGCCAGATACTTCTGGGCGTAGGCACCGTAGGCCGGCAACGATCTGGCGCCCGTACGAAGTTTGAATCCCCACTTGCCGGTCTTCTCGTCGAATATCGCCATCAGGTAATCCAGCCCGTCACCAATTCCCAACCGCGCCATGATCTCGGCCCCGGCCCCGACGTCGCGCATCGCCGAATAGGTGAACTTCGTGCGCTCTTTGTTCTCCATGTTGCGGATGAACCGGTCCGCCACATAGGGCAGGTCTTCCAGCGGAATGCCACTGATCAGTGCCATGGCCTGGCCTCGTCCGTTCTGCATACGGTTGTCGAGCATGCGGTTGACAACTCTGTAGAACACGGCTTTGTCGGCATCGCTCTTCAGCAATCCTGCGGCATAGGGATCGGCACAGAGCGGGAGCAGCCGTTTGGCCATCGACATATCGGCATAGCTGGCGTCCGGCTCTGACTTCAGGCGCGGCGTGGCGGCAAAGGCCTTGATGCCGGCCGCATAGATCTCCGCACCGCAGGTCGCCATGTCGTCGGGCTTCGGATTCGAGTTGAAGTTTATACTACTGAAGGCATTGGCCCGTGCTTCCCAATTCGCGTTCTTATCACGCAGAAGCTTCACTAACGCCGGCTCGGCCTTGGCAAAGAGTTCCGCCGGGCAGCGGTAGCCAAATTCACCCGCGTAGGCTGCGATGAGATCCTTGTCCGTTGCGCTCGCGGCTCCCTCCAGAGCTGGAATGATCTCACTCTCAAACTCGCCATGCTCTTGCCAGCGGTCGCGATAGACCCAATTGGCACCACGCGTTACCTGTGGCAAGTCATGGGTGCGGAGCGCCTTCAGACGCTCAATCGGCATGGTGTTGTAATCAAGCGCTTCGATCCCGTCGAGGAACGCCAACTCCTCCTCGCTGAGGAAGCAGGCCTCATCTGCACCTTTGCCGGTGCAGTAGATCGCGTTGCGGCCGACACAGTATGCGATCAGAAGCGCGCCATTGGGTGATATCTTTTGGACAGTGGTCGCCGTTTCATGCAGCGGCGGCTTGTTCAGGTACTGCCCCCTCGACCCGATGAATTCGATGGCAAAGCTTCCGTCAAAGCAGCGGTCCAGCGTGCGCCGCCACAAGGCGCGCTTGAAGAAACTCTGCGTTGCCTTCGGACCGATGAACGGGCCACCGCAACCGGTCCAGGCCTGACTCCACACATTGCCCACATGCACGCCATGGACCAGTGTGTTGCTGTCAGCCGCCGCCAGTGTCCCGAAGAACTTGGTGCCCTCTTTGTTGCCCAGCAGCGACATGTAGATGGCCGCCAGCGCGCTGGTGCCATTGTTGTTGTACGTGTGGGTCCAAGGATTGTGCACACCGTAAGGGAGAGCGCCCTTGCCAATGTAGTACTTGTAGTTCTTGTATGACTGCCGAATGGTGTAGTCGATGTCGGGATGCTTAATGCCGATCTTCGTACGGGCAAGAACCAGTGATATCAGCGCCGGCAACGTGGCCTGGTTCATCTGGCCATATCCGTTGATGTAGCCGTGCTTGTGTGGATTGCGATCGAGCGTGGCCATGCAGTGACCGTACGTGCCGGTCGTGTCTGACCCCATGCCGAGAGAAATGGACATGTTCTTGATGGCCGGCAGAATCGATTTGTCGCCAGTAGCCAGGTAGTACTCGCAGGCGGCAAGGTTGGCGTACCCCATTTGCCAGGTGTTACGTCGATAGGTGGCGATACACTCTTCCGGGGAGAGCTCCACAAACTCGTCACTGAAGGTTGGTTTGCGAAAATACTTCTTCTCACCGGTTGCGAGCAGCCCCAGCGACCGCATAAGCAACAGGTCGTCCTTCGGGGAAACGTTGGTCAGGAACTCCGCCAGGTTGGTGATGATCTTGTCGGTCTTCGGGCAGTCATGTGGCGCGGTGGCACTGTACGACCCCATCACCTGCAACTGCAGCTCAACTGTCTTCGCCTCTGTCCCCTCCGCAGCCTTCAAACCCAGGGTCAGCTTGCCTTGGAGCGCGTCCGTCTCGGACGCATCAATCGCCGCCGCAAACTCCTTACGCACATGCTCGCTGAATGGCTTGCCGTTGACGCTGACGACAATATCGCCCTTCTTCAGCTTACCCTCGGCTGGGCCGCCCTTCTCTACGGACTCCACCTGGAAGTTATCGCCATCATCGTTGAGGGCGGCGATGATCCCAGTCGGACCAAGATGAACGCCACGCCGCTTGTAGCCGGCCTTTGCGTTGGTGACAGTGACGCTCGCGGTCAGACATAGGGCTATTGCGAACAGGATGGGTTTGCGTAGTGTGTTCATGTTGCTTTCCTTTTCTCGCTCTCTATTGGCCTCTGTATCAGATTTTGGACTAGCGACTAGCGACCAGCGACTAGCGGAAGGATTGGGACCACTTGACCCGTTGACTTTCAATTCTGTCTCACGCCCGTTTCGGGCGAAAGTCCCGCTAGTCGCGAGTCGCGAGTCGCGAGTCCAACACCTCTACCACGCCACCACCACAAATGAGGGCCATTCAGGGAATGCTAGCATCTGCAAGCGCGCAAACCTAGTGGCATTACACGACACGCCCCGTGTTGTTCTGCGACATTCGCGGCCTACTGCGCATTGGGGACGGCCAGCCTGTAGTACCGCTGTTGTGCGGCCGGCTGCGACCAGGTGTTTGGGCCGTTCACGGGAGCGCTGGCTCCAACGTTGGTCCATATCCCGGAACAGAGGTCGACACACGCTTCGATCGCGATGGGCGGGATATCCGGGTCCACGGCCGCATGCCGCCAGTGCAATACCAGGGCACCCCCGACATACGTGATGGAGTCGATCCGCAGATGCGAGTCGGCATTCCACGGATCCGTCCCACACCAGTACTCTTGCCAGGTCGGGACCCCATCACCGTCATGATCAAGAGCAGCCGCCGCTTCATAGTCATTCGTCCAGCCACTGTCCTGAGCCGCAAGCCATGCGTGTGGAACAGCATGGTTCACCGTATGAGTTGTGCTGGCAAGCGTCGCGAACCGCCAGCTCGGGCTTGCCCAGACGTTGCCGCCGGCGTTGCTGGCACGGAAGGTGTAGTAGTATGCAGTGCCGGGCTGCAGTCCGGTCGCAACATAGCTGATGTTGGTAGACACGTTCGTCCAAGAGCCCGCCGTTGCGCAGTAAGCCCAGGCGTCGGTGTTCGTGACCCCGTCAGACGTGCCCCAGTAGATGTCGACAGTATAGTTGGTGTCAGAGGCGCTAATCGATGCGTTGAAGGTAGCGTCGCTGCTTGCCATACCGGTTGGCGCCAGGTTTGCGATGACAGGGCTACCGGGTGCCGCACTTCTGTAAGCGTGATCTGTCGGCAGATTCGCCTGCACCCCCCACTTCCACGCCAGGTAGCCTTCGAGTTTTTCGCGGGTATCGGAGCTCACAGCAGAAGGGCACACGATGATCTCAGCTATGGGGCCGTCCCAGAAATTGGCTCCCTGGACGCTACCGACAGAGAAACCCGTTGTGGTGCCGACCATTGCGCAGGACTTGTTGTTCTGAGCAGTGCCGTTGTGATACGGCGTCGCATTCCCTGCGCCATCGGCTACGACACCGTTGACGAAAGCGGAGGTAGATGCTCCGAGAGGTGTGTTCGCCCCGACATCAGCCCAGGCCGAGTTGTTCCCATAGAACGTGGAGCAGTTCCCGTTCAGTTGTCCAAAATGCAGATCTTCATCGGTGCCTTGCCCCCTGAGCATCTCCCTGTAAGAGCTACTGCTAACGGTATAGGCAACGGCGTAGATGGTATGCTCGTTGTTGATTCCCAGCGCAGCTATATCCAGTCGGTCAGAGGTGCCATCAAACACGATGGCATTCAGGCCACCAATAGTACCACCGTTCGTCGGCTGGCTCGCTGGTGTGGCTTGTACGGCGTCGTGGCCATTCCCACTCTTGTCATTCCAGTTCGTCACCGAACTGCCTGACGTTTGGATCGTGTTCATATCAGCGGCATCGAGCCAGAGTACAGTCGTGATATCTGACGGCGTCCACAGCTTACTGCCACCACCGCTGCCATCGTCGACCGGTGTGCCGCTGAAGCTTGTTGCCTCGTGCGACCAGTCCTCACCGGCAGCGTTGCTTGCGTAGCAGCGGTACCAGTACGTCATGTTCGCCTCAAGGCCATCAGCAACGCTCGAAAACGCGACGCCTTGTTCCACCGCGCCTACCGAGATCACGTTGTCCCAACTCCCCGTATCGCCCGTGCCGCCATCGTTGGTACCCCAGCAGATCCAGACATCAGCAACACCACCTGCAGTGAGTGCGCCCTGCAGCGTCGCGGCCGAGGCCTGCCTATTCATAGCGCCGGTGTGGTTACCAACGGAAGGCTGCGTAGGAACAACGACGAACTCTGCAGCGATCGAACGGTGACGATCCATCGGCACGGTAATCTGACTGCCGGAAAC
>CAZKRK010000264.1:0-10670 GCA_964555035.1 uncultured Victivallales bacterium | reverse complement strand
CACCTCTCCCCTCGGGGGAGAGGTCGGCGAGCGGAGCGAGCCGGGTGAGGGGCGGGACGGCGACGGCCGCGGTGATGACCGACGCGTTGGACGTTTCTGTTGACATCCGTTGTCAATGGTGCTTCTGTTCGGGACCATGAAAAGACGTACTTTCATCGAGCTGTTGGGGGGGCTGGCCGTGACCGCGGGAGCGGGTCCTGTTTTTGGTGAACCGGCAAAGGGCGGTAAGCCTTTCAACATGTTGTTTGCACCTCATCCGCGGCAGTTGCCGACGGCGCCGAAGGACTACCTGGGGCAGCTTCAGTTTGCCTACGATCTCGGCTTCCGTGCATGGGAAGACAACGGGATGAAGAGGCAGAAGCCCGAGATGCAGGAGAAGATCGGCGCCTTTGCCAAGGAGAAGGGCATCACACTCGGCGTGATGGTTATTACGGGCGGCAACGGCATGTACTTCTCCAAACCGACGGATGAAGGCATCGCGCGGCTCGAGAAAGACATGCGCGAGGGCGTCGAGTGCTCCAAGCGCACGGGTCAGACCTGCATGACCATGATCCCGGGGCCGCGCCTGAAAGACGTGCCGGTCGAGAAACAGATCGAGCAGTCGGTGGACGTGATGAGGCGCTGCTGCGACATCGTCGAGGAGCACGGCATCATCCTGGTTCAGGAGCCGCTATCGCACGGCGTCAAGGGTGGCCCGCCCCTGTTGCGCTCTTTCGAAGAAGGTCACCTGCTCTGCAAGCTGGTCAACCGCAAGTCCTGCAAGCTGCTGGCGGATTTCTACCACGAGGGCCAGATCGGCAACGACCTGCTTCCGAGCGCCAAGAAGACCTGGGACCAGGTGGCCTACGTCCAGTACGGCGACGTGCCCGGCCGCAAGGAGCCCGGCACCGGTAAGCTCGACTACAAGACCGTGACGCAGTGGATCCACGATCAGGGCTTCAAGGGTGTGCTCGGCATGGAGCACGGCACGAGCAAGAAGGGCCAGGAAGGCCTGGACAAACTCGTCGCGTCCTACCGCAAGATCGATGTGGGGTAGCCTGCTCTCCCCCTCAACGCGGGTGTCGCTCGCAACCCAAGTGTGGCATTGGTAGAAAAATGGGACGGTAAGAAGATGGGAGAATTGACTGTAAGTTGCCGGCGGATGACGCAGATGAACGCGGATTCGGGACCTTATCTGTGTCAATCTGCGTCATCCGCGGGCAACTGCTCTTCTTAGGATCGTTTCCACCATCGGCATGACGGTCAGCGACCACTGGTGGAGACCTTCGCCGATGTGTTGGCGGTGCAGTCCGAAATCGATGGCGTAGGTTCGGCCGCGGCGGCGGTCTTCGGCCCTTAGCGCGCCGCTCAGGAACTCCTCGTTCCACCTGGCGTCGGCGATACCGGCCCACCTCAGAATCCAGGCCACGAGGTACGGCAGGATTTCGGCGTCGACACACTCGGCGGGGAGGTCGCGGCGCAGCAGCTCCTCGTCGCCGGCGAGCACGCGCATGATTACGGGAGCCGGACCGCCCAGCAGCTCCAGCTCGGCCAGCGTACTGGCCATGGCGGCACGAATATCGACGTTCTTGAGACGCTCGAGGCTCTCCTCCAACGCGGCGGCCGGATCGAGGCAACGGGGGGTGAGCACACTGGGAGCCGGAGCCGTCAGCTCAAAAGCCGTGGCCGACGGGTACTCTTCCAGCAACTCGTCAATCAGCGTAGGCCAGAATTTGGCGGCGCTGTTCGTGTACGGCGCGTCGTCAATGTACAGCACCGTCGTGCGCGACGCCCTGTCGCGGTCCTTGTCGTCGTTGCGCGGCTCTCGCAGCAGTGCACTCATTTGCGCGTAACCGATCGACGCGGGCGCCACCCGCAACCCAACCCCTGAACACGTGCGCGGTAGACGTGGGCCGGATTTGCAATCCGGCCGCGAGAATGCCGAGCATGACAAGAGAATGGCCTGACTCCGGTCCGTTCATTTTCCACAATATGCTCAACTCTCTCTCGGCCGGATTGCAAATCCGGCCCACTGCAGGTACGCCCACTCAGTTGCTTGCCTCTCATGGCAGTTGCGGTGGTTCAAGGCACTATGACTCCAAGCGGCGCCGGACGAGTTTCTCGACCTCAACCGCAATCAGCATGCCCGCGCCCATCAGGAAACACACTCCCAACTGGGGCGCGGTCAGGGGGCGCGTGCGGAAGAAGCTCTGCAGGATGGGAACGTAGATCACGGCAAACTGCAGCGCGACGGTCAGGGCCAGGGCGCCTACCAGGGGGCGATTCGAAAACGGCCCGATCTTGAACAGCGAGTCGCGCGACGAGCGCACGCCGAGAGCGAGGAAGAGCTGCGTGAAGACCATCGTCGTGAAAAGCATCGTCTGCCAGGTGGAGGCCAGGGCGTGTTCGCCGTGGTGTCCGGCCGGCGCCACTTCGCCGCCGGCTTCCGCCGCGACCGCGGTATCGCCGTGGTCCGTGTCGCGGTCGCGCCACTGCGAGTAGCCGACGGCCAGCGACAGGCACGCCATGAGCAGTCCGACCCATATGATCTGCCGCCCCATGCGCCAACCTATTATCGGCGCGTCGGGGTTGCGCGGGGGACGCTTCATGACGTCGCTCTCGGCCTTCTCAACCCCGAGGGCAAGGGCCGGCAAACCGTCGGTGACGAGATTCATCCACAGGATCTGCACCGGCAGCAGCGGTATGGGCATGCCGAAAAACGGCGCCAGCAACATCACCAGCAACTCGCCCGCGTTGGCGGCGAGGATGAAGCGGATGAAGCGGCGGATGTTGTCGAAGATCACGCGACCCTCGGCCACGGCCGCGACGATGGCCGTGAACATGTCGTCCAGCAGCACCATGTCGGAGGCCTCTTTGGCGACGTCCGTGCCGGTGATGCCCATGGCTACGCCGATATCGGCGCTCTTGAGCGCGGGGGCGTCGTTGACTCCGTCGCCGGTCATCGAGGCGATCTCGCCGCGGGCCTGCAGGGCATCCACGATTCGGAGCTTGTGCTCGGGCGAGACGCGGGCGAAGACGTTGGTTTTTGCGACCGCGGCTTGGAGCGCTTCGTCCGACAGGCCCTCCAGCTCACGCCCGGTGAGTACGCCGCCGTCGTCGACGATGCCCAGCTCCTTGCCGATGCTCCCGGCCATGAGAGGGTGGTCGCCGGTGATCATGACGGTGCGAATGCCCGCGCCGCGGCAGGTTGCCACGGCGTCCTTCACCTCGTCGCGCAGGGGATCCATCATTCCCACCAACCCCAGCAGGACCAGTTCGCGCTCCAGCTCCCGCGGGTGCTCGGGCGCGGCTGTCTCGTCGGTGGGGCGATAGGCCACGCCGAGCACGCGTATGCCGTTACCGGCCAGCTCGGACATGCGGGCGAGCATTTGCTCGCGGCGTGCGTCGTTGAGCGGTTCGACTTTGCCGGCAATGCGAATGGCGGTGGAAACGTCGATCAGGCTGTCGATTGCGCCCTTGACGAATACGACGCCCCTGGCGGGGGCTACGCTTGCGACAATGCCGCCGACCGCCGCCGGCAGGCCTGAGTCCGCGGCGGGAAGCGTGTGCAGCGTTGCCATGCGTTTGCGGTCGGAATCGAAGGGCGCCTCGCCCGTGCGCGGCATGTGCGACTCCATGGCCGCCTTGTCCAGGCCGGCGCGCGCCGCCGCCACGACCAGCGCGCCTTCGGTCGGATCGCCGATGGCCTCGAGCGTCGGCGTGCCGCTCTCGTCGGCTTTCAACACGGCGTCGCTGCACAGGGCCGCCGCGGCGAGCAGCAGGGCCGCGTCCCCGGCATCGTCGTCAGGCAGCGTGACCGGTTCGGCCAGGGACGGCGGCAAGTCGATCGCCTTGCCCGGTAGCTGGACGGAGGTCGCCGTCATGCGGTTCTGGGTCAGCGTGCCGGTCTTGTCGGTGCAGATGGCAGTGACCGAACCCAGCGTCTCCACGGCCGGCAGCTGGCGAATCAGCGCCCGGCGTTTCAGCATACGCTGGGCGCCCAGGGCCAGCGCGATCGTGACGACGGCCGGCAGTCCTTCCGGCACCGCCGCCACGGCCATGCTGACCGCGGTCAGGAAGACCGTCTTCGCGTCGGCGCCGCGGACGAGGCCGATCACGGCTACGAGGCCGATCAGAATCAACGCCGCCACGACGAGCTGCTTCCCGAGTCGGTGCAGCTTTTTGGACAACGGCGTGGCTTCGTCTTCCGTGGTCTGGAGCAGTGTTGCCACGCGACCCAGCTCGGTGTCCATGCCCGTTCCGGTTACGACGGCCTCGCCGCGCCCGTAGGTCACGACCGTGCCCATGTAGACCATGTTGCGGCGGTCGCCGACGGGGATGTCTTCGCCGGCGATGGGGTCGGTGTGTTTGCCGACGCCTTCCGACTCTCCGGTTAGAGCGGCTTCCATGACACGCAGGCTGGCGGAATCGACCAGTCGCGCGTCCGCGGGTACGAGGTTGCCGGCTTCGAGCAGAACCACGTCGCCGGGAACGAGTGACTTGGCGTCGAGCTCGCACACTTCGCCGCCGCGGCGGACACGGATCACGGGCGCCGAGAGTTTCTTGAGGGCCGCCATGGCCTTCTCGGCGTTGTACTCCTGCTTGAACCCGAGCAGGGCATTGAGGACAACGATCACCAGGATCGCGATGCCGTCCTTCACGTCGCCGAGCCCGAACGAGACCAGGGCCGCCACGATCAGAAGGATAACGAGCAGGTTGCCGAACTGGTCCAGAAAGATGCGCCACGGGCTCTTGCTTTCGGAGTGGGTGAGTTCGTTGGGTCCGTGTTCCTGGAGGCGTTGGTTTGCGGCAGCGGTTGAAAGGCCCTTCGCCTGGTCGGTATCGAGCTCGGTGACAATATCGGCACTGGACTTGGTGTGATAGACGCTCATAACTTAAATAGCCCCCGTTTGTGCGCGCCATCATAGCTAAGTCGGGCGGCTGAATGCAACTGCCCGTAGCGCGGAAGCAGCAATTCTCATTATGGCCACGCCCCCTGCGACACAAGGCGGCAGGGGGCGTGGCCATAATGAGAATTGCCGGCGCGGAGCGGATTTCCGCGCCCCGGAGATACGCCCGACAAGTTCATCTGGACAGGCAGGAGTGCCTGTCCTACCGTACGTGGGCAACATCAAGCTATGAGAATCACGATGATGAATTCCTCTCTGTCGCTCACAATCGCACTTGCGCTAACGGTTATTCTCTGCGGCTGTTCCACGCCGCCCTCCGTCGAGGTTGCCGCGCCGTCGGCATCCGCGGCGCCGGTGGAACAGTACCTCCTCGAGGATTTCGAGGCGCCGTGGGGATGGAGCATCGATAGCTGCAACAACTACGGAACGGTCCGCTATGTGACGCAGTCGGTCACGCGCGGCGACCGGGCCCTGGAACTCGAGTTTCTGGCGGGCAACCGCGGCAACACGATGTTTCGATGCGAAACGGACTGGGACCTCGGCGGCGCGTCGCGGGTCTGGCTGGACGTGTGCAACAACCCGGATACGGCCGACGTGGAACTGGCAATCGCGTTTCGCACGAAACAGGGCAGCTTCATCGAGATGACGCCGCTGAAGCTGCGACCCGGCTGGAACCGGCACCTTGAGTTTGACATCGGCGAGGCCGGCCTGAAGGACAAAGGAGTGGTTGAGAAGTGGAATTCTCAGAAACAGCACGTCACGCGCGTGATGCTGCTGGCCACTCCCGTCGGAATGGACAGCGCCAAGGTGATCGTCGACAACCTGCGCGTGGATCGCGCCAACGCAAACCGCCGGCCGCGCCCGACCGTCGCCGGCACTCCGACGGTTCCTGACAGCATCCCCGTGCGCCGCGCCACAGAGTTCTCGCTGCGCTTCAGCCGCGAGTCGCTCGGTATCGGCGTTAACCATCGACCCAGTCTCGACGTTCGCGCCGTCCTGCGTTCGCCGGGCGGCACGGACCTGACCGTGAACGCCTTCCTCAAAGCGGCGGACGATGAAGGGCTCACCTATGCCGCACGCTTCTGCCCTCGCGAAGAAGGTGTCTGGCAAGTGGCACTGGGGTACCGCACGGGCGGTGTGTGGACGAACGCCGTTTCGCGTGAACTGCAGTGCGTGGCGTCGCCGGGCAGAGGCATGATCGGGATCGATCCGCGCTACCGGACGCACTTCGCGTACGAAACGGGCGAGCGGTTCTATCCGATCGGCCAGAATGTCTGCTGGGCGGAGGACTATGAGCCCTATCTCAGAGCCCTGCACGAGCAGGGCGGCAACCTGATACGCGTGTGGATCTGTCCCTGGAACAACCCCCTGCTGGAAGAGAAGAAGCTCGACTCGTTCAAAGAGGAGAGTGCCCTGGAGATCGACCGCCTGTTCGAGTTGGCGGGGAAGTACGACATTCACGTGCAGCTCGTCCTTACCTACCATGGCTGGCTGCGCGATGACTGGTACCGCAACCCGTTCAACGGCGACAACGGCGGGCCGTGCAGCCTGGCGCAGGAGTTCTGGACGAAGCCCGAAGCGCAGCGGGCCTTCAAGCGCTATATCGAGCGCTGTGTGCAGCGGTGGTCCGCTTACCCCGAGCTGTTCGCGTGGGAGCTCGTCAACGAGACCGACCTGACCCCGCGCTACAACAACGGACACATCGTCGACTGGCACCGCGAGATGAGCGACTACCTGAAATCCATCGACCCCCACGAGCATCTTGTGACTACCACGTTGTGCAGCGGCAATTCCATCGGGGCGCTGTGGGACCTGCCGTCGATCGACTTCTGCAGCAGTCACATCTACAGCGCCGACGCCACGCTTGAGCTGCTGAAGGAGTTGCGCCTGTGCGAAGGGGTGGGCAAGCCCTACTTCGTGACGGAAATCGGCCGCGGCTGGCGCGCGGCGGACGACCAGATCGATCCCACCGGCCGGCACCTGCACCACGTCCTCTGGCTGGGATGGATGACCCCCACCGCCGGCAACTGTCTGCCGTGGTGGTGGGACACCTTTATCGAGCCGAACGGGCTGATCGAGCATTTCGGTCCGTTGGCCGCCTTCGACAAGGGCGAAGACCGGCGCAAGCGCGAGCTTGTAGGCTGGATGGAATGCCTGGGGCAGGACAACGACGATCCCGTGGTCGAGCTCCAGGGACTGGCGGGCCGCACGTGCGTCTACGGATTCGTCTACGACCGCGAACGCATGCTCGACCCGGGCCTGCCGGACACCGGGCCTCTCGTCACCAGGCAGCGCAGTCTGATCGTGAGAGGCCTGGTCGGCGGAACGTATCTGGCCGAGTACTGGGACACCTACGCCGGCAGACCTTTCGCGAGGGCAACGCTAACCTGCGTCAACGGCCGAATGTCCGTCCCGCTGCCGAAAAGCACAAGGGACTACGCGTTCAAGGTACACCGCAAGGAGCCGGCGGAAGTGCGGGTGCTGGGGCGGTAGCGCCGGCGCCGCTCCGTGATTCCGACGTCGCAGGCGGCCAAAAAAGGCGCGCGGGGGGATTGACGAACAGTTCGACGAGTGCTCTACTAAGGTGTCGTGAGCGTGGTGTGCAGCCATTTGCGTGGGTCAGAGAATTGGAAGGCACGATTGTCCCCGCGGCATGTTTCCTGCTTGTCTTCTTCTTTGGAAAACTCTGATATTGAGCTTGCGAACAAGCCCAACGGTACGCATATTCGCAGCCGCTTTTCTGTAATTGGGTTCGGATATTTCGGTTAGGATTTTCTCAGATGGGAGATACGCGATGAGCCCCGCAACGCAGGAACACAAGGATGAGACAGCCTCTCCCGAACACCGTATCCAGGAAATGCTGGAAAAGGTTGACTGGGATGCTCATTGGAACCGGGTCATCCAGAAGGTCTCTCGAGATGCGGATGCCTACGAAGCGGCACGTGCTGCGTCTAGGACTGGCGCTTCACAGAAGGTCTTCGTGTAGAGGACTCGAATAGTGCAGAAGGACAACCGCCGCGCATCCGTGCGGCGGCTTTTTCATGACATGAAGAAGCAATTCCGCATCAGAAAGCTCGATGATGATCCCACTCGGAGTACTCGAACATGACAACCAAACGCTGGACTCAAGTCGCCCTCCTTGTCCTCTGCGTCGCCGTTGCCGTGACGGCTTACACGTGTTACCGGCGCTGGGAGTCGGATGAGCCGCGGCGGCAAGCGATCGCATTTGCAGAACGCTTCGAAGACGCGGTCTCGAACAGCGACCGTGCGCTACGCGACTTCGTCATCATGCCGGGGGCGTACGCTTCACGGACGCACCAGGAGCAGGAGGACTTCCTGCGCAAGGCCCTGAGGGACGAGATTTCCGCCGAAGGTCTCGCCGAGTTCAAGAGGGTGGGGAAATACGGCTCCCTCCTGGAGGTCTTTCCCGAGAACGGCCCGAAGTGGGCCAAGCAATTTGGCGCGGATCCCGCGCACTGCGTTGCGTTCAAAGCAGAGGTAAGCGGTTTGCAGGCCGAACTGGTTCTGGTGAAAACCAACGCCTTCTTTCGCGTTGTACGCTGCAACAACGTCGCGCAGCTCGCGAATTCCCAGTAGTTCTACTCGTTGACAGCTTCCGCCAGCGCCGACCCGAAAACCGAGATGTCTTCACTAGAATGCAGCAGACTTGGCGTCAGCCGGACAATGCCCTGTTTTGCCGGCACCGCCGGGAAGATGGCGGTGTTAACGAGAATCCCTCTCTCGAACAGTCTGCTCGCCACTCGGAGGGCTTTCTCATCGTCCATCGGAACCGCAATGATGTGGGAGCCGGGATTCACAACATCCAGATCCAATTCCCTGACGTATGCGAGAACCGCCTCCTGCTGCGCGTGCAGTCTGGCCTTCATGTCCGGGTACTCTTTCGATAGCAGGATGTCGAGCGCCGCGATGTCGGCCGCCAGCATCGCGGGAGGGATGGGTCCGTTGAAGATGAATCCCTCTGCGGCCGACTCGATGAAATCACGCCACACCTGCCCGCAGGCCAGGAATCCACCGTTGCCGGATAGCGCCTTCGACAGCGAACCAACCACCAGTACGTTCTCAGGCACCGTTCCAAGCTCCTTCATCGCGTACCCGCCGCCGCGTTTTCCGTACACAGCCGTCCCGTGAGCGTCGTCGACATAGAGCAGTCCGTCATGTTTCGTCACGAGTTCGTGGATCTCTCGAAGGGGCGCGAAGTCGCCACCCATACTGTAGACCGAGTCCACGGCCACGATAGGGAAGCTCTCGCTTCTCGAGAGCAGTTTCCCCAGGGCATCCGCGTCGTTGTGAGGGAAGGGCACGACCGTTGCTCCTCTCGCTGCACATAGCTCGCAGGCCCGCCAGAGACTGTTGTGCGCAAATCGATCGATGAAAACCGTGCACGACCTCTGGCGCGCCAGACTCGGCAAGAATCCGCAATGCACGGTCGTCACGCTGTTGAAAGCGATGGCGGTCTCCGTGCCGACGGCTTTCGCTATCCGTCCCTCCAGTTCCCGATAGAGCCTTGGTTGCTGGTAAATGCGCGACGCACCATAGAAGACTCCCCAGTCGCGGAGTGCCGATTCGGCCGCGCCGACAACGCCGGGATCACACGAGAACCCGAACACATCAGCAAGACCGAAGTTGACATACCACCTGTTGCCGATACGGCATTTCGCTGTTCTCGGTTCGCGTTCTTCGATTTCGGCGCCGTAGATCGTGCCCCAGGAAGAGGCCTTCGTCGCCAGCAGCCTTTCCGCCACCTTCGTTTGGCGCCAAGCCGCAAGAGGAGGCGTCGCATCACCCGCATGCCCAGTATCTGCCATTACGTCTTCTCTCCGCGTGCAGGTTTCAGAAACCCGATTTCAAGGCCGAGAATGAAACCCAGAATCCCGCCGAAATGATTGTAGCCCGGCGAAAGCATGACCGACGATATGAGCATACGACCCGTCAAGCAAGTGTACACAGTCGAGGCCGTCATCACGGCTGCGCCGACGAGCCAGCCAAGACGTTCCCGGAGATTGCCGGAAGAACGGTACATCACGGCGATGTACAGGTACACCAGCCCGTGAAGCGCGTCCGAGCTACCCACGAGCGAACCGTACTCCGTTAGGCCGTATCGCCATGCCAGAAGAGCGAACGCTTGCCCCATCGTACCCGCAACCAGAAACGTCACCAGCAGTCGCAACGGCCGGAAGTACGGCGCAACAAGCCACCACACAACAGCGATGGAGGCGCCGTCCACGGCCAGGTGAAACCAGCCCAAGTGGATGAGCTGGCCCGTGAACAGCCGCCACCACTCACCGGATGCCGCCTTGTCGAATCGGTTGGCAATCGCCGCCGACAACTTCCCAATCGTAAATGAGTCGCCGGTCTGGGTCAGAACCAGCACACCGAGCAGCGCCAACAGCGTCCACCAATGCAGACGATTCATGCCAGTTTCGCGGTTGTGCATGTATGGCAGGTTAACACCTTGTATGCCCCACGACAACCAGTTGTGTCCAGGCCGGACTGACGACGAACGCACGTGCGGCGATACGTGGGCCGGATTTGGAATCCGGCCGAAAGGCACTTGAGCATAACAAGAGAACGGCCTGACCGTAGGCTGCCTACTCTCGACAGTACGCTCAACTCACTCTCGGCCGGATTGCAAATCCGGCCCACTGAGAATCTGCCCGCTTACGAGTCTTGGTCTCCACGACGTTCGCCATGTACTCCCGTAATTGTGGGCCAGCCCTGACGCATGAGTCATGAAAGCTCGCATTGGCCGAGGTTTCCGAG
>CAZKRK010000263.1:0-10720 GCA_964555035.1 uncultured Victivallales bacterium | reverse complement strand
GTTTCCGTCTGTGCTCGATTCTTGCTCGTAACGGCGGAGGACCGCCGTCTCCAGGATTTCCTCGGTCAACGCCGTGGGGGAGACAGTGACTTTTGTGCATAAAGGAACAGGACAAGCCCAGCGGTGGCACCGCAACATAATCGCAGATGCGCCGTTACTTACGCCGAGCGCAACTAGAAGGCCTCCCACAGTTCATTCAGCCGTTTTGGATCGGGTCGGCCGTCGAAGGCGACCACGCGATAGCGCGAGGCATACGTTTCGCCCGGCTTGATCGTGAAAGGGCCGTCCACCATGGGGGCGTAGCAGAAGTAGGGCATGTTGGGATGCAGCCGGACCGCTTGCGGATGGCGGAAGTTCTTCCGGTGTGAGAGCAGGGCCGCGCCGGCGCTCTGCCCGTCGACCGATCCGGAGATCGCTACCCAGTTCGGGCGGGAATGATTGCCGTTGTGCTGGTCTTTGCCTTCGCTGGTGAGCATGGTGCAGCCCGGTTTCAAGCCGTCTTTGTTCTTTGCCTTTTCATATTTCAGGTCGATCCACTGCGCGCTGCCGCGAATTGCCATGCCGCCGTAGTGATATTTCTCCTGGGTCAGGGGTTTGCCGGATGCGCACTGCTGTTCGGACGTGATATCGATCACATGCGGGTCGCCGGGGCTGACGGCCGGTACGCGGACCGTCCATATGTCATACAGCACAGGAGTTTCGCCGCCGGGTGCGGTACGGTCCGAATGGATCAGCCGCACGCGGAACTCGGCAAAGTCGGGTTCGTTCTTGACGTGTATTACCTTGTCGTGACGCACGCGCCCCCCACCCCGGTGGTGTTCCCAGAAGTTGATCTTGCGTCCCTCGAAGCGGCACTTGGTCCAGGCCATGAAGACGCCGTGCTGATGCGCGTGGTGCGGTTTGGGGAACCCGTCGGTGACGGTCCGCCCCCCGGGTGTCGAAACCGGATGCATGAATCCGCTGCGCGCGTACGCCTGACCGATCCCTTCGGGCACATGTTCCCTCTTGTGATAGGTCAGCACATGCTTTCCGCGCATGGTCACCACAATGGTGTCATCGGTCTCCTTGCACACCGCCGGCGGCTCTCCGGCGAGGGCATAGACCGTCCCAAGGCACAACAACATAGAAAAGATGACGATCGCGTTGTTCATGGTTTGACCTTTCTCTTGGTGTCGGTCTGCAACTTCAATCTCGCCGCACCGTTTCACGATTTCCAGTCCTCCGCAAGTCTCTTTGCTGTACCTCGGAAGACGAGGGCGACGCCCCTGTTCGGTTCGTGTTCGTCGGCTGTAGATCCGCGGGAAATGTAGGTCCGATTTGCAATCGGACCCAACGCCGCTCAGATGCGGGGCCTCCCCGCCGTCAGTTGAAACAGCCGGCGTGGGTTGGGTCCGATTGCAAATCGGACCTACGTTCGTTTCCCGCGATACGCGTCCCCCAAGCGGCAGGTCACGTCTCGAGCTTGTAGCCGACGCGCGGGACGGTGTGGATGAGCCTTTGTGGACGAGGGCCTACTCGGAGTTTCTTTCTCAGACTGGATATGAAATTGTCGACCGTTCGGGCGGTGCCCTCGTAGTCCCAGCCCCAGACGCGCTCCAGGATCGTCTCTCGGGTGAAGACCTGACCGGGAGACGTCGCGAGGAGAGTCAGCAGATCGAATTCTTTTGCCGACAGGTCCACATCCCTGCCCTTGACGCGCACGCTCCGCGCGACGCGGTCGATCACAACGTCGCCGAACGACAGATCCGGGAGCGCCTGTTCCTCGGCATGCCGTCTCCGCAGCATCGCGCGGACCCGGGCGATCAGCTCGGGGAGATCGAACGGCTTGCTCATGTAGTCGTCCGCGCCCAGATCGAGTCCCTTTACCTTGTCGGTCGATCGGCCCCGCGCGGACAGGATGAGCACGGGCACATCTTCACCGCACTTGCGAAGCTCTTCCAGGATGTCCAGTCCTGTCCAACCGGGCATCATGATATCCAGCACGATGAGATTCGGGCGCACGTCGAATGCCAGCCGCATGCCTTCGTCGCCATCCGCGGCCTTGAGCACTTCGTAACCCTGCAGCCCGAGGTTCAGCGCCAACCCGTCGCGCAGAGCCCTGTCATCCTCAATGACAAGCACGACATCTTTCTCGCGATCGCGATTGACGGCAGCCTTGCTCATGTCTCACCTGTGTCCTCGGGCAGCGAGATGGTGAAGGTAGATCCGCTGCCCTTTTCGCTACGAACCGCAATAGCACCGCGGTGGCAATCCACCAGGTGCTGGGCAATCGCCAGTCCCAGGCCGGTACCGCTTGGGGCGCCGCCGTCTTTCCGCTCCACACGATAGAACGGCTTGAAGACATGCTTCGCATCTGCCGACGTCAATCCAATGCCGTTGTCGTGGACCTCAATCAAGACCGCCCCCTCCCCGTCCCGAACGTCAACGCGGATCCGCTTGTCCTTACCGGTATACTTGTACGCGTTCGTCAGCAGGTTCAAGACAACCGCGTTCAGCGCACCCGCATCGTGGCGTACGGGCAGCTCGCTATCGATCGACGATGTAAACTCCAGCTCGTCGGGTGCGACCATGCTCCTGAAACGCTCAACCGCGTCGCGTACGGCTTCTGTCACGGGTCTGGTCTGCATATCCAGCGCCAACATGTCGCGTGAAGACGCCCGCCACGTCAGGACCCTGTCGATCATGACATCGAGCCACTCTGTTTCCCGCAGGATCGTCGCCAGGCACACCTCGATCCGCTCCGGGTCGTCCGCCAGCTCGCCTGACTGCAGTGTCTGCGCGTAGAGCCTGATCGCGCTCAACGGAGTACGGAGTTCGTGCGAAACGTTGGCAACAAAGTCCGCCTGCCGGCGCGCGAGACGGGCCTTCTTCCCCGTCAGCACGACCGCAATGAGGGCGCTTCCGGCCGCCGCCACGGTGAACGAGATCACGAGGACGCCGGTCACGATGCCACCCGCATCACGGGCGATCACCAACGCCACGATACCGGCAGCCGTCGACAACATCACCGGCAGCAGCACACCGACCGCGACGAGCACAGTGACGCCCGTAAGATTGAGATTCAAGTGGTACCGTCTCATCGGCTCCAAGATTGACATATCCGTGGGCAGATCTCCACACGGAACCAGGGCAAATGTATCGAAATCGCGCGCCCCGTATCGCGTGGTTTTGTGTGACAGTATTGACTGTCACGGAGATTTGTGCGATGAAAGGGCTTGCGTTCTCCAACCCTTTCTTTCGGGCCTGGCTCTTGCATGTTGGTTACTAGACGGTGTCCCTTATCTCAAGAATGGTTGTCTTTTCAGGGCTGCACGGCTATTGTCAGCATCCGAATCAGTTGGAGAAGGCAAAATGGCTAGCACGACAGGACGGCTTTTCCGGGTTACGACCTTTGGCGAGTCGCACGGCGAGTGCGTTGGCGCGATCGTGGACGGTTGCCCGTCGCGCCTGGAGCTGAGCGGGGACGACATCCAGAGACAGCTCGACCGGCGGCGTCCGGGACAGAGCGAGTTGACAACATCACGCGATGAAGCGGACAGCGTTTCGATCCTTTCCGGAGTCCAGGGAGGGTTGACGCTGGGCACCCCCATCGGCCTCAGCGTGCGGAACAGGGATCAGCGTCCGGCCGACTACAGCAACCAACGCGAGACTCCCCGTCCGTCGCACGCGGATTTTACGTACAGGGTCAAGTACGGCATCGCGGCCGGCAGCGGTGGCGGCCGCGCCAGCGCCCGTGAGACGATCGGCCGCGTGGCCGGCGGCGCGATCGCCGACAAGCTTCTGCGTGATCGGCACGGCGTGGAAATCGTGGCCTGGGTGGCGTCCGTGGGAGACATCGAGGCGCCATGCCTGCTGGAGGAGCCGATTGCTCGAGCTGACGTGGACCAGACCCGCGTCCGTTGCCCGCACGCCGAGACCGCGGCGCGCATGGAGGAGCGAATTTCCTCAATTAAGGAAGAAGGGGACTCGATCGGCGGCACGATCACCTGTGTCTGCCGCGGTGTGCCGGCGGGGTGGGGCGAGCCCGTGTTCGACAAGATGGAAGCCGAGCTGGCCAGGGCCATGCTGTCGATTCCGGCGACCAAGGGATTTGAGATCGGTTCCGGCTTTGCCGGGACGCGCATGACGGGTTCGCAACACAACGATCCGTTCGTGTTCGAGGACGGCCGGATGCGTACCCGGACGAACAACAGCGGCGGCGTTCAGGGCGGCATCACCAACGGCGAGCCGATCTGCTTCCGCGTGGCGTTCAAGCCGACGGCCACGATTTCGCTGCCGCAGGAGACGGTGGACTACGACGGCGAACCGGTCGTCCTGGCGGCAAAAGGCCGCCACGACCCCTGCGTTCTGCCGCGCGCCGTGCCGATTGTCGAAAGCATGGCCGCCCTGGTGCTGGCGGATATGGCGCTGGTCTCGGGGGTGTGGAAGTAGGTTGATTGGTCAATTGGTTAATTGGTGAATTGGTTAATTGGGCTATGGGTGACTGCAAACTTAAACTCCCGCCTGTGATCCCTCGACTCCCCTCTCACCCGGTTGCCCTCTCACCCAGTTGCCCCGTCAGACAATTAACCAATTAGCCAATCCCCACCCCATGCCCACCCCCGGCCAATACGAAGTCATCAATACCGACCCGCACAGTGCGGCGCGGCGGGGGCGGTTGCACACGGCCCACGGGGTGATCGAGACCCCCGTGTTCATGCCGGTTGGTACACAGGCGACCGTCAAGGCCATGACGCCGCGCGAGCTGGAGGACCTGGGGACGCAGATCCTGCTGGGGAATACCTACCATCTCAACATCCGCCCGGGGATCGACATCGTCGAGCAATGCGGGGGGCTGCACCAGTTCATGGGATGGCACGGACCGATCCTGACCGATAGCGGCGGCTACCAGGTCTACAGTCTCGCCAATCTGCGCAAAGTGCACGATCACGGGGTGGAATTCAGCTCACACGTGGACGGTGACCGCATATTCCTGGGGCCGGTCGAGGCCATGGAAATTCAGCGCCGGTTGGGGTCGGATATTGCCATGGTTTTCGACGAATGTCCCCCCTATCCATGCGAGCGCGATTACGCTTGTCAAGCCGTGGACAAGACCCTAGCATGGGCGGCTTTGTGTGCGGAACAGGCCCGCGCGGAGGGGCAACTCGTCTTCGGCATTGTGCAGGGGAGCGAGTATGCGGATCTGCGCGAGCGGTGCGCCCGGGAACTGGTCGCGATCGGTTTTGACGGATACGCGGTAGGCGGGGTCAGCGTCGGCGAGCCCGAGGCGGTGCTCATACAGGGCATCGACGACGGGGTGCGTGAGCTGCCTCCGGAGCGGCCCCGCTACCTGATGGGGGTGGGGAAGATGCACCAGCTCCTGGCGGCGGTGGCGCGCGGTGTGGACATGTTCGACTGCGTCATACCGACGCGTTTCGCGCGCAATGGGTCGGCGTTTACGCGGCAGGGGCGCTATCCCGTCAAGGCGGGAGAGTACAAGACGGACTCGCGGCCGGTGGAGGAAGGGTGTACGTGCTATACGTGCACGAACTTCCCGCGCGCCTACGTGCGCCACCTGCTGAATGTGAACGAGATCCTGGGGGTGAGGTTGCTGACGATTCACAACCTGCACCGTTACATGGAGTTTATGGCGGAGATACGGAGCGCGCTGGAAAGCGGCTCATTCGGTGAATTGCGGGAAGAGTACTCGCATCTTCAGCTTGAGGGAGAAACGGCATGATTGACGGCTTGATGACACTGGCACTGGGGGCGCCTCCCGGAGGACAGCAGGGCAACCCGATGAATTTCATGATCACGATGATGCTCATCGTGGGCATCTTCTATTTCATGATGATCCGTCCGCAGCAGCGCAAGGAGAAGGGGCGGCGGGCGATGATCGACAACGTCAAGAGCGGGGACCGCGTCATCTTCAGCGGCGGCATTGTCGGTACGGTCACCAATGTGAAAGACCGTGTCCTGGTCGTGCGGGTCGCCGATCGCGTGAAAATGGAGATCCTGCGTGGCGCCGTGAATCGCGTTTTGGGCGAGGACGAGAAGATCGGCGAGGAAGAGACCGACCAGAAGAAGTCGTGATATCTCACGGCGTCCCTATCTGCCGCAAACTCTATCTTGAACACTCAACACTGAACACCGAACAACCTGGCGCCCGCGGCGCCGTGGAGAGCAGGGAAAATGGAAAAAGACAAATATGCGTTGTGGAAGTGGCTGATTCTCGTCGGCATGATCGCGTTCTCGGTTTGGGTCCTGTCGCAGGGCGTGCCGCTCGGCCTCGACCTGCTGGGCGGTACGAGCTTCACGGTCCAGATCGACAAGGAGAAGCTCACCGAAGAGATCCGCAGCATGTCGAAGGATGCGTCGGACGAGGAAGTGCAGCGCAAGGTCGAAAACGTGCTGTCGGGCTCGCGCGAACGCACACTCGAAGTGCTGCGCAATCGTATCGATAACCTGGGCATCGCCGAACCGAACATCTCTTCCAAGGGCGAGCGTTTCATTATCCAGCTTCCCGGCATCGACGAGGTAAAACGCCAGCAGGCGGAGAACAGCATCAAGAGCGCCGCTTACCTGGAGTTCCGCCTGGTCGCCGAGAACAACGACGAGCTGGTCGGCAAGCTCTATGAAGAGGGCAAGGCGCCTGAAGGGTACGATATCCGGATAGTTGGACAGGACAAATCCTACATCCGCACTGCCGATCCGCTTCCCACGGGCGACGAATACGAGGAGTACCGGAAGACGCTGAGACGCTTCAATGTTCCGTCGGCGAAGTACGAGTTCATGCTCGAAAAGCGCAACGACAGAGAGGGACGGGCCATCTACAAGCCCTATTTCGTCGAGCGGCGCGCGAAATTGACCGGCGACAGCCTGAAGAGCGCCGGTGTCGACATGGGCCAGATAGGGCAGCCGATCGTGACCCTGCGGTTCGACGGCAGGGGCGCCACGAAATTCGCCGACATCACGACCGACTACGGTCCCAACGGCCCCCGCAACCAGAACAATCCCATCGGCCGCCAGTTGGCGATCGTGCTGGACGATACGCTCTACTCGGCGCCGGTCATCGACGAGCCCATCCTTAACGGCGCCGCCATCATCCGCGGCAGCTTCACCAGGGAAGAGGCCAACCTGCTGTCCAACATCCTCAGTGCCGGCTCCCTGCCGGCCCCGATCGAGATTATCGAGACACGCTCGGTCGAGCCGACTCTCGGACAGGAGTCCATCAGAAACGGTTTGAGAGCGGTCATCTATGGCGGTGTGGGCGTACTCCTCTTCATGGGCGTGTACTACCTGTTCTGCGGCGTTGTCGCCGACGTGGCCCTGCTGCTGAACATGATCCTGCTTCCGCTGGGCATGATCATTGCGGCCGGTTTCCTCGGAATTTTTGCCGGTGAGGGCGGCAGCGGCGGCAGCATTATCCGGCTCCCGGTGCTGACCCTGCCCGGTATTGCCGGCATCCTGCTGACGATCGGCATGGCCGTCGACGCCAACGTGCTGATCTTCGAGCGCATCCGCGAGGAAGCCAGGACCGGCAAGCGGTTGTGGTCGTCCATCGTGGCCGGCTACGACCGCGCCTTCGTGACGATTCTCGACGCGAACCTTACGACGCTCCTGACGGGCGTCATTCTGTTCATCTTCGGGCAGGGACCCGTGCGCGGCTTTGCCGTGACGCTGTGCGCCGGCATCATGATGAGCATGTTCACGGCCCTGGTCATCACCAAGCTCTTTTTCGGCACCGTTGCCGGCAAGCTCAGCATGAAGGCGCTCAAGATGCTTTCGATCATCGGCGATACGAGCGTTGACTTCGTGAGCAAGCGCAAGATCGCGGCGGTTGTCAGCCTGGTCGTGATCGTGGCCACGTGGAGCGTCATGGTCGTCAACGGCGTCAAGAGCCCGGGGCAGGTATTCGGGGTCGACTTCCTCGGCGGCTCGTCCGTGACGTTCAAGTTCGACCAGGAACACCGTCAGGGTGTGGACGAGCTGCGGGCCGTCCTCAAGGACGCCGGTGTCGTGGAAGCGCAGATCCAGTATCAGAAGAACCTCGAGAACGGCGACGAGTGGCTGGAGGTCAAGACCGGCGCCGACGAGCTCGAGATCGACGGCAGCAAGGTCAAGCCGGTCGAGATTGTCCGCAAAGCGCTGCCCGAGGAGTTCCCCGATTCCAAGTTCAGCGTTGCCATGACCGATGACGTAGGACCGCAGGTCGGCCGCGAGCTCAAGAAGAGCGCGGTGTGGGCGATCGTTTTTGCCCTGGTTGGGATCATCATCTACATCTCCATCCGTTTCGAGTTCGGTTTTGCCCTCGGCGCCATCGTGGCCTTGACGCACGACGTGCTCGTGGCCGTGGGGCTGTTCACGCTCTTTGGACGGCAACTCAGCCTGCCGGTGGTGGCCGCGCTGCTCACGATCGTGGGTTATTCGGTCAACGACACAATTGTCGTGTTTGACCGCATTCGTGAAGACCTGCGCCTGATCCGCAACAAGAACTTCAAAGAGATCTGCAACCTGAGTATCAACCAGACCCTGAGCCGGACGCTGTTGACGTCGCTGACGACGCTGATCACGGTCGTCATGCTGCTTCTCTTCGGCGGCGGCGCGATTTTCGATTTCGCGCTGACGCTCTGCATCGGGGTCATCGTCGGTACGTACTCCTCGATTTTCGTGGCCACCCCGGTCGTGCTTTTCTGGCACAAAGACCGCAAGCCCGAGTTCGCGTCCAAGCCGGTGAAGTAGAAGGCACGGGACGTGGGCCGGATTTGCAATCCGGCCTGAGCAAGCAGTGAGCATGTGCGGAACCGGACGTGTCTCAGGGCGCCCTGGGTTTGTGAACATGCTCGCATCTTGCACTGGCCGGATTGCAAATCCGGCCCACTTTGGAGGGTGGCACGGATGGAAAAGCGCTGGCAGACCGTGGACGTCGACGATGGGGCGGCGCGGCGGCTGGCGGATGAACGGAACATCCCGCTCCCGGTTGCGCGGTTGCTGTGCGGACGCGGCGTGTGCGATCCGGAAGATGCACGCGATTTCCTGACTCCCCGTTTGAGCTCCCTGAGCGACCCTTTTCTGCTGCCCGGCATGGAAGTTGCGGTCGAGCGCATCTGGCGGGCCGTGGACGGCGGCGAGCGCATTGCCGTATTCGGCGATTACGACGTCGACGGCGTGACCGGCACGGCCCTGATGGTTGCGGTTCTGACGCGGCTGGGAGGAGTTGCCCTGCCTTTTCTGCCCCAGCGCGATCTCGACGGGTACGGCCTTTCTCTCGGCGCGGTTACACGTTGCATCGAGGACATCCAGTCTTCGCTGATCGTCACCGTAGATTGCGGCACGTGTTCGGAGGAGGCGGTTGCCTACGCGCGGTCGCGGTCGGTCGACGTGGTGGTGACCGATCATCACGAGCTCTCCGAGCCGCCCGCCAGCGCGGTTGCGGTCGTCAACCCACGTTGTTCCGAGCGAGCCGAGTTCCACTGTCTGGCGGGAGTCGGCGTGGCCTTCAAGGTGTGCCACGCGCTGGTGAAGCGCGGGTTGCGGGAAGAGCGCGACGGCATGCGTGACATCGACTTGCGGCAATGGCTGGACCTGGTGGCGGTCGGCACCGTGGCCGACATCGTACCGCTGACCGGCGAGAACCGCATCCTGGCGCGCCACGGCATCCGGCGCCTGACGCGGACGAAGTCCATTGGGCTGCGTGCGCTCAAGAACGTCGCGGGGATCGACGGGGACTGCACTGCCTACCACATCGGCTTCGTGCTCGGTCCGCGCCTGAACGCGGCCGGGCGGCTGGGCAGCGCGGCAGGTGCGCTGGAACTTCTGATGACGGAGGACAAGGGACGCGCGTATGAGGTGGCCCGTTCCCTCGACGCCGACAACCGCGAGCGCCGCGACATCGAGTCCAGGATCAAGGACCAAGCCGTGCGGGAGATCGAGAGCTACTTCAGCCCCGAGAACGACTACGGGTTGGCCGTCGGTCGTGAGGGGTGGCATATCGGCACGATCGGGATCGTGGCCTCCCGCATTGTGGGCCGCTTTGCCCGTCCCGCCGTGGTGGTCGGCTTCGACGACGAAGGGCGGGGCCGCGGTTCCTGTCGCAGCATCGATGCGATCGACATGGTCGAAGTCCTGCAGGAATGCGCCGAGCACCTGGTCTCGTTCGGCGGCCATAAGATGGCCGCCGGTCTGGTGGTCGAGAAGGAGCGGTTCGAGTCGTTCCGTAAACGGTTCAACGAGGTTTGCACCGCGCGGCTGGCGGGTGAGGACCTGCGCCCCCGTATCCGCATCGACGCCTGGTTGGACAGCCTGGGCGAGGCCGACCGGCGTATGTTCGACGCCCTGGAGTCGCTACGGCCATTCGGCATGGGCAATCCGATGCCCGTGTGGGGAGTGCGTGACGTACGCGCCATGGGTCGTCCGCGTGTTGTCGGCAACGGTCATCTCAAGCTGACCGTTGCCGGTGGCGGGACGCAGCTCGACGCGATCGCTTTCGGCATGGGCGACCGCGAAGTCCCCGAGTCGGGGATCGACGTTCTTTTCCAGCTTCAGGAGAACACCTTTCGCGGCTACACATCGCTGCAGATGAACATCAAGGATTTTCGGGCGTCGTAGCGGTGGGCCGGATTTGCAATCCGGCCGAGAGAATCTGGAGCATACCGGGAGAATGGCCCGACCTTGGTCCGCTGATTCTCGAACAAGGCGGGCCGGGGCCCACAACCCAAGTTGCCCGGCCCTTCGCGGTTCC
>CAZKRK010000262.1:0-10731 GCA_964555035.1 uncultured Victivallales bacterium | reverse complement strand
CCGCTCCTGCGACACAAGGTCGCAGGGGGCGTGGCCATAATGAGAATTGCTGCTTTTTCGCAGATGCGCCCCTTCGTAGAGCGTCCGAAGGTGCGTCTCAGCGAGACGCACCGGAGGGCGCAAGCCACGCGACCACGCCTCTCGTCCCCGGCCGGCGCGGCGCGCCGACCTCCGGCGAGTCTACGGAGGACCGGGCAGTCCTCCCTCGCGGCGCGAGAGCGGATCGTTGGCGTCGGTCTTGCTTTTCGTGCTGGTGTTTCTGGAATAGCGGTACTATCAACATCGTGTGTTGGAGACGATGCCATGAGGAAGAAGGCAAAACGGTGGTTTGCGATTGCGGTCGCCCTGGCGGCCATCGGATTCGCGGGATTGAACGTCCTGGCGTACAGGCACGCTCGCGCCATGATGCATTTCACCACCGGTGGCCGACGCACGTGCAAACCGGAAGAACTCACCGTTTGGCACAAAGCAAGAGTGCTTGCCGCCGGCGTGAACGTCCCGCGTCCCACCGGGCAGCGAACCCCATCTGAGCTCGCCGCGGATTGCCGGGTCCTGACGATCGGCGCACGGGACGGCATCACTCTCGAAACGTGGTACTGTGCCCGGGGTGAGACGACGCCCCTGGTGATCCTCTTTCACGGCTACTCCACGGAGAAGACCTCGTTGCTGGAAGAGGCCGGCGCCTTTCTCGACCTGGGCGTCTCGGTGCTGCTGGTTGACTTCAGAGGTTCCGGAGGATCGTCAGAATCATATACGACCGTTGGCGCGCATGAAGCGGACGACGTTGCCGTCGCCGTCCGGTTTGCACGACAGGAGCTCTCGCACTCCCATGTCGTCCTCTTCGGTCAGAGCATGGGCGCCGCAAGCGTATTGAGGGCCGTCAGCCAACACGGTGTCCAGCCGGACGCCGTGATTGTGGAAGCCGTGTTCGACAAGATGCTCAACACCGTTCGGAACCGTTTCCACGCCATGCGCATCCCGCCTTTCCCGAGCGCGGAGCTCCTCGTGTTCTGGGGTGGGCGACAGTGGGGATTCGATGGGTTCCGTCACAACCCCGTTGACTACGCCGCCTCGATTCGTTGTCCTGTCCTCTTCATGCACGGCGAACACGATCCCCGGGCAACACTGAGTGAAGGTCGCCGCGTATTCGATGCCGTCCCCGACAGGAAGGACTTCGTGACATTTCCTCGGTGCAGGCACGAGTCGTACGTCTCCACCCATCCCGATCAATGGCGTGCCGCCGTCGAGAGGATCTTGATGGAGTTGTCACGCGTCGGGGCGACTTCTCACTCGCGCTCTCCCCTACTCTCTCCCTTGTATATGCATTCCGGGGTTGAATTCGCAACAGACGGAGGACTGGCATCATGAGACGAACGTGCATCGGCGCCCTGCTGACGCTGTGTCTGGCCGGAGCGAGAGCTTCGGCGGAACCGAGAACCTACAAAGCCGACTGGGATGCGCTGGCCTCACACGAGGAGGCGCCCGAGTGGTATCGGGACGCCAAGTTCGGCATCTACTTCCACTGGGGAGTCTACTGCGTACCCGCCTACGGTAACGAGTGGTACCCGCGCTTCATGCACCTCGAAGGATTCGTGCGCCGCAAGACGCACAACTACTACGAGCACCATCTCAAGACCTACGGACATCCCTCGAAGTTCGGCTACCACGACTTCGTGCCGATGTTCAAAGCGGAGAAGTTCAACGCCGATGAATGGGCGGAGTTGTTTCGAAAAGCGGGTGCGAAGTACGCGGGCCCCGTCGCCGAGCACCACGACGGTTTCGCCATGTGGGACAGCGAGATCACGCCGTGGAATGCCGCCGACATGGGACCGAAGCGCGACATCGCCGGCGAGCTGGCCAAGGCCGTCCGCGCCCGCGGCATGCGTTTCATCACATCGTTTCACCACGCCCGCAACCTGCAGCGCTATGCCGGCGACAAGGAACACTGCGACCCCGACTCGAAACTCTCTTTCTGGGGACGTTTCCAGCACAGCCACTATCCCTTTCTGGAGGGCATGCCCCCGACATCGACCGACCCCAAGCTGCGAATGCTCTACGGCAACATGCCCGCCGACGAGTGGCTCGAACGCGTGTGGCTGGGCAAGCTCCAGGAAGTCATCGACCTCTACCAGCCTGACCTGATCTGGTTCGACTCGTGGCTGGACCAGATTCCCGAGGACTACCTCAAGCGGTTCTGCGCCTACTACCTCAACCACGCCGCGAAACACGGCAAACAGGTGGTCATCACCCGCAAACAGCAGGACATGCCGCTCAGCGTGTCGCTGGACGACCTCGAAAAGGGTCGCATGGACCACTTGACCGCGCACTGCTGGCTGACTGACGATACCGTCAGCCTCGGGAGCTGGTGCTACACCCAGGACCTGGAAATCAAGCCCGCGGCCATGGTCCTGCACAGCCTGATCGATATCGTCAGCAAGAACGGCTGCCTGCTCCTGAACATCTCGCCCAAGGCTGACGGCACGATCCCCCGGAACCAGCGCGACGTGCTGCTGGCGATCGGCGACTGGTTGGAAACGAACGGCGAGGCCATATACGCCACGCGTCCCTGGCTGCATTATGGCGAGGGTCCCACCACGATCGGCAAGAGCGGCCACTTCATCAAGGAGCCGGCCTACACGCCCCGGGACGTGCGCTATACCAGCAGCAAAGACGACCGTATTCTCTATGCCACGCTCATGGGCTGGCCGGGCGCGGGAGCGAAGGTCAACCTCAAGTTCGTCCACTGGAACACCCACGTCAGGAACGTGACGATGCTCGGCTGCGAGAAGAAGATCGAGTGGGCCCTTTCGCGCAAGGAGGGCCTGACGCTGACGATGCCCGCCGAAGCCCCGAGCGAGCTCGCCGTCTGCTTCCGCATCGAGAAATCGTACGGGACGCCGTAGGACCAGGTGCGGAGACAGACCCGCCACGGCCGCGGATCGCCGGCGAGTAGTCTCCGCGCCCCTTTGTAGACTCGCCGGAGTGCCCGCGCCATGCGCGGGACGGAGACGAGAAGCAGGGCCGTGCCCGGCCTGCGCCCTTCGGTGCGGCTCCCGGGAGCCGCACCCTACGGACGCTCTACAAAGGCCCCATCCCCGGAGCGAAGTGCGCCGGGCGCACCTTGAGGCTTTGCAAACGCGTCCGTTCGTGGCATATTCACTGCCCGTATGACAACGCGGCGAGACATGCTGAAGTGGATGGGCATCGGCACGGCGGGCGCGGTGCTGGCCGGATGCCGGACATCGTCGCCCCGCGGCCGCAAGCGCGGCGGCGTGCAGCCGAACATTCTCTTCATCAGCACGGACTACCAGGCGTGGGAAGACATGCCCTGCGAGAGTCCCTGGCTGGATATGCCGGCCCTTGACCGTCTCTGCCGCGAAGGCGCCGTCCTTGCCCGTCACTACAGCAACGCGCCCATCTGCATGCCTGCGCGCTACACCTGGATCTCGGGCCGCTACCCCCACTCGCACGGGGAGTTCGACAACGACCCGAAGTGGCTGCCGGAAGGCATGCCCACGATGATGGAGTATCTCAAGAAGGAGGGCTATCACACTGTGGGCGTGGGCAAGATGCACTTCCATCCCTGGGACCGCACGGCGGGATTCGACCGCCGCATCGTTGCCTGCTGCAAGGAGGCCGGCTGGAAACGCGACGACTACGCCGAGTACCTGCGCGCCAACGGGTTCGACTGCAACCGCATCTACAAGGAGCCGGACGCGGACGAATTCCCCCGCATCTACGACTTTCCCCAGGACGAGAAGTTCCACATCGACCACTACGTCGGCGAACAGGCCACGCAGCTCGTGGAACAGGACGAACTGCAAGGGCCCTGGTTCATGTGGGTCTCGTTCAACGGCCCGCACAGCCCGTGGGACGCTCCCGCCGCGTACTCGAAACCGTACAAAAAGATGAGTCTGCCCGCTTGCCGGACCTATCCCTGGGAACTGAACGAGAAACCCGCCAACCACACCTGGGAGCGCTACGTCTACACCCGGGGCAACATGGACTACATCGACCACTACCCCGAGAAACGCGCTCCGATGTTCCAGGCCATGCGCGCCGCGCACTGCGGCAATCTGACCTTCATCGACCGCCAGGTCGAGAGGCTGCTTGCGGTCCTGGAAGCAAGAAGACAGCTCGACAACACCATCGTGATCTGGTCCGCCGATCACGGCGCCTGCCTCGGCGACCACGACATGATCCACAAGGCAACCCACTACGAGCGCTCGGCCCACGTGCCCTTTGTCGTGCGCTATCCGGTAACGGTCCCCCCGCGACGCGTGGAAGGGTTCTCCGGCCACGTCGATCTGCTGCCGACCATCCTCTCCCTCGTCGGCGCGCCCATTCCCGCCGAACTGGAAGGCAAAGACCTCAGTCCGATGCTGCGGGGCAAAGCCGACAAAGTGCAGGACGAGGTCTTCATCGAAATCCGCAACGACGTTTCGATCGTTACCGACAACTGGAAAATGTCGGTCGACACCGGTCCGTGGTTCCCCACGGCCTATCCCATCCGCAAAGGCGACCTCTACGACCGCAAAGCCGACCCCAACGAGTTGCGCAACCTCTACGACGACCCGAGGCACACCGACATTCAGCGGGAACTGACAGGCCGTATCGTGGCCTTCAACCCGGGCCTGAAAGACAAGATCGCATATCCCACCCGCGGCGCACCGTCCAAACCGACCAAGTACCTCCTTGTTGCCGGAGATGTGCTCGACCGGCACTCGGAAAAAGAGCCGCCGCACCTTGCCGGCCGTGCCGTCTCGGTAGCGGCCACGCTCGAGCCGGTCGACGCCAAAGCGCTCAACGGCGTCGTTCTGATCGCCAATTCGTACCCCCACGGCATCACGATACGCGTCAAGTTCAACCGGCTCGTGCTGGGCCTGCGGCACTGGGGCAACCAGGACACCGTCGTGATGTCGGGCGCCCTGCCCGCCGGCACGCTGCGGACCGAGTGCATCGTCACCGTCTCCGGCGCCATGACCCTGAAGATCAACGGCGTAGTCGCGGGCTCGGGCCAGGCCCCCGGCCCCATCCCAATCCAGCCCGGTCGCGAAATACGCGCCACCGCCGCCAACATCCGCGTTGGATCGGTCGGCAAACGCACGTGGGGCGCACTGCTTGACGAAAACGATGCCGAAACGGAATTCGGCGGCGGCATCGGCGACATGGTTCTGAGAGTATCGTAGCGCGGAAATCCGTTCCGCGCATGATGACAATCGCCGCTACAACGAAAGGAGTCCGTCCTATGAGCCAAACCGGCGTTTCAAGACGACGATTCATCAAGAGCGCGGGGGCAGGCGTCGCCCTTTTCCAACTCGTGCCGCGCCGCGTTCTCGGCGGCCCCGGCAACACGCCTCCGAGCGAGACGATAACCCGCGGCGTGATCGGCACCGGTCGCCAGGGGATGAGCCACGTTACCAGGTATCCGCAGACGCTGGCCGTGTGCGACGTGGACAAAAACCACCTCGCTACGGCGCTCAGGAAGGCAGGCGGCAAGTGCGACGGCTACGGCGACTTCCGCCGCATTCTCGACCGCAAGGATATCGACGCTGTCCACATCCCCACCCCACCCCACTGGCACTCGCTGATCACCATCATGGCGGCCCAGGCGGGTAAGGACATCTTCAGCGAAAAACCGATGAGCCGGTTCGTCAAGGAAGGACGCGCCGCGGTTGAAGCAGTGAAGCGCTACGGCGCCGTGTTCCAAATCAACTCCAAGCCGCGCCCCGAGGGAACGGGCAGACTGCGCAAGATCGTCACCAGCGGCATCCTCGGTCCCGACGCCAAGATCGACGCGCAACGCCACGTCAAGGGTTGGTTCAGCGTCGCCCGCAAGTGCGGCCGCACGGACCTCAAACCGGAACCCGTGCCGCCCGAGCTGGATTACGAGATGTGGCTCGGCCCCGCGCCGTACCGCCCCTACAACAAGCTGCGCGTCCACTACAACTTCCGCTGCTACTGGAACACGGCCGGCGGCGGCATGCTCGACCGCGGTCAGCACCAGATGGTAAAGCCCCTGTGCGAGCTCGGCCTCGAGAACACCAGCCCGGTCAAGGTCGAAGCCTACGCCCCCTGGCCGTCGCATCCCGACGCCGTGACCATGTGGGGCTGGATCAAAATGACCTACGCCAACGGCTCGCGCATCGTCCTCGAAAGCGGAGAGTGGGGCGAGCCGAGCGGTGAAAAATCCTACGACAACGTCAAGCTCACCCCGGAACAGGAAGAGCAACTCAAACGGATCCCGGACCTCAGACCCAACAAGGACACCTTCGAGAAAGCCGTGAAAACGCGCGAGGATCGCTACTGCCGCCAGCCCTACGCGGAAGCAGCACACCGCGGCGCAACCGCCCTGCACCTGGCCAATATCGCCATCAGAACCGGACGCACCGTCCACTTCGATCCGGTCAGGGAAGAGATCGTCGGCGACGAAGAACAGAACCGCTACGTACACGGGCCCATGCGCGCACCGTGGCATATTTGAGGATCGCGCTATGAGAAACACGACTCCAATTCCCCGCATACTGGCCGCGGCACTGCTCTGTGTTGCCACTACGGCCCGGCTCAAGGCGCAGGACGACACCGCCGCCGCGCTCGACAAAATGCTCGCGCGTCTGCCCGTCAATACGGCAACCGAAAAGCAGGCGATCACCGGCGACCTCGCGGAACTCGGCGCCGCCGGCGTCCGCGAAATGTGCGCACGCTTCAAAGACGAACCGCTCGACGGCAAGGTGTGCTCGGCGCTTCACGGCCTGGTGCACGCCGCGGGCAAAACCGGCAACGAAGAGCTGCGCAAAACGGTGACCGGCGTGTTCTGTGAAGTCCTGCAGTCGAAAGCCACAATCGCGGCCAAGAGCCACGTGCTCATGGAACTGCGCACACTCGCACGCGCGGAGTCGGTTGGCGCGGTAGCCGCGCTGCTCCCGGTAACCGAACTGTGCGAACCCGCCGCGCAGACGCTCGTTTCCATCGGCACGGAGGAAGCGGCAACAGCCCTTCGCGCGGCCCTGCCGGCACAGAAAGGCGCCGGTCGCGTGACCGTGATCTGCGCACTCGGACGCCTGCGCGACAGCAAAGCCGTGCCGCTCCTGCTCAAGGAGATAGCAAGCGACGATCCCGCCACCCGGCACGGTGCCGTATTCGCCCTGTCCGAGGCGGGAGACCCCGCCGCAATCCCGGCCCTCCGGAAAGCCGCGACCACCGACGGCGAACGCGAACGCAGACACACCGTTCACTGTCTGCTGCAGTACGCCGGCCGACTGGCGGAACGCGGCCACGCCAGCGAAGCAGTGGACGTGTCGCGCTGGCTCGTGCAAGAGAACCCTGACGCGGCCCACATCCGCTGTGCCGGCCTGGCCCTGCTGGCCCGGCTGGGCGGCAGCCGGGCCTTCCCGGAGATCATCGATGCGATGGCCAGCGAGAACGCCCGCGTTCGCGCCACGGCCAGGGGGTTGGTCGAATCCATCCCGCGCGGCGACATCGACATGACCGAAGAGTCCATCGCCGCAATGCTGAAGGACGCCTCCGCTGTCAAACACGCCGAGATACTGAAGCTGCTGGGACAGTTCGCCGACAAGGTCGGTCTCCCCGCGGTGAGGCAAGGACTTGGCAGCGATCGGAAGACCGTCCGCCTCGCGGCCATCACGGCCCTGGGCCGGATGGGCGGCAAGGCCGACGTGCCGGTCCTGACCGGAATGCTGGCGAAACACGAGCGAGGCTCCGAAGAGTACGGGCTGGCCGAGTCCGCACTTTGCGGCCTTCCGGGCGACGAGGCGACCTCGGCGATCGCCGAGACCATGAAGACCGCGGAGTCCGGGATGGGCGTGGTCCTGTTGCAGGTACTGGCCCGGCGCGACGTGTCGGCACACGTCGACACATTGATGTCGGTCGCGGGCAAGCACAAAGATGAAGCCGTACGGGTGGCCGCCATCGAGGCGCTCAAGTCCTCGGTGAACGAGAATGACCTGCCCGCGTTCGTCGACTTGCTTTGCAGGGCGAAGACGGAAGGCGAGCAGCGTGCCGCGGAAAAGGTGTTGGTCGCAAGCATGCGGCGGATCGACGAAGCATCCGCGTATGTCGAACCGATCAAAACCAAGCTCGCCGGCGCATCCCCCGACGCTCGCCTGACGCTGCTGAGAGTGCTGGGCGTCGTAGGGAACGAAGCTGCACTGGCGGTCATGGCTGACGCGACGGAAGACGCGGATGCCGCGGTGCGCGAAACCGCGCTCCGCGCACTATCCAAGTGGCGGGGAACTGCCGCCATGAAGCCTCTATGGGAAGCGGTACGGAGTTCCCGCAACGAAAAGGAAGTCATCCTGGCCCTGCGCGGATACATCGAGCTGGCGGGATCGCTTGAACCGGCCGCGAAAGCGGTCGAGGCCCTGGCCGAGGCCATGAAGCATGCGAAGCGACCGGAAGAACAGCGCATGGTCCTCGGCGAGCTCTCGTCCTTTGGGTCCGGGACAGCCCTGGACATTGCCGCCGGCTACCTCGAGAAGAAGGGCATGAAACAGGAGGCTGCGCAGGCCTGCCGCCGGATCGTTCTCGCCCTGGATGAATCTGCAATCAAAGAACGCAAGGAACTGTTGAAGAAACTCTCTGCCGACGCCGATCCCGAGCTGGCCGGCGCGGCCGGCGGGAAGCTCGTATGCCTCGAGAGCGACGCCTTCGCGCGGATCAACTTCCAGCCCGGGGGATGCGCCGTGCCGGCGGGCTGCCTGGCCGATACCGGTGAGGTTTTCGACGACCGCGGCAACGGACACAGCTATGGGTGGGACAAGCCGAACGGCGAAACCCGCGAACGCAAATCCCACGAGGACCCGCGCTACAAGACGCTCAACCATCTCGAGAAGAAGGGCGATCGTCGCTGGGAAATTGCGGCGCCGAACGGCGTCTACTGGCTCCACATCGTGTGCGGCGATGCCGACCACGACGACCAGGTCAACAACTTGAACGTCGAGGGCCACATTCAGAAAGACCCCGACGGCGGCGATCTGTTCGACGAATACGAGCTACGTGTCAAGGTCGACGACGGCCGTCTGACCATCGCCCCCGCCCCCGGCTCCGACAACGCCAAGATCTGCTTCGTCGAGCTGCGGTCACTCTCTGAGTAGCAGCGCGCCCCTGGACGGGCGTGGCGCGGGGACACGGGGAGAAGCGCACGATCTTGCGCTCCTGCCGCGCAAGGCGGCAGGGGGCGAGATAGCCTCTTGATCGACCAGAACATCGGTTCTACTGTGTCCGCATGATACCCGACGATTCATCTTCCGCTCCTGCCGGACAGCCCCCCAGCGACCTTGCGTCGCTGGAGGCAAAGATTCGGGAATGGGCCAAACCGAAGCCCATGTACACTCAGGACTGCGTGCGCGCCACCCACGCCCTGCGCTACGACTGGACAGGATGGTTGTCCGACGGGAAACCCTTTCCGCCCACCACGACCGACGCAATCCGCGGGACAACCGCGCTCTGGCAAGACGACGGGCTGACGCTCGGAGAATTCCGCATACTGGGGGACAGGGCCCAGATCCTGTTCGAGACAACGCCGCAGGTCGCGCCTGCGCTCTTCGCGGCCCGCGTCAAGGGACGCCTCCAACACGCACTCCGCCACGCCGGCACGCCGGTGAAGTTCAGCCGTAAGGTCTCATTCCGCAGTCTGGGCGAGAACATCCGCGCAGTGGTCGAGGCCTACCTGGGCAGACAGGTTAAGAAAGAAAAGTTCGCCGATCCACGTTTCGAGAAACGCATGCAGAAGTACACTGTAGTGCGCGACACGGCTGACCTCGCGCAACCCACGACAACCATCAGCGGCCGCTACTGGTACAACCTGCACCTGGTACTCGTCGCCTCCGGGCGACGAAGGACCGTCGACTACGGCACGCTGGCAAGCATCCGCGATGCGGCAATCAGGGTCATGGACGGAAAAGGCTGTCGGTTCAAGTCCCTCTCCGTAATGCCCGACCACCTCCACGTGGCATTCCGCGGCGACATCGCCAAATCGCCCGAAGAGATTGCCTTGAGTACGATGAACAACCTGTCGTATCTTCTCGGTCGGAACAGGATATGGGCGGGCAAGTACTATGTCGGCACCTTCAGCGAATACGATCTCGACACCGTGCGTCAGCTCGCCGACAGGCAGACACGCCCCCCTGCCGCCTTGGTCAGCTCGCCGACAGGTAGGCACGCCCCCTGCCGCCTTGGTCAGCTCGCCGACAGGTAGGCACGCCTCCCTGCCGCCTTGGTCAGCTCGCCGACAGGAGGTGCGCCCCCTGCCGCCTTGCGCGGCAGGAGCGGAAGACTGGCTGCCGAGAAGAGGCCCGCCCTCTATCGCCGGTCAGTTTCACGCGCCCGGAAAAGAGCCTGGCCCTGACCGGATTCGACAACCGCCAGGCTCCCGACTACCTGAGGGCCCTGGCCCTGGTCCGAAAAGGAGCGAAAGCCCTGGCCGCCAACCCGCGCGCCGACATGCCCGGTTTCAAGCCCTGCCCGAAAGACCAGGCCCGCATCGACCACCTCGCCGAACGGCAGAAGATCGAACGACGTAACCGCGAAGCGATTGTCAACGGCGACAGCTGCTACGAAAGGCCTGTCGTTTCGGGGCAATGACCGCCAGGGCGTGAGGCCTTGGACAATTCGTGCCCGAAACTCCAACCCCCGCGCTGTCATCCCGAGCGAAGCGGTGCGGAGTCGAGGGATCTCGAGACTTGCGATAACGTCCGGAGTGGTTTCCAGTTC
>CAZKRK010000261.1:0-10781 GCA_964555035.1 uncultured Victivallales bacterium | reverse complement strand
GCCGGCGGTGGCCCCCAGCAAGTGCTACAAATCGCAAATGCGCCCCGGGCGCACGCAAGCATCGTGACTCCGGTTGACTTGGCCCTCCTCAAGCTTTATGCTGGTTCCACCACAGAGGAGGACAAGCATGAACAGCGCCTATCCACTACCTATCGTTGGACGGGCTCACGCGGTCGCGGTGTGCCTGTTCGCCCTGTCCCGCGCCGCCGTTGCGTTCGACCTGTCGCCGGATCCGGAGCCCTTTCGGCGGGATGACGAGATCGCCTGGAGGGACTATCCGTACAACAGCGTCGCCTTTCTGCAACGGTTCAGCTTCCGTTTCCGCCCGGCACTGGATGCAGAATGGCACGCGCAACGACAGGGACTGCGAGCAGGGGCAGGCAGCACGACCAGCGACGAGTTCTACTACGTAGCCGAGATGCGCAAGCGTTGGGAACTCGATCACAGCCTGTTTGTCGACTTCCGCTGCAAGACAGACGAGGACTTCGACGGTCGGTACGATCGCATACTCCCTGGGATCGGCCTTCACCTGTCCGATGAGTTTTCGGCATCCGTTCTCGGAACGTTGGCGGGCGAGAAGAAGAACATTGACGCCTACCTCGAACTCGCGTGGACCCCGGCGCCGCACAAGCACGTGCGCCTCGTGGGCGTGGCCGCGGACGCGACCTTCAACCGGAAATCCGACGTCGATCGGTACGACAGTAGCCCGTTCACGCTGTTTGGCGAAGTACAGTGGCAGAACGACGCGGAGACTGGCGCTCGCGCGTGGGCAAACATCAATCCGGACCTCGTTCTGGTTCTGAACGACGAGCTGCACTTCGAGTACTCACAGTGGGACGCGGGCGCATGGTTCGCGACGCGCGCAGGCGAAGACTGGCTGTTTTCCGTAATGGGCGTGGCGGGAACGGGTGACCGGTATTGGGAGGTGCAGGAGAGCGACGGCCCGCGGGAGGCAACGCTGGACCGCGAACATGGGCGATTCACGGCCATGGTCGATCGTCGCCTGAGCGACGTCATTTCCTGGCAGCTTGGATACCACTTCTTTCACCTTGAAGAGAACCTGGCAAGAACCGGCGAAGAAGGTGAGGCTATGGTGGAACGGGAGGAGCACTATGCCTACGTCGGGGTGGAGTGGCGGCTCCGGCCGCGCGTACTTTTCTGGCCGGGTGCGTATCTGGGCGTGGTTGACGCCTATGACGACGTGAGTCCTGAGGTGGAGGAGGATACCGAAGGGTTCCGCGGCAAACTGGCCTTTCCCGTCGAGATATCGATCGGGGAAGGCGCCACGATCACCGTCAACCCGACTCTGCGCCTCCACGAAACGCGGTTCGGCGGCATGAACATGCAGATTCAGTTGCCGTTCTAGCCGTCGGACAGATACTACCAGAAAAAACCGAACAACTCGCACACGCGGTGTGACAGCCATCGGACCGGCTTCATGATCACCCCCGAGAAGGGCAGCACATCCTGGGAAGCGAACACCAAAATGACCGCGTAGGCGGCAAGGGCCCACAGCCAGGACCTCTTCAATCTGCGCCGTGGACGCCGACGGCGGGGCTTGGGCCAGGGGTTCTTCCGCTGGCTCGGCGGAACCCAGTCTGGCGGCAGCTTGCAGTAGACGTTGCCGGTCTCGAACGCATCCACAATCTCCATAACCCCGGCGAGCGAGGGTCGACTAGCGATATGGCCGTGGGATGAGTGCACAGTTTCCATCACCTCGGCGTCGGAATTGGCGGGGCAACCGCAGTACTTCGCGACGGTCCCGTCCAGCATACTGATGTCGTTGTGTCCGTTGCCTATCGCCAGGATGTTGTCATGGTCCACGCCGATATGGCGGGCCAACTCAGACACCGCCAGTCCCTTCGTGAAGGGAACGTATCGGACGTCCACTTCACGCTGGTACTGAAAGACCCGAAGATGGGGGAAGGCCTTGACCTCTTCGCGCAGGATGTCCGCGGCCGTCTCTGCCGAGTGTTCCGAATCGAACCGAACTTGCAGCCGATCGTTCTCGTGCCTGACTACGCGAACGCCCAACGACATCCCGGTCACACGGTCGCGCCACGAATCGATCGCACGCCCCACATTCCTCCGCGTAGCCGAAATCAGAAGGCGGATATTCGCGTTCCACGTAATGTGCGGCAGATAGCCCCAACCGGTGAGTCGGTAGATGTAGGCGTGCTTTACAATGATGTATTCGGGCGCAATATTCATCTGCTGCATGGGCAGAAAGAACGCGTTGAAGCTGCGGCGGGAACGCCCGGTACAAGCCGCCCAGACCACGCCCCGCGTCCCCCGCAGCTCGCGCAATTTGGCCCGGAAATCGGTGTAAATGGGCAGCTCGTTGGCACTGCCGATCAGGGTGCCGTCGAGGTCGGTGGCAATAAGTTTGATGTCAGCCGGCATGTAGAATCCGCTGTCCCGCAAGGACAACCGCAAAGTGCACGCTCACAGCCCACGCGCTCCAAGCGCCTTCTGCAGTTCAATCTGAAAAGCCTGCATGTCCGCTTCCGCGGGCTGATAGCCTTCCTGCTCCGGTTGGAGCATGAAACGCTGCATCGGATCGATCGCCCACGTCGCGCGCATCCCGTCGCTGAAAACGACCGTGCCGCTGACAAGCGTTCCCGGATGCTGCACGCGGTCGAGCTCCACGCTCACACCGCCCAGGCCCGACTCGGGAGGCGGCGGTGCGTCGGGTGCGACATCGTCCGCTTCGGCAGCGTCGGCAGCGTCGGAAGCGGACTGCTGTTCCGGTCCATCCTGCAACGAAAGACCCAGATCGATAATGAGAAAACGAACGTCCATGTACGTCATGGAAACGTCGAATTCATCCGAAAGCCTCCTCTGGATGTCCGAGAGTCCAGCCCCCTCGCCAACCCACTGCGCAACCGTCTGTTTCTGAATCTCTGTAAGCTCCATCGAGCGTTTCTCCTTCGTCCACTAAACTAAGTAGGCGCAATTGTCTCATTAAGTTCCCGCTACGTCAATCCCCGGCGGGCTCGATTCCTTGTTCACTACGGCCACAGAACCTGCTAGCATCCAGCCGCATTTGTTATTTTCCAAGAAGCGGAATCATGAACAACCGAAAACCAGAATCCCCGAAGCGCGTCGTCGCCATCGTCGGACGCCCTAACGTCGGCAAGTCAGCCGTCTTCAACCGGCTGGCTGCACGCCGTATCGCAATCGTACACGCCCAGAGCGGCGTCACCCGCGACCGCCTGATGCGCGAAGTCACCTGGAACAACCAGCGTTTCGAGCTGATCGACACCGGTGGCGTATGCAACATCGATGACGCCGCCTCGCGCGACCTGATCGAAGCCGGCATCCGCGACCAGGTCGACGTTGCCCTGGCCGACGCCGCTGTCGCCCTGTTCGTCGTCGACATCGAAGCCGGAGTCATGCCCATGGACGAGGAAGTCGCCGGCATTCTGCGCTCGAGCGGCCGCAAGACCTTCGTCCTCGCCAACAAGGCCGACACGCCTCCCAGGGACGCCGATGCGGCCGAGTTCGAAAGACTGGGCTTCCCCGTCTTCCCCATCTCCGCCCTCCATAACCGCGGTTTCGCCGCTCCCATGAAAGAAGTGCTCGCCGAGCTGCCGCCGGGGGAAAACCCGACACTCGCCGAACCGCTCAAAGTGGCCGTCGTCGGCCGCCCCAACGTAGGCAAATCGTCGTACATAAACCGGCTGCTCCGCAACGACCGCGTGATCGTCTCAGACGTCCCGGGAACTACCCGCGACAGCATCGATATTCCCTTTGTCGTCGGGCGGGGCGAACAGGCCCGGCACTACCTGCTCATCGACACCGCCGGCATGCGGCGCGTCGGCAAAATCGACAATTCCGTCGAACGCTTCAGCCACTTTCGCTCCGAACGCAGCATCAAGGACTGCGACGTCGCCGTGCTCGTCCTGGACGCCGTGCAGGGGCCGACGGCCCAGGACAAGAAAATCGCCGCCAAGATCGCCGAGCTCAAGAAAGGCTGCCTGATACTGGTCAACAAGTGGGACCTGCAGGAAGAAACGCAACGCAAGTTTGGCCCCGAGCTGGCGCGTGCCATGCCCTTCATGGCCTACTGCCCGGTCTTTTTTGCATCGGCTACGACCGGCTACAACATCCGCCGCACTATCGAAGCCATCGATTACGTCGCCGCCCAGGTCTCCACGCCGCTGCCCACGGGAGTGCTCAACCGCACCCTCCAGGAAGCCTACGCACGCGTTCAACCACCGGCCATCGAAGGCAAACGGCTCAAGCTCTACTACGCCACCCAGGTAGGCGTGGAACCAATCCGCATCCGTATCTTCGTCAACGACCCCAAACGCGTTCGCGCCAACTACCGCAACTACCTCATCCGCTCCATGCGCGAGAAGTTCGGCCTGGAAGGCGCCCCCGTCCTCCTCCAGTTCCGCTCCCACCACGAAGAGAAGAAGCGCGGACGGAAGAAGCGGCGCTGAAGCCCCGGATGCGACTTCCGCGGGTGTCTCAGTCCCTCCCCTCACCCGGTCCGACGCAGGAGGACCGGGTGAGGGGAGGGACTGAGACACCCGCGGAAGTCATACCCAACGCGACAAGATGCGTCGCGCTACTTCAACCGCACTTCACCTCGGAAGAAGGCGCGCTCGAGCACGGGAGACGTGTAGGCGTTCCAGCCGCCGGTCGGGGGACGGTTGGTGTGTGCAACCACGTACTCCCACGAGGGCAAAGAGAGATTCGTGCTGACCTGCAGTGCATAGACGCGCTGCCGGCCATTCAGCTCCGCGCCCGGCATCGCCGTCCGATACCCCACCACGCACGCATCGTTGCTCCGCGCAACCGTCACGGAAAAGTAGTCGGTCCCGTCCCTGGCGCCGCTCCCCGCCACCAGTTCACCGTAGTTGGAAAAGCCGTCGCCGTCCCAATCCTCGCCGGCACCGGCATTCGCCGCGTTGGTCGCTCCAAACTCCTCGATTTCCCACCGGTCCGGCAGAGAGTCACCGTCCGTGTCGGTAGCGTACGTCGACAGGAAGCGATAGGTCGTGAACGCGTTGTGCTCGGCAATCGTTCGGTACTCCGCGGACAGCCAGTCCGCCGAGCGCACCACGGTGGAGAGCCGCAGCTCGTCAACCTCGCCGCTGAAGAACTCCGTCGGCCCGCTCGAGTTCAGGGCGCCGAGTAACGGCGGCGCGCTCAGCGCCAGGGAGTCGACTGCCTGGGCCGCGGTCAACTCGCTGCCGTTGAAATAGGGCGTTGCCTGTCCTCCGCCCAGCGTCATGGCGAGACAATCCCACCCGCCGAGCTGCCTCAGCAGAAATGCATCGAACGCTCCGGGAAGGTGGTAGCGCCACATGGTGTGGCGGCCTGCCAGCTCGGAACAGATCGACAGGTTCCCCCCGGCCGAAGCCGCACCGAACAGTGTGCCCTGGTGGCGCAGTGAGCTGCTGGCCCAGAGGCTGATCGTCAACGCCCCCTGGTTGCCGTTGTACCACGCCGCGTTGACCGCGGGTTCAAGGTAGGCGGACGCACCGTCCAGACCGCGCGCACCGCCTGCAACACCCGCAACCGCACCGGACGAATGGTCCGTCAGGATCGCACCCCCAACCGAGTCCGCCGAGGCGCCCGACATGTGCCAGACCGCGGCGTAGCCCTGCGACCACGTCGAGCCGTCGGTCGTGTAGGACGGAGGCGAGGCAAGCCCGGGATCGCCCCAGAACGCACAGACGTTCGTGCCTCCCGCCGGCAAAACGGGCACACGCACCCACACCGCGGATACCCCGTTCGTATTCCACTCCTCGATTTCGTACGCGAGCGACTGCTTCCCGGCGGCATCCGTAAACCGCAGGTCGTAGCCGTCAGCCGATGCAAACTGGGAGTACGCGAACCCCTCGAGGTGTGTTCCGAGTCGCACGAGGGCAGGAAAACCGAGCAGCGTCTCGGAACCGGAATAGCCCGCGAATGTCACGTCGAGTTTGTTGATCCCGATGTTGGGCGGCGGACCGTACACGGCAATCACGTGCGTCCGCGACGTGTGCACGCCTCCGCCCGTGTCGGTCAACACCGCGGTCAACGCGTACGTGCCTTCGGCGGGCGGCAGGGCCAGTGGCACACTGTACGGATCGTTGTCCGTCGAATGGAAGACCGCCCCGTCAAATGCAAAATCGACGCGGCTGACGCCGGGAATCATCCCGGAGTCCACCACCGCACTGGCCTGAGTCGACACGGGAACGTGGTATGTTGCGCCGTGGGCGGGGAATGATATGCCGATAGCGCGACCGCCCTCCCCCGGACTCGGAACCGATGCCGCGCGCCAGTTCGACGGATCGTTGCCGCTGCCCCCCGCCAGCGCTCTGCCCAGGGAAGCCCCTCCGCCGTCGGCGGTCGTCTCCCACGGGTCCCGGTCGGAGTAGATGACCTCATCCACGATCACCCACGATACGGGGTCGCCGGGCAAATCGGGTGCCTGGGGCCGTTCGAGCGCCAGTCGCTCACCCCCGTCCGAAATGCCGCCGGCAAAAGGCCCCACGAGGCGCAAGTCATGCCCGGCAAGACCGTACCTGGCCAGGAACTCGTCGCGCGCCGCGACATCCACGTCCGGGTTGAAGTCAACGATCGCGAGATAGGTTCCCGACGTTATGACGACACTGCCCGGAAAAGCGTAGTCGATTCCGCTGAGTCGCCACCCTCCGGCGCCGTTCCACAGCGGCATGTCAACCCCGCCCGCGTTGTACAGCTCGACAAACTGGGCGTGGTTGTTGTCGCCGTCACCCGGCGCATTGTACATGACCTCGCTGGTTATTACCCCGGCCGCAGGCAGTGCATTGGGCGCATCCGGCGTACGCGCCAGGGCGTACCAGTCTGCGCCCGCGTCGGGGTAGCGTCCCCAGGACATGCCGTTCTCCTGCCCCTCGAACAACACGGCATCGGCAATGCGATCGCAGCCGTCACCCGACAGGCAGGTCAGAAATATGCTCTCGCCGGCCTTATCGAGTCCGAACCCGCTGCCGTCGGTGCGATTGGTGTGAAAGTGCGTCGTCTCACTGACATAGAGGAACCCGCCGGCCGCGATGGTCGCGTTTGAAGGAAACTCGTACTTGGTGAGCTCGTCCGCGTCGTCGCTCAGAGACCACCCGTCAAGACTCACTTCCACGGCAAGGGGGTTGTAGAGCTCGATCCAGTCGTCGGAATCGTTCGGCGGCGGCAACGCCGTGTCGGTGTGGGCCGCCAATTCGTTGATCACAACCGACAGCACCGGCGCCGGATTGCTCGCGGCGGGCGATCCCCCCATGAAGGCGCTCGCGCGCCAGTTGCCTCCATAGTCAAGCGAGCCCGTGGTCTGGTCGTCAAGCACCAGCGGCACGAGCGAGTGCCCGGCCCCGTCCGCCGGGGGCGGCCAGCCGCGGCCGTCGCCATACTCGAACTCGGCGACGACCTGCCCCGCCCACGCCGTCTTCAGCCTGACCGACTCGCCACCGTTGGAGAGCTTGTCGGCGTAGTGTCCGAAGATCGACTCTCCGTTCGTCAGGCCGTAGTGGTTGCGGAACTGATCCAGCTCGCCGCCGGCCTCGGCTCGAACAACCGCTGCGTACGCCCCCGGCGCGAGCACGGCTCCCTGCGGAAACGAGAAGTCAATTCCGTCTGTAAACGTCACGCCCGCGATGTCCAACGTAATGCCGGTGCTCGTGTTGCACACCTCGACGTACTCGTAGAGACTTCCCGCGCGAGGGTCGTACATCACCTCCGTGATGCGCAGGTAGTCCAGCAGGGCTTGCTCGTTGTCGGGGGGACCCGTCACGAATTCGGCCGGATCGGACCATGAGCTCCAACGCTGGCCGGAGTCTTTCATGCGCGCCCGCACGCGGTAGCGGCGGTTGACCCTGAGGTCCGCGGAGGGGATCGCCACGGTGGGAGCAAAAGTCGATATCTCCCCGCTCTCCCAGCTTGCGGTGATTTCGTACTTGCGCGGTTCTGAAGGGTCGAACTCGGGCGTGCCGGGAATCGTCACTTCGGCAATCCGCCACGCCAACCCCTCGAAGATCCCGCTGCCCCCACTGAAGGCCGACGTCTCAAACGTCAGCCGGTTTACGGGGTAGTTGGTGTCGCCGGTGTAGGCAATCGTCGGCGCGTCCGGGGCCAGACCGTCGTCGGATGCGATCTTCGGGTCGATTGAGTTCATGCGGCCGGCAACGTAGTTCTTGACGTGATCGATCATCCCGGCGAAATCGCGCGTGGGAACGGCCTCGTAGTACCTGCCGTGCGAGGCCTTGCTGGAATTGATGTAGCTGGAGATCAGGATCGGGTTGTAGTCCCACATGGCGCGATCGGCGTCGACGAGCGAAGGCTCTCCCGGCGTGTAGACGACCCGGGCGACCTCATCCAGCAACATGCCGGTCTGCTCGGGATTGAAAAGCAGATCGCGAATCTCGCGCACGCGGTTGTTGTATTCGATCCTCAGCGTCGGGTTGTTCAGGAGGTAGGTTACAGGCCTGCCGCCGTAGAGCGGACCGCGCCCGCCGCCGCCGTTGTAGGTCGTGGTCCAGCACAGGTCGAGGTCCCAGTTGAGGACCTGCCACAGGCCGTTGCCGGGATGGTGGTAGTAAAAGTAGTTCTTGCCCGCGTGCATGTCATAGTCGTGAATCGCCATGGAGGCGGCGCGAAAACTGTAGTAGTCGTCCAGGTCGAGATTCGCCCGCCACCACGCCGTGTCCGGGGAACTCGTGTATCCGGTCTGGAATGCGTTGAGATCGGACTTGTCGGAAGGGTGCGTCGGCCCCTGGTTGTTCAACGTGCCGGAGCCGCCTTCCATCTTGTAGAGATTGCCGTCGGGCAGTTTGTGCTCGTCGAGAAACTGGCCGTCGAGCTGCTCGATGACGAGGTAGAGTCCCTGGAAATCGCCACTGAACTGGTCGGGGCCGTTCTCGTCTTCGCCCTCGATGACACGGAAGTGCAGGAAGTGTGTCTTCGAGGCGGGGTTCCCCGCCAGGTTGTGCAACCGGAATCCCGCGGCCTCGAACAAGCCCTGCTCGCCGCGCTGCCTGAAATTGCCCTGCTGGATGAGGGCCGAGAGGTTCAACTTGTCCCACCTCGTGTCGTACTTCCGCCCGTAGTCGTCTTCAGCCTGGAGGTAGCGCCCGCGGTTGAAGTCGAACTTCCACATGTTCTTGCCCATGGCATAGCGCCAGACACCGCCGCGGGCGCGGTAGCGTATATGGTCGTATACGCGACCGTCGTAGACCAGGGCCCCCTGCCATCTGTAGTCCATCCCGTTGTACTTCCCCGTCGTCGGCACCTGCTGGTCCGCCTGCCCCCAGCGGTACGGCACGTAGAGCGCGTTCAGGCGGTCCTGCCGCACTGTCAGAAGATGACACACGGAAATACTCTGCAGCAGGTTGGTGCCGTAGGTCACCTCCGGCCCAGCGCCCGGCTGCGCGGAACCGACCCAGGCCGGCATGGTGTCATAGACGAAGTAGGCGAAGTTGGGTTGCTGGTCGTCAGCGTAGGGGACGGTGACCGTCGCGCCGCCCCCGTCCTCCGCCGTAATCCGATAGCGGATCAACCGCCGGTGCTGCTGGAGCGAGTCGGGCAGCACGACCGAGTAGCGGTCGTCGCCCGCCGCCTCGTCGCCGTTCAGCCCGTCATCGTGCATCGCGATGGCGGTCCAGTCCGCGGCATAGCGGGGATCGTTCAGGTTGATGTAGTCCCCCGGTTCAACCACCTGGTACAGGAGGTCGACACCGCTCACACCGTCGGGATCGGTGATCTTCGCGGTAACCGTAACCGTCTCCCAGTTCACCTTGACGTCCTTGCCGTGATCGACCTGGCGAATGCGGGGCGGGACCGACGTGGCATAGACAGAGTTCCGGACACCGGGCGTGGGTCCGCTCGAGCTGCTGCGCCAGGCGCCGCCGAGGTCGTTGTCGATCGCGGGATTGATCAACTCCATCGATGGACCGTCGCCCTGGGTCGCCGTGGGCCACGGGAACCCCAGGCCGTAGTCAACTTCGTCGATCTCGTCACCGTTCGCATCGCGCAGTCGCACTGTCTCGCCGTCGTTCTGCAGCTTGTTCCCCGTCAACCACTGCCCGGCGGGAGCGAAACCGAACACTCTCGCGAATTCGTTGGAATCCTGCGCAACGACCAGGTACGCGTCCGACGCAAGCTCCGTCGACGACTCAAAAGTGAAATCGACCCCGGCCGAGAAGCAGCAGCCCGAGAGATCGACCGTACCCGTGCCCGAATTGTAAAGCTCAATGAACTCGCTGGGGCTGGTCTTGTCGAACGGATCGTAGTGGATTTCGTTGATCACGACCGTCAGCGGCGACGGATCGGCCGGGCAAAGCGCGACGCCCACCGCCATCGCGGTCACACTTGCCGCCCAACGCGCAGAACTATGGCAAGATAACCTCATACAATTAGGATACCGCGAAAAAGGCGGGCGGGTCAACCGAACCTGCCCCGCCCTATTCCGCGGACCGGCCCCCGGACGTCGCGCTCTCATTGCGGTTTCGTCCCGTCCGCGACGGCTCGCGAGGACGAAGTGGAACTGCACCGAGAGCAGAACAACACCCGCCGAGTCCGCGGTTCTGGGCCCAGCGTCCCTCCGCACACCAGCTTTGTAGACTCGCCGGCATCGTCAAAGGCATCGAACCCAAATCCCCGGGTATGGCGCCGGAGTAGCAGCGCGTCAGAGACCCGCCCCTCAAACGGTCCTCCTGCGGAGCACGCCGTTCACGGGGCTGTGTCAAAAGGTCATCGGGCACTTGCGAGTGTCGGCGCGTAGCGCGCTCCGACCGGTCCACGCCACTCCGCGCCGA
>CAZKRK010000260.1:0-10803 GCA_964555035.1 uncultured Victivallales bacterium | reverse complement strand
AGTGAGCCACGCAGCCCGAGACGCAACGCGGATCGGCGCGGAGTGGCGTGGACCGCGCACGGCACTCCGCACCGTGGGCTCCGCCCCCGGCGCTGCGAGCCTCACTACAAACCCAACGCACGCGCTCCCCGTTCGTAGTGAGCCACGCAGCCCGAGACGCAACGCGGATCGGCGCGGAGTGGCGTGGCCGCGCAACCCAAGTGCAAACGTAGCGACAGACAGCGGCAAAGCCCTCATGGAACGCTTCCTTGGACTGTGTTTTCAACGGGACAAGGGTACAACGGAGCGAGGGCTAGAGTTCCCGGCTAGTGCACCACAAACAACGTCGGTCCGTGCGTCGGGGTGACGGTGCCCCTCACGCCGAACACATCGTTCGAAGCGGTGTTCACAAACGTGGCCCGCACCCAGGCGGCCGAACGCGTCACGGTCGAGATGCGCACCTCGTCCAGCACGCCGTCGAAGAAGGCCTCGCCGTCGTCCGAACCGATACGGAGCGGCAGACCGTCATCGTCGATGTTGCCGCCCACCGTGTCCGTGCCCTTCAGGACGCCGTTGAGGTAGATCCTGACGTCGCTGCCGTCAAACGTACCCGTAAGGTGATACCACTGCCCGGCGCTCAGCCCCTGACCGATCTCGGCAATCTTGTTGCCGGGCTTGACCAGGAAGTTCATCCCGCCGTTGCCGAGATCCTCGAGCAGGAAGTAGGAATCGCCCTTCTCCAAGGTACGGTGCGTGCCACTACCCGTCAGATCGACGGCTGAGTTCAGCCAGACGGACACGGACATGGAGTCCACCGTATCGTCACCGATGCTATCGGAGTCGGGAACGACAATCGAATCGTCCCCGTCGAACGCGTTGCCGTTCCCGATTCTGCCGGACGCGGCATCCGGATCACTCACGAGACTGGTGGAATCGTTGTCGTTCGCGGTCGAATCGAACCGCGTGTCCGAGCCACCCTCGGTCAGATGCCAGACGCCCCCGTAGCCTTCCGACCAGGTGGAGCAGTCGGTGGCGTAGCTCGGGGCATCCGTCCCGTAACCGTTGTCCAACCCGTACTTCTGCGCCAGGTAACGACCCACGCTCTGCCGCTCGTCACTGGTCAAGGCGCGCCGGTAGATGATGATCTCGGCGTAATCGGCCCCCAGGTAGCTTGTGTAGCCGGTGTCGAGTTTGCCAAGCACAAGCGGTGAGGTGTAATCCGGGATCGATGTACTCGTCTCGGCACCATCCTTGTCGTGTGCACCGTCAACCGCCACGTCGACCCTGTCGCCTGCTACGGGCTGTGATCCGTCGTAGAGCAATTCGGTCACATAGGTATTCCCGTTCGTGAACACGGTCGTGGATATGAACCGGTCGTTGTTGTTGACGATGTCCGTCCACAGCGTGTCCCCTGTATAAAAGAACTGTGCGTAGGAGTGGTTGTTATTGTTGCCCGCCCGCTTCGACAGGATGGCGCGCGGCGAACCATTCAGATTGCTCGGGGTGACGACGGCAAAGATCGTCAGACCGGCCGTGTTGTCCAGCGAACTGTCATCGGCTACGGTCATGAAATCGGCACTGCCTCCGTCAAACCGCACCACCGGTTCGCCGTTCAGTCCGCTGGCTACATACGTCGGCTGGTTCCCCGCCGTTCCCTGCGTCGCGTGGTTCCCCTGTCCCGACTGGTCCTGCCAGCTTGTCACGGCAACGCCGCTGGTCACGACACCCGCATCGGCTTTGAGCCACAGTACGCAGTCGGAGAGATCGGTGGCGCCCGACACGGCCGTCAACGCGCCTGTAGAGCCCCAGTACGCCCAAACGTGCGAATCCGTCCCCGAAATCTCCGGCACCCGCACCCACACATAGGACGAGCCGCTCGGGTTCCACTCCTCGATTTCGTAGCTGAGCAACATCGTCCCCGTCGAATCCACGAAGCGCAGGTCGTGAGCGTACGGAGACTCGAACTGCGCGTACGCGAAGGACGTGATCGACGGGCTCAGCTCGACCAGCGCCGGGAAGTTGGTCAGCGTCTCGGCCCCGTCGTAGCCACTGAAGGTGATCTTCAGCTTGTAGAGCCAGTCCCTGATATCGACATCGTCATCGACGATCGTGCCGACGGCCTGGGCATCGCCCGGCGTACAGTTGGTCGCCTGGCTCAGGTTGACGTGGAAGGTCTCCTGCCCCTCTTCGTCGGTGTCGCCCTGCACGGTGACCGTGAAGCCCTTCGACGTCTCCCCCGGCGTGAAGAGCAGCGTGCTGTCGACGGCCGTGTAGTCCGATCCCGCCGTGGCCGAGTCATCGGCCGACGCATACCGCACCGTCACGTTGGAGGCGGATGCGGCGGAAAGCGTGACCGTAAACGCCATGTTTGTGGCGCCGCCGTCCCCTTCCGTCACCGACGCGTCCGCGATCGAAACCGTTGCCGTAGGGGTGACGAAACTGGCCGTGGCGTTGGCCCAGTCATCGTCGGACCCGTTGTCAACGTAGCAGCGATAGTAGTATTGGCCACCGGCCCGCACGGTGACGCTCGTCGAGAACGCACCCATGCTGACCGTGCCGCAAAGACTCGTGTTGGCCCAGGCCGAAGCGGTCTCGCCCCCGTCGGTCAGCCCCCAGTAGATCGTCGCATCGGCGGTGTGACCGTCGAGCAGCTCGCCGCGGAGCGTGGCGGACGCGACCGTGACGCCTGTCGCGTCGAGGTTGGTGACCGCCGGCAACCCGTAGGTGGTGAAGTCCTTCGTCGCGGTTGCCCAGGCCCCGCCGGTCGCGTTGGTCGCGTAGTAGCGGTAGTAGTAGGTCGTCGAAGGCGTCAGCCCGGGCATGTTCGTCGTGAGCGGCCCGACCGCCTGTGTGCCGGCGAAGTCGTTGCGGTTGCTCCATATCAGCGTGTCCGTCCCGCCGTTCGTCGGTCCCCAGTAAACCGAAACGGTCGTGGCCGAGGTCCCGGTCGACGCGAGCTCGCCGTTCATGTACGCCGTGGTGATCAGGATGTTCGTCGCCGCCAGCGTCCTGATGTCGGGGAGGTTGGCGTCGCCGGTGTTCTGGACCGTACCGTACGAATTGAAGACATCGTTGGAGCCCTGGTTCAGCCAGCTCGCCCGGATCCAGTCGGCGGAGCGGGAGATCTTAGACACGCGCATTTCGTCGATGATGCCGTCGAAGAACTGACCTCCTCCCGTAAACGTGCCCAGCTTGACGATGTCTGACGAACCGGCACTCAATCCGTCCGCCTGTTGGCTCTGGAAGGCGCCGTCCAGGTACAAGCGGAGCGTCTGGGCGTCAAACGTCACGGCCGCATAGTACCACGTACCTGTGGCAACGGTTCCCGGAGCAGACGCGAGCGTCCCATTGCTGTCGCCGTCCGCGTGATAGACGTTGGCCCTGTCGCTCTGCCCGAGCGCGAGGACCAGCGCGCTGCTCCCCACCGCCTGGCGGATGTTGATCATGCGGTTGTCGTTTCCGGGGCTGCCGATGCTCTTCGGCTTGACCCAGCACGAGAGCGTGATGGGGCTGTCAACGGCAGGCAGGAATTCCGACGCGGGCGTCGTCAGCAGGTTGATGTGGTTGTTGCTGCCCCTATCGAAATCCTGACCTTTGGAGATGACGCCGTCGAAGTTTGCGGTGCCCTGGTTGGCGCCGTCGCAGTCGTTGGTCGTCGAGTCGGTCAGGTCGGCCAACGAGCCGTTGGTCTGATCGAGGTGCCAGACCGCGCGGAATGTACTGTCCCACGTCGCCCCGTTGGTGGTGCTGGCGGGCGCCGTCGTCTCGCTCGGGTTGCCCCAGTATGCGAAGATGTAGCTGTTGCTGGTGAGCTCGGGGACTTGCACCCACACGCAGGACTCGCCGCCTGTGTCCCACTCTTCCACTTCGTAGTTGAGCTCCGTGCGTTCGTCCGAGGAAAGGAGACGCAGGTCGCCGCCCGTCGCGGAGGCGAAGTCGTCGTAGCTGAACCCGGTCAGCGCGGTGCTCAGTTTCACCAGGGCCGGGAAGTTGGTCAGCGGAGTCGCCCGGTCGTACGTGAAATCGATCCGCAACTTGCGCGACCAGTCCGAGTAGTCCAGTGCTGTCCCGAAGGTCTCGGTCGACGGCGCCCATGCCCCGCCCACGCTGTTGGAGGCGTAGAAGCGGAAGTAGTGGGTCGTGTCGGCGGGGAGTCCGGTAATGTTCGTGGTCAAGACCCCCGTGCCGGACTGGACTCCGAAGAGTTCGTTCGCGTCCCACGACAATGCGTTCGTGTCGGCGTCGTTATCGCCCCAATACACCCACACGGTCGTCTCGGCCGTGCCGGTGGAGGTGAGGTCACCGCGTAGCCAGGCCGCCTCGTGCGTGACCCCCGTGGCCGCCAGGTTCTCGATTTCGGGCGCACGGATCGAAGCTATGGTCGTGAAATTGGTCGACGCATCGGCCCACGCACCACCGACGGAGTTGCTGGCATAGTAACGGTAGTAGTAGGTCGTCGCGTCGGCCAGTCCCGTCAGGTTGGTTGACAACACACCCGTAGCCGATTGCACGCCGAACGCCTCGTTCGTATCCCACGCGGAGATGTTGTTTGTGCCGTCCTCGTCTCCCCAGTAGACCCACACCGCGGTCTCGGCGGTGCCCGTGCTCGTCAGCTCGCCGCGCAGGGTGGCGTTGGTCTCCCCCACGCCCGAGTACGCCAGCGTCGTGACCTCCGGTTCCGTCGGCCGATTGTAGACGGCGTTGCTGTAGGTGTTGAAGGCGCCGTTGGAGGCGATGTTCATGTACTCGGCCCAGAGCCAGTCCACGTGGCGAGGCGTCGCGGCGATGCGCGCTTCGTCCAGCAGTCCGTTGAGGTACTTGTCGGTGTCGCCTGACGTGCCGAGATAGTAGCTCTTGCTCGCGTTCTCCGGGATGTTGACGGTTCCACTGTAGCTCCCGGAAAACGCGCCGTTCACGTACATGGAAAGGGCGGAGCCATTCGCTGTTACGGCTACGTACTGCCACTCGCCCTGCCGGGCCTCGATGCCGGATCCTTCAGGCGTCCGGATACTCCCGGTGCCGACAATGGCGGCGTAGTTGACCTTGCCGCCGCCAATATCGAGCCAGAACATGGTCTGCTCGTTGTAGCGTCCGATCAGGGCCTGGTCGGACGCGATCGTGTTGGGGTTGACCCAGACACCCAGCGTGTAGGCGTTTTCGTGAAGCTGGTCGAGCGCTTCCCAGCGCGTACCGGCGCCGAGGTCAACGTCGTCGTCGTTGCCGTCGAACCCGAGCCCGTCGCCAACGATGCCCGTGGCATTGGTGGGCCCCGTGGGAGTGCCGTCGTTCCCGTTCGCCGTACTGTCATCCGAGTCGGCATGAAGGTGATAGACCCCGAGATACTCGTCCGCCCACACCGCCGCGCCGGCCCAGTTCAGGTCGGGACCGGTCGAATCCGCGCTGCCCCAGTAGGCGTGGATCGTCACGTTGTTGGTGAACACGGGCACGCGTACCCACACGAGCGATTCGCCACCCGTGTCCCACTTCTCGACCTCGTAGTTGAGGGTCGTCGTGCCGTCCCCGGCCGAAAAGCGCAGATCGTTCCCCTGCGCCGACTCGAAGTCGTCATAAGAGAAACCGGTAATACTCGTGCTCAGTTTGACCAGCGCCGGGAAGTTTGTCAGCGGGGTCGCGCGGTTGTAGTTGGTAAAGCTGATCGGCAGCGTCTTCAGCCACTTGGTGAAATCGACCTCCGTGGTGACCGACACGGTATTCGACGCCCACGCCCTGCCGGCATCGTTGGAAGCGGCGAAGCGATAGTAGTAGACCGTGTCATCATCCATCCCCGTGACGTTCGTGCTCAGCACGCCGGTGACGTCGGCGACACCGAAGTACTCGTTGGTGTCCCAGGCCGACGGGTTGTTCGTGCCGTCTTCGTCGCCCCAATAGACCCACACCGCGGTCGCGCTCGTGCCCGTGGAAGTGAGATCGCCGCGCAACGTGGCGCCGCTCGTCGTCTCGCCCGTCGCCGCAAGCGTCGAGACGGCCGACCAACCGATGCCGAGGGTCGGCGTCCCGGGCGTGACGAACACATCGTTCGACGCCATGTTCACGTAGCACGCCCGCAGCCAGTCGGCCGACCGTGCAACGGTCGCGACGCGGACCTCGTCCAGCATCCCATTGAGATAGAAGTTGCCGGACTCGATGGATCCGAGTTGAAGAGACGCTCCTCCATCGGCAATGCCGGTCTGGGCGTTGTCTTGCGTCTGACGCACCGCCCCGTCTCGATAGTACTTGAGTTCCTGGCTCGACAACCCCGGTTCGAACACGCCGGCGAGGTGATACCACGTGTGGGCACTCACACCCGAAGGCTCGGCCATACGGGTGCCGCTGCCTACATCGAATTTGATGTCGGAACCGTCGAAGAAGAAATAGTAACTCTCGGGACTCCGCTTTCCGACGATCCCCTGGTTGGACCCCGTGTTATAGCGGTAGGCCCACGCCGAGATCGTGAGGTCGACGACGGACTCGTCCAGGGAGGGATCATCCGGCACCTGGAAGTTGTCGTTGCCGTCGAACTCGGCCGCACTGCCTATAACACCGTTCGTGGCCAGGTTCGGGTCGCCCGCGCTGGCCGTGCTGTCGTTGCCGTATGGTGACGAGTCGCTTACGTGCCCGCTCTGTTCGGACAAGTGCCACACGCCCACAAAACCCTCGCTCCAGACCGAACCGTTGGTCGTGTAGGCGGGCGCCGTCGTGGCGCTGGCGTTGCCCCAATACGCACAGATGGCGGCACCGTTTGTGAGCACGGGAATCTGCACCCAGACGGCCGACGTGCCGTCGGTGTGCCATTCGTCGATCTCGTGGTAGAGCGTCGAAACCTCGTCCTCCATGGCAAAACGCAGATCGCCGCCCGTCGCGGACGCGCAGTCGTCGTAGTCGAACCCGGCAATGCTCTCGCTCAGGTTGATTAGCACGGGGAAATTGGTCAGCGGCGTCGAGCGGTCGTAGTTGAGCGTAATCGGCATCCGCCGGTACCAGTCACCGAAGTCCGTCGGCGTGACGAATCGCTCCGTCTCGGACGCCCAGGTCACGTCCACCGAGTTTGAGGCGAAGAAGCGGTAGTAGTAATGGGTGGTCGCGGACAGGCCCGTCAGGTTCGTGGTCAGCACGCCCGTCGCCGACTGCACTCCGAACGCGTAGTTGGTGTCCCACCCGTTCAGGTCCGCCCCGCCGTCTTCGTCACCGAAATAGACCCACACGGTCGTCTCGGCCGTACCGGTCGAGGTCAGGTCGCCGCGGAGCGTCGCGGCGTTGGTGTCGAGGTTCGACGGCGCCAGGTTGGCGATCTCGGGCGGCTGGGTCAGCGCCAGGGTCGCGAAGTTCGTCGATGTGTCGGCCCACGCCGTGTCCACGCTGTTGCTGGCATAGAAACGGTAGTAGTATGTCGTGGACGGTGTGAGACCGGTCAGGTTGGTTGACAACGCACCGGTGGCCGACTGCACGCCGAACGCCTCGTTGGTATCCCAGGCCGCGGGGTTGTTTGTACCGTCCTCGTCTCCCCAGTAGACCCACACCGCCGTCTCGGCCGTACCGGTGGACGTCAGGTCGCCGTTAAGCGTAGCGCCGTCGGTCGTCATGCCCGACGCGGCAAGCGTCGTGACCGCGGGACCCGCGGGAAGGTTGCCGAGCACTTCTCCATACGTGTTGAACGCGTCGTTAGACGCCATGTTCATAAACTCGGCCCAGATCCAGCTCGTGGAGCGGGCGACGGTCGAGACGCGCACCTCGTCCAGCTTGCCGTCGTGGTCCAGATTGCCGCCACCCCCCCCCGACCAGGAGCAGAGCCGGGTTCCCGTCCCCGCCGGCACGGTGGTTGCCACCCCACTCGAGTGCGATGCGTTGACCGCGCCGTCGAGATAGACGGCTCGATCGACGCCATTCATCACACCCGCCACATACTGCCACTGCCCCTGCAGGGCCGAGTTGGCCGTGCCCTCCACACGGTTGCCCCCGGTAGCTGCATCGCCCACGTTGAAGCTGTAGCCCTCGGTACCGGCACTGCCGCCGGCGTCGTCGTTCAGCCACAGCAACACCGATGAACCGGAAGCCCCGCGGCAGAGTATCCCGCTGTCGTCGGCGCTCCCACCACCCACGGCATTGGCGAAAATCCAACCGCTCACGGTGAGCTCGGACGAGCCGTCGATCCCGGTCAGGTCGCTGCCCACGTCGTGATAGTTGCCTCCCTCCGTGAATTCATCGGCGGTGCCGACCAGGTCCTGGCTCGTCTTGCTGACACTGCCGACCCGGGACCCGTCGTTGCCGTTCCGGGTCGCATCCGCCCGGGCCGTATCGAGCTCGCTGAGGTGCCACACGCCCTCGTACCCCTCGCTCCACACCGAGCCGTCCCGATTGCAGGCCTGGTGCGCGACGCCGGTCTTACCCATGTACATATGGATCGAGGAACCGTTTGTCAGCTCGGGAACCTGGACCCAGACCAGGGACGACGCCCCGGCGTTGGTGTTCCACTCGTCAACCTCGTAGGCCAGGGCAATGGCCTCGTCGCCATCCGCGAAACGCAGGTCGCCGCCCCTGAAGGAGAGAAAGTCGTCGTAAGAGAAGCCCGTCGCCATGCCATTGCTCAAGACCACGAGCACCGGGAAGTTGGTCAGCGTGTCCGGTTTCGTGTAGCCGCCCAGATCGATCTCCATCTTGTTCGCCCACTCGCGGTAGGGGGCGCGCGACGTGACCGCGCCGTAGGTGGTGAAGGAGGTGTTTGAAGCGGAGGTCCGATACGCGGCCCAGATCCAGTCAGCCGAACGGACCACGCTCGATGCGCGCATCTCGTCGACGATGCCGTCCACGGCTCGGGCATCCAGGTTTCCACTGCCGATCAGGTGAATCGGATCCTGGCCCGAGTCGTGCCAACTTTCGCTGGTCGTCCCGGAGCTCGCAAGCGTACCGTTCACGTAGACGCGCACGGCACCGGTCGCATCGTCGAATGTGTAGGCGAGGCAATGCCATGCACCGTCTGCCAGGTTGCCGGGACTGACGACCCAGAGGGCGTTCAATCTCAGATCCAGCGCATCGGTGACGTGATGCCGCAGTCCCCACCTGTTGTCTGGCGCACCAAAGAGCGTACCATAGTTGGCGCCCCCTTGCCCCCGCTTGTAGTACCATACCATCAGCGTCGCCTCGGACAGTCCCGTGAAGTCGTCCTTGTTCCCCATGTCGACGCGGCCGTTGTCCGTATAGTCGTACCCCTTGCCGATAACGGCATCGGTCACAACGCCGTCCGTGCCGCTGTCGATACCCGTGTTGTCTCCCCCGACCAGCGCACTGTCGGCGGGCGTGTTGCCGCTCTCCTTCATGTGCCAGACGCCAACGTGCCCCTCGCTCCAGGTGCTGCCGTCGGTCGCGCAGGCCGGTGTCCCGGCCGCGGCGTTGCCCCAGAAGGCGTAGATCTTGGTCGTGGTGTTGGACAGCTCGGGGACCTGGACCCACACGTAGGAAACGCCGGACGTGTCCCATTCGTCGATTTCGTAGTTGAGCGAATCGGCCCCGTCGGCAGTGCTCGAGAAACGCAGGTCGTACCCGTCCGCGCGCGCGAACTGGTCATAGCTGAAGCCGGCGGCCATGTTGTTGCTGAAGACGCACAACACGGGGAAGTTGGTCAGACTCGAAGACCGGCCGGTGTAGCCGTCCAGCTCGATCTCCATCGTGTATGGCCAGGTGGAATGGCCGTAGAACGGTGTTGCCGGCACGACGTCCAGCCACTCCTCGCCGAGGGTCATTTCGTCGATGAGGCCGCCGGGATTGCCCTGCGCGCCCCCGACCCACGTGCCGGAACCGCCGCCGCCCCAGAGCTGCAGGAACCCGATCGGGGTCGCGCCGCCCTCCTCGAGGTTCGACGCGTCGAGGCCGTCCGTGTCGCCCGCGGCCCACGAAGCCGGCTCCATACCCGGGTACTCACCAACGCCGGGGCCGTAGGCTTCCGCCCAAAGCTTGTCCGGGTTTGCGCCGGTCCCCTGCACCATCTTCACAACCACGAAGTAGTCCGAACCCATGGTCATGTTGTCCACCAGGATCACATCGCTCGATGTCCCGCCGGTATTCCGGTACCGCACAACGAGATCGCGATTGGCCCCGTCGTCGACGAACCCGACAAAGACACCGCGAAGGTTGTTCCACGAAGGGGTCGAAGTGCCGTTGACTTGCGCCGAGACGAAACCGCCGAAGGTCTCCTCCATGTCCGCGTGTGCCCAACGGACCAGCGCACTGACGTAGATCCCTGCCTCCGCCCGCGCCTGCCCGACCGCGTGGTCGAGGTCTCTGGCTGTACCCCTGCCCTGCCGGTACATTGTCGTCGCGGCGCCGGGCTGAGGCGTTGCGTTCGCGTCCGATGTCGCGTACGAGAGACCATTGCTCCACGAGCGTACCGTGCCTGTGCCAGTGCCCCAGTCGTCGGCCGCGGCAAACCCCACGTGCGAGGTATGCACGAGCGTGCTGCCGGCGAGCGCCGCGTTGTGGGCGTAGGTGGAGGCATCCCCGTCGGTCGGAAACCCCTCGTAGGTGATCACGTCGGCTCGGGCCGTACCGGCCGACAGCAGGCATGTGAACAGGGACAGGAACAAGGCACTCGTCACAGCATTGGAACGTGGACGCGCACGGCCGGGCTCACGGAGCTCCCGGATACTCGGAATCAGGCGTAATACTCTCATCAGTCAACTCCTCAGCGTAGGGAGAAAAGAGGTTGCGGCAATAGAGCTTTCTCAGTATCGGAAGTCTACTGCAAGTCGTTGCCAGAATCAATGAAGAAACGGAGAAACCCTTGGAAAAACCGCAAGAAATCGGGATTCTGCGTATGTGATGGATCGCACCCAT
>CAZKRK010000259.1:0-10815 GCA_964555035.1 uncultured Victivallales bacterium | reverse complement strand
GCCCGCAAGCCCTGGAGCGGAGCGGAAGGGCAAGGGCGAGCGGAGAGTGAGCAAGGCCGGCGGTGGCCCCCAGCAGGTGCAATGAATCGCAGATGCGCCCGGCGCATGTTGATCTAATCGACGGAGCAACTTGCTCCTGCCCGGTCATGGCGGTAGTGTGTTGCGTGCCGGCGCGTACGACTGTGGACATCAAATGGAGAGTGCAATGAAACGAGTGTGTGGGTTCCTTTTCCTGGTCACGTTGCTTTTGCCGGTCTTTGGTGAGGAAGTGTCGACATCCGCCGAGCGGATTCTCGAGAGCTCGGGCATCCGGGGTGGGTTGGTGGTGGTTGTAGGTTGGGGGAACCCCCGGCTACTGACCGCGCTCAGGGCGGATCGCTCCCTCGTGGTCCAGGGACTGGATACGGATGCCGGCAAGGTTGAAGGGGCTCGCAGCCACATACGGGCGTTGGGGCTGCACGGGGCGGTGTCGGCCGACACGTTTGACGGGAGGCGCCTTCCCTACATCGACAACCTCGTGAATGTGGTGGTGACCGGCGCCGGGTGTCGGGTGTCGCGGGAGGAGATCATGCGTGTGCTGGCGCCGGGTGGCGTGCTGTTGCCCGATCCGACCGATCGCACGGATCAGGCGGGAGGCCGGACCGTCAAGCCGTTCCCCCCGGACATCGACGACTGGCCCCACTATCTCCACGGCGCGGACAACAATGCCGTGGCGCGCGACAGCGTCGTGGGACCGCCGCGCCGCTTGCAGTGGGTCGGGGGGCCTGCCTTTGCGCGCAGCCACGAAATCAACTCGAGTATGGCGGCCATGGTCACCTCGGGCGGCCGCCTGTTCTACATCTGGGACGAGGGGCCGACGGGCATGACCGACAAGCGTTTCCCGCCGAAGTGGAAACTGATTGCGCGCGATGCCTTCAACGGACTCGTGTTGTGGAAACGCCCCGTGCCGAAGTGGGGTTGGCGCCAGTGGCATCCGCCGTCACGGTGGGACAACGCGCGCGAGCGCGCCAAGATGCTTCGGCTGCTGCCGGCGACATCGCCGCGCCGACTCGTTGCCGCGGGCGACAAGGTGTACGTGACCCTGGGCTACGAGGCCCCCGTCAGTGTGCTGGACGGTGCCGGCGGTCGGACGTTGAGCGAAGTGGAGGGGACAGAGCGCACCGACGAGATTCTGCACATCGACGGCAGACTGGTGCTGCGGGTGTGCGAAGCCGACAGCCCTCCCAGCAGGAACGTGTGGGGGACGATTGAGCAGCAATCCCGGGCGCGCATCGTGGTTGTGGATGCCGAGAGCGGTCGGACGCTTTGGCGGAGCAAAGCGGACGCCATGGCGCCGCTCACGCTGGCGGCGGCGAACGGCCGCGTGTTTTATTCGGACTACAGCACGATCGTGTGCCTGGAGGGGGAAACCGGCCGGGAGGTATGGCGAAGCGCGGCGGTCGTGGGAAAGGCGGGGAACAGGGGTACGGTAGGGACGCTCGTGGTTCGCGACGACGTCGTTCTCTTCACGTCGTACCCGCTGAAGAACGTGGCGCTCTCCGGCCGGTTGCTGGCGCTGTCGGCCAAGACCGGCAGGCTGCTCTGGCAGGGGCCGAAGTACATGGGGCCGGGCATCACGAATCCGCCCGACCTTTTCGTGGCGGACGGCCTGGTCTGGGTGGGGGAGACGAAGTTGCCTGTTTCGCATGCCCAGGTCGAGCTCAGACGCCAGGGCTTCAACCTGCTGACCGGCAAGGTGGAGCGCGAAGTCGTCGTGCCGAAGCTCATCAGTTGGGGGCACCACTACCGCTGCTACCGAAGCAAGGCCACCGAGCGGTTCCTGATGCTGCCCAAGCGGGGCGTGGAATTCGTGGACTTGCAGGGGAAAGAGCATATGCGGAATGACTGGCTGCGCGCGCCCTGCATATACGGCATTCTCCCGGCGAACGGGTTGCTATACGTGGCGCCGCACCAGTGCGTCTGCTACCCCGGGGTCCTGATGAAGAACTTCAACGCGCTGGCGCCGCGGGCGGGCGATTCGTCGCCGGGGCCTCCTCCGTCGACGCGTTTGCAGCGCGGTCCCGCGTATGGCGAGGATCTGAAACGCGGGTCTTCGGATTCCGGGGCGACCGACTGGCCGACCTACCGTCGTGACGTGCGGCGTAGCGGGAGTACGCCGATGAAGCTTGAGGACAGACTGGCTGAGAAGTGGCGTGTCGACCTGGGTGGTGACGTGACCCCGCCGGTGGTCGCGGAGGGCCTGTTGCTTGTGGCGGCGAAGGATGCGCACACGGTGCACGCGCTGAATGCCGATAGTGGAAAAGCCGTGTGGAGCTTCACGGCCGGCGGGCGGGTGGATTCGCCGCCGACCGTGTACGATCGTTCGGTTCTGTTCGGCGCGGCTGACGGGCGCGTCTATTGTCTGCGCCTTGCCGACGGTCGCGAAGCGTGGCGGTTCCTGGCCGCCCCGAGTGACCGTCGCCTGGCAGCTTCTGGCCAGGTCGAGTCGGTGTGGCCCGTTCACGGGAGTGTTCTTGTCCAGCCGGACCTGACCGTCAAATCGCAGCGTGACGTCGCATATGTCGCTGCCGGCCGATCGTCGTTCCTCGATGGGGGCATTCGTGTGTACGGTCTCGATCCGCGCAAGGGCGACGTCCTGTACCAGGCTTCTCTCGAAGGGCCGCGCCCCGATCCTTTCACGGAACAGGGGACGGCCGGGTACAAGGATGGTTCGAAGAACGATATTCTCGTGGGCGACGGCGCCGATATCTATCTGTTCCAGGAACGGTTTCGGAGCGATCTCACGCGTGTACCGGCGCCGATGCAGAACATGGGCAAGGAGGGGGGAGGGTTCCGCGTGTATCCCGCGGCGCCGAAGAGAGGCTCTTCAGGTGTCCGACTGATCACGACGCACGGGTTTCTGGACGACAACTGCAACGAGGGCAAGTACTGGACCTACGGCAATCGCTGGCCCGGCTGGGATCGCAAAATGGGGCGCGTCCCGGCCTACGGCCAGTTGCTGGCTTTCGATGAGGAGGCTCTTTACGGTGTGCACGTATTCACCGAGAGCATCCGGGTGCGTCGTGGTCGGACCCTCGGCGGCAAAGGGGAACGCCTGTTTGCCCGCGACCATGGCGCCAAGCGGGACCGGTGGTCGGCGCATGTGCCGATCCAGGTGCGGGCGATGGTGCTGGCCGGCGACAAGCTGCTCATCGCGGGGCCGCCCGACAAGTTTCCGGACGAAGATCCGCTGGCTGCCGTGGAGGGCAGACTCGGCGCAGCGCTCTGGATCGTTTCGGCTGTTGACGGCAAGAGAGTGTTCGAACACAGGCTGGAATCGCTGCCGGTTTTCGACAGCATGATTGCCGCAAACGGGAACGTGTATTTCTGTACCCGGGATGGTAGTGTCGTGAGCATGCGGAGCGTCAAGTGAGCTCTAGCTCGACGATGTCCGCGGACCGCCGTCGCCGTGTGTTGGTTCCGGTGTGGGTTGGCAAACTGGAGCCGGCGGTCCTCCGCCGGTGGGGGGGGTGATTCCGGTGGGTGTTTGTAACGGCGGAGGACCGCCGTCTCCAGTGTGAGTTGTTGGACGTTTTGGAAATGTGGACCCTGTTCGGACGGGGTCTGGATGAGAGGATGCTGAGAATGCGTGAGGAGTTCCAGACCGATATGAGCCGGCGTGATGTGATGAAGGTGGCGGGAGCGGCGGCGGCCGCGGCGTGTCTGCCCGGTAGTGCCGCGGGTGCGCCGGGCAAGGCGCCCGGCTATTTGAAGGACTATGCCGCCCAGTACGCGAAGGATCCGCGTGGCGCGGCACGGGCCTGGTTCGCCGACGCGAAGTACGGTCTCTTCATGCACTACGGCTTGTACAGTCAACTCGCGCGTGGCGAGTGGGTGATGCTTCGCGAAAAGATCCCGATCCCGAAGTACATGAAGCTGAAAGACACGTTCACGGCCGCGAAGTTCGATGCCGACTTTATTACCGATATGGCGCTTGAGGGCGGGATGAAGTATGTGAACATCACCTCCAGGCACCACGACGGTTTCAGCCTGTTCGAGACAGCCCGGAACGACTATCACGCCAAGGCCGCGCCGGCCAAGCGCGACCTGATTGCCGAGCTGGCCGAGCAGTGTCGCAAGAAGGACCTGGGTTTCTTCCTGTACTACTCGTACGCGGCGGACTGGTGGCATCCGTGGTTCTACGACCGCAAAGCGGGCTGGAGCGCCGCGCGTCCGGCATACGCCAAGCGTCCCGCCCAGTACAAGTGGCGCAAGGACGAGGATTTTCGCAAGTACGTCGATTTCGTGCACGCCCAGTTGCGTGAGCTGCTGACGAACTACGGACCTATCGCGGGTATCTGGTTCGATCCGATTATGGGGTTCTATGCGCGTCCGGACCTGTTCCTGATCGACGAAACCTATGCGCTGGTACGCTCGTTGCAGCCGCAAACGCTGATTTCGTTCAAGCAGGGCGCCAACGGCACGGAGGATTTCGCGGCGCCCGAGCGCAGCGGTCATTCCCTGGTCGACCGCGTGAAGAAGATAGCGCCGAAGTGGGCCCACGTCGCGGCAAAAGCGTGGAATTCCAACAAGGACAAGCACAACGAGATCTGCGACACGCTCCAACCGCGGGTGTGGGGCTACAGGAAGGCCGACGCCGACAAGCTGTGCAAACCCGACGGCGTGATGAAGAAGCTCGAGGATGCCTGGGCCAGGAACTGCAACCTGCTGTTGAATACGGGACCGCTGCCGGACGGTTCGATCAACCCCCCCGAGGCCGCCACTTTCCGCGAAGTCGGCAAGCGCCTGCGGGCGGGGACGTAGAAGCGTTCTCCGGAATCCGCCCTGTCACCCCGAGGGCCACCACGGGCGGAATCCGCTGGCTCGCGGGGAAGACATGCGCATGGTTGCGGGGAGAGATATTGGTAGAAAGATGGGATGGTAGGAAGATGATGCATTCTATTCTCGCATCTTCCCGTCTCCCCATTTTTCTACCTACACATTTTTCTACCGTAACGACACCTGGTACGGGGTGCGCAGTAAAGCGATGTCATTAGGAGCGCAGCGGAGCGGAGTCGAGGGATCTCGGGAATGGGAAACCACTCCGGACGTTATCGCAAGTCTCGAGATCCCTTCGACTCCGCTCAGGGCAGGCTCCTCGACTCCGCTCCGCTGCGCTCCTGCCTTTGCCTCCCGGCCACGGCATGGCAAGCGGGATGACAGGCAGGGGTTGAAGTTTCCGGCTAGTCCCAGGAGCCCAATCCCCGGTGCGCAGCCATGCCGCGATTGACTTGCCGTTTCCGTTTCGGCACACTCGCTGCCATGAAAACGACACACATCGTCACCGTCTGTTTCGCCCTCGTGTTCGCATCCGTTCTGACGGCGGCTGCGCGGCCAAACGTTGTCTTCATTCTCACTGACGACCAGCGCTGGGACGCGATGAGCTGCGCGGGCAACCCGCACCTCGAGACCCCGAACATCGACCGGTTGGCAAAGGAAGGCATCCTTTTCGAAAACACGTTCTGCACCACGTCCCTGTGCTCGCCCAGCCGGGCCAGCATCCTGAGCGGCCTGTACGCGCACAAGCACGGTGTCACCAACAACTTCACCGACTATCCCGAGGATCTGGACAGCTTCCCGCGGCGTCTGCAGGCGGCCGGGTACAAGACCGCCTACATCGGCAAGTGGCACATGGGCGAGCAGAGCGACGAGAAACGTCCCGGCTTCGACTACTTCGTCACCCACAAGGGCCAGGGCAAGTACCACGATACGACATTCAACATCGACGGCATGCGCGTGACGGTCAAGGGCTACTACAGCCACGTTGTGACCGACATGGCCGAACAGTGGCTGCGCCGTCAGACGGATCAGCCCTTTCTGCTTATGCTCGGCCACAAGGCGCCGCACAGCTTCTACTTCCCGGAAGAGAAATACGCCGGCATTTTCGACGACGTGCAGATCCCATATCCCGACACCGCCTTCGAGCTCGATGACAAGCCGGTTTGGATCAAGAAACGTCTGACCACCTGGCACGGCATATACGGTCCGCTTTTCGACTGGCGCAAGAAGTTCCCCGATACGTGTCCCGAGGCGGTCTCCGATTTCATGCGCATGACACGGGCCTACTGGGGTACGATCAAGTCCGTCGACGACAGCGTCGGCCGGATCTATGAGACCCTCAAGGAGCTGGGCAAGCTGGACGATACGCTCTTCATCTACACCAGCGACAACGGGTTGCTCAACGGCGAACACGGTATGGTCGACAAGCGCACCATGCACGAGGCCAGCATCCGCATCCCGCTGGTTGTGCGCTACCCCGGCCTGACGCCGCCGTCGAAACCGAAGGTCGTCAAGGAGCAGGTCCTGACAATCGACTTTGCTCCGACCATCCTCGACATCTGCGGCGTCGAGGGCATGCCCGACATACATGGACGCTCGTGGAAGCGTGTTGCCCGGGGCGATGCAAGCGATTGGCGCAAGGGCTGGTACTACGAGTACAACTACGAGAAGCAGTTCCCGTATACCCCGAACGTCCGCGGCATCCGTACGTTGGAGTGGAAGTATGTTCGCTATCCCCACGGCGACGGCTCCCCCGACCGCCACATGGCCGAGCTCTACAACTTCAAGCTGGATCCGGGCGAGACCAGGAACCTGATCGAGGACCCGAAGTACGCCGGCGTTGTGAAAGACCTGCGCACGCGTCTCGACCGCCTCATCCGCGAAGCCGGTGCCGTTCCCGATACAATGCCGCTCGACGAAGGCATCAAGACCGAGCTGCCGGAGGAGTCGATTCGGTAGGGGGCGTGGCTGTCACTTCCCGGATGCATAGGGGAGAGGGGACAGGCGGACTATCTGAATTGGGCTCTGCCGGTGAAAGGGGTTTCTGACGGACAGAGCAGACGACCTGTCATCCCGAGCGCAGCGTAGCGGAGTCGAGGGATCTCGAGAATTGCCAAGCACGTCCGGCGTGGTTGCCAATTCCCGAGATCCCTCGACTCCGCTCCGCTGCGCTCGGGATGACAGGGCGGGGGTGCGGTTTCCTCGCCGAATTGTCCAGGACGTAATGCGTCTTGGGCCGCTGCCGCCCCGTGAAACCTAGCGTCCCTGCGCCAGCTCCAGCGCCCGCTTGGCGGTTCTGGCACTTTTTGTCGCTTCGGCGATTGCCCGGGCTGCCTGGCGGGCGTCACTCGAACGGGGCGGTTTCATGGCTTCCACGATCTTCAGGGCCGCGGCGCAGGCTTCTTCCCTGACCTGGTCATTCGTGAGGTATGGCGTGACCAGGGCCAGGGCTTTCGGGCTGGGTATGTTCCCCAGGGCCGCCAGAACGAGCCGCTTTTCTTCGGGGCGTGCTGCCAGGGATGCGGCGTTCTTGAGCCCGTCCACGCGCTGGTCTGACGGCACACTGTCCTGGTCGAATAGACGGATGCAGCCGCGCAGGGCCAGGATGCGAAGCGTGTTGTTGTCGGACTCCCTGGCCATTGTCTCGAGATGGGGCAGCGCCGCGGGGTCGGGCCACTGGCAGAGAACGCGTGACGCCGTTTCGCGCACCTCGGCGTCCTTGTCCCTGGTGGCGGCACTGACGGCTGCCAGTGCACGGGCCCCTCCCGCATCGCGCAGAACGCGCACCAGCGCCAGCTTGGGCGCCGCGGGCGCCTTTGCCTGCGCATCCAGAATTGCGTCCAGGCACGCAGCGGGAATCTCGCGCGCAGCGAGGGTGATCGTCCCGTTTTCCGTGACGGTTTGGGTGCGGGTCGCTCCGTTGACCGTGTAGACGATTTCCAGCTTCTTGACTGTGCCGCCTGCCGGGTCGCCGAAATTGCCGTTGCTGGCCGCGATATCCAGACCGCCGCGCTTGACCAGCGCGGCAACCTTCTTGGTGACGTCTTTTTGACGCCCTTTCGGGAGGTCGCCATAGACGGCTTTCCTGACGACGATTTTTCCGGGGATTTCCCTGGCACTTCGCATGCAGATTGAGCTCACTGCCTTTTCCGCGGCACGGATCTCCGCTGGTGACTTGCCCGCGAGGAGAATGCCGAGCACGTCCGGCAGTTCGTCGATGCCGGCAAGATTGCCGAGTGCCTTGATGGCGGTGACGCGGACTTTCTCGTCCTTGTCGCCGACTGCGGCCATAAGCGTGTCCGCGGCATCGGGCAACTGCCGTTCGGCAAGCTGGCTGACGGCAAGCAGTCGTTGTTGCGGCTCAGGGTGTTTGAGCATGGCTGTCACGGCGGCGTTTATGGCGGGCCCCGACAGGAACCGCAGGGCTTCTTCGGCGGCCTTCTTCACCGCGGCGTTTTCATCGAGCGCGGCGGCGAGGAGAACGCCGGCGGCAGCCGGGTTGCCCAGTCTTCCCAGTACTTTGAACGCTTGTATGCGCATTGCGGGATCACCGCCGCCGCCGGCTTTCAATGCGATTGGGAGAGTCTCCTTGTCGCCGCGGTCGGCCATGGCCAGGAGAAGACAAGCCTGACGCGCGGGAGTCGCGCGTTCCGTCTGCGCCATCAGGGCGGCGGTCACTTCCGGTCCCGGCAGCTCGCGCGCGACCCGCAGACCGAACCGGAACGGGTCCTTGTCTTCCGCTCGCAGGAGCTCAGCCAGGAGGGGAACACCGGCCGCTCCGCGGGCGAGGATCGCACCGCGCGTGGCTTCGAGTTTCTTCTGCAGTGAGACGTCCGCGGCGCGGACGGTGTCGTATGCGGCGGCCGCATCGTTGCGCGCACCGGCGGCCAGCTTGCTTTCGGCTGCAAGGATGCAGCCTTCCGCGACCGCGTCGCGTACGTCTTGCCGTGGCTCGGCGAGCAGCGGCGACAGTGTCTTTGTGGCTTGGTCCGCATCGATACGCCCCAGGGCTACCGCGGCTGCCGACGCCGCCTCGGCGTCCGCGTCTTTCAGTTTCGATTTGAGTATCGGAACGGCTTTCGCATCGCGGCGCACGGCGAGGGAGTTGATGACGCCCACGAGGAGGCGCCCTTTCAGGCTTGAGACAGCTTCGCGCAGGGCTTTGTCCGGCGCGGGGCCGGGTATCGCCTCGAGCGCGATCCGCGCCCAGGATGCCAATTCGGGATCCGCCAGCAGCGGCGCCAGGGCTGGTACCGCTTTGTCCGTGCCTACGATAGCGAGGCGTTTGCAGGCCAGGCCCTTGTCGCCCGGCTTGCGGTCTGACCGCAGGATCTCTATCTGGTCTTCCTCTTTGGCGGAGAACGCCCCGGCGGCTGGAGGCGCGAGCGAGAATGCCGCCAGCAGCACTGCTGCGACGAGAACGACTGAAGCTGGTGTTGTACTCTTGTGCATTTCCGTGGTCCTTTCTTCAGACGCGCCAGGGTTCGCGCAGGGCCTCGGAGCGGAGGCGGTTGGCCTGTTCGTCGTTGATGAATTCGTTCTTCTTCGGGTCGTACTTGACCTTGCGTCCCAGGAACAGCGCAATGTTGCCCGCGTGGCATGCGATGTGGGTCTGGCAGGCCGCATCGGCGTTGGCGCGTGTCAGGCCGCGCGACTTGACGCAATCGAGGAAGTCGCGAACGTGAAGGTTGGCCGGGTAGCCCGCGATCTTCGGCCGCTTGCCGACCAGCAGTTCCGCCGAGCTGGTTTCGACGTTGCCGCTGTCCCCGGTTTCGACCCACCCTTTGTCGCCCTCGAATCGTACGGGACAGGACCCGAGCCCCATCCAGCCGTCGTTACGCACGACGAGGTTGACACCGTTGGCGTAGCGCGCATGCAGGCGGTTGCCCGCGGGTTCGTACTCGATGGGTGCGGTGTCGTCTGCCTCGTTGGCCCACTGGCACAGATCGATGCAATGGGATCCCCATTCCAGGCAACCTCCGCCAACCAGTCCTCCGCCCTTCTCGAAGCCGAAAGCGCTGCGCATGGTGCGGCTGCTGTAGGGACGCCACGCGGCCGTGCCGAGCCACAGGTCCCAGTCGGCTTCCTCCTTCGGCGGTTCCGGTTCGGGGTTTGTCCAGCCGCTCATGCGTGTCCCCAGTCCGCCCGGGTGGGCGTGAAGCGTCCGCAGGTTGCCCAGGCGGCCGCGCTGGGCCAGCTCGACCGCGAAGCCGAAGTTGGGCAGGCTGCGTCGCTGCGTTCCGGCCTGGAAGACGCGTGCCGTACGGCGGAACGTCTCCGCCAGGGCCAGGCTGTGGGCGATCGTTTTGGAACACGGCTTCTCGCAGTAGACGTCCTTGCCGGCCTTGGCCGCCATGATCGAGGCCTGTGAGTGCCAGTTGGGACCGGTGGCGATCAGCATGGCGTCGATGTCGTCACGCGCCAGGATTTCCCGCAAGTCGCGGTACATGGCGCAGTCGTCGTTGCCGTACTTGCGGTCGGCCTTCTGCTTGACGTCCAGGCGGCGCCTTTTCTTGACGTCGCAGATCGCAACGAACTGCACGTCTTCTTCCTGAAGGAAGCACCCCAGCACGTACGATCCGCGGCTGCCGATTCCGATCGCGCCGAGCACGATGCGTTCGCTGGGAGGGACGGCCCCGTCCCGGCCGAGGGCCGACGCCGGCACAATCGCCGGCACGGCCAGCGCGGCGCCGGCGGCGGTTCTCAGAAACGTGCGCCTGGGCACACTGGTCGAAGGACGACACGGTGAGGGGGGGGGAATACTGTCAGCCATAGTGCATTCTCCAGTGGGGTGAGGGGAAAAGAGAGGTAGTTCTATGCCGCAACTATACCGCGGCCGTGCGGCATTGCAAGCCAACAACGGGGGTGGTGTTTTCGCATTGCCTCGCGGAACAACGACTAGTTGAGCTCGGCGGATGCGCCGTTACTCCCGCCGAGCTCGACTGGAGGGTGTCCGAAAAGCCCCTGGAGACGGCGGTCCTCCGCCGTTACGAGCAA
>CAZKRK010000258.1:0-10822 GCA_964555035.1 uncultured Victivallales bacterium | reverse complement strand
CGCAACGCGGATCGGCGCGGAGTGGCGTGGACCGGTTGGAGCGCGCTGCGCACCGCCACCTGCGAGTAGTACCAAAAGGTCGGAGTTGCGTTGCGCTGCGACCGGTGCACGGCACTCCGTTCGCTCCGCTCACTGCGAGCCTCACTACGAACCCAACGCATCGCCCCGCTTGTAGTGAGCCACGCAGCCCGAGACGCAACGCGGATCGGCGCGGAGTGGCGTGGACCGGTTGGAGCGCGCTGCGCACCGACACCTGGGAGCAGCCCATGACCTCTTGATACAGCCCCGCTTGTCCCGCCGTAGCCTGTTCTCGAGATCCTTCGACTCCGCTACGCTCCACCCCAGGCTACACTATGACGGCCCCGCGGGCCTGGTGCACCAAATCAAGGATGCGCCCTTGCTCTCGACAGGCAGGAGTCGCCATCCTATTATTGGCGATAACAACGTAGGAGAAAACCTCATGACCGGAAAAGCACTTCGTTCCGCATTCTCAACGCTCTTCTTTCTTTGCGCGATCACGGTACTGGCCGGAGAACAACCGCTAAGAGTCGCCTGCATCGGGGACAGCATCACCTTCGGCCACGGCGTCAGGAACCGCAACGAGAACAGTTTCCCCGCGCAGCTCGGGAAGATGCTCGGCAAGGGATACGAGGTGAAGAACTTCGGCGTCAGTGCATCAACGATGCTCAAGAAAGGGAACAAGCCCTATTGGCGGCTCAAGCAGTTCACGGCGGCCCGGGACTACAAACCAAACATCGTCATCGTCAAGCTCGGCACCAACGATACGAAACCCGGCAACTGGAAACACAAGGCTGAGTTCGAGCCCGACTACGTCGAGATGGTAAAGGTCTTTCAGGGCCTCGAGAGCAAGCCGGACGTGTGGATCTGTTATCCCGTTCCGGTCTTTCCCGAGAGATGGGGCATCAATGACAAGACGGTCAAGGGAGAGGTTATCCCGACTGTTGATCGGGTCGCCGCAAAGACGGGCGCCAGGGTCATCGATCTCTACGCTCCTCTGGACGGGAAACCTGAGCTTGTGCCGGACAAGGTCCACCCGAACGCGGCCGGCGCAACCGTGATGGCGGAGGCCATCTTTGCGGCACTCACGGGGAAAACACCCCCGAAATGACCACTTCGAGCAGGCCGGCTTTCGTCCTTTGCCGGCATGACCGGAGATCGCAGTCAATTTCCGGCTTCGCCCGTCGTGTGTCTGCCGGGCGGTGAGAGTGGCAGTTGCAGCCAGGCCAGGCCGACGTGGCGCTTCATGTGACTCGTGCTGTTGCCGCCCGGTGCGTCGTAGTGCATGTAGTAGGTGCCGTCGGCCTCGAACACCCACACATCACGCGCGCCCAGGATGTCGCACCGGTCCGGCCCGTTGCCGCAACGCAGCACGATTCCGTGGTCCTTCGCATCCATCCGTAGCGTCGCCGCGGGTCGGCCGTCGCGATACCCTTGAGCGAATAGCGACAGTGTAGTTGCCAGGAGGGCGGTAGTGATGGTCAATGCTCTGAGTTTGTTCATGGACTACTTATGCTTTACCCGGCCCGGCCTGAAATCCCCGGGCACTCGGGTTGCACGGAGGATGCTCATCAGTTTTCCCCGCAGGTGTTTCTTCGTGTCTGCGTATTCTGGATTGCCCGCTAGATTCCTCCATTCATGAGCGTCCTTCTCGTGGTCGTACAGCTCTTCTTCCCCGTTGCCGCACAGGGTGTATCGATAGCGCTCCGAACGAACGGAAAAATGCGGGGCGAACGTGTCCCCTGGTGCGCCGCACCACCCCCAGTCCTTGATCCCCATGAACGCGACCTTGGGCCCTTTCCTCTCCCCAGGCGAGGGGTTGTTGAGCAACGGCGCCAGCGAATGGCCGTCGAGCGTCTTTCCGCTACGCGCCTGGTTGGGTTCGGCGGGCAGGCCGCAAAGATCGACCAGGGCGGGATAGACGTCGACCAGCGAAACCGGGTGACCGCAGACCCGGCCGTTTCCCCGGCCATTTGGAACGTGAATGAACAGCGGTACGCGCGTTGACTCGTCCCACAGGTGCCACTTCTGAATGCAGTCCTTTTCTCCCACGTGATACCCGTGGTCTGACGTAAACACGATCACGGTGTTCTTGGCGTATGGACTGGCGTCGAGGGCATCGAGTACCTTGCCGAGCTGGTCGTCGACAAAGCTCACGCAGGCCATGTATGCCTGTACCCACTCTTTCCACGCCTTCTCGCCACCGGCCGCAATGAGCGCTTCGTACTTCTTGTATCCCCATTGCCAACGCCTGCGCAGGATCGAGGCGCAATCGGCAAGGTCATTCTGCTTGTACGGCGGAAGGGTGATGCCTGCCGGCGGGTACATGTCGAAGTACCTCTGCGGCGCATAGAGCGGGGTGTGCGGCCGGACGAACCCCACCCCCAGGTAGAAGGGGCGGTCATGCTTCTTACGGATGATGTCAATCGCCCAGTCGGCCGAGATCTCGTCGGGCGTCCGGTCACGGTTTTCGGCATCGACATATCTGAAGGGCTTTCCATTTTCATGGTACCAACCCTTTGCTCCGGGAATGCCTTCAGCCGCCCCTGCTTTCCACTCCGGCACGCTGGAAAGAGGACCGTAGTTGAGGTCCCGATGCATGTTCGCGGGCAGGTGTTCTTTCCACGTTTCAAATTGCACGGGATGCGGCGTGTTCTCCGGACGACCCTTGCCCTTCCAGGGCCATGGCCCATAGTCTGAGCCGATCCCGTAGGCGGTGTAGAAGTCGCCCTCAGCGCCCCTGTGCAGCAGTTTGCCCGTACCGTACGTGTTGTACCCGTTGTTACGGAAATGGAGCGGCAACGGCACACAACCGCGCAGGCCCTTGGTGTCTTTCCATGCGGCGAACCCGTAGTCGTCGATGGTCTGCGGGTACAGCCCCGAGAAGAGGCATTTGCGCGAAGGCCCACACACGGGGACGACGACATGGGCGTTGGAGAAGCTGACACTCCGTTCGCGCAGACGGTCCATGTGCGGTGTCCTTGCCGCCGGATGACCCGGCGGGTGCAAGACCCAGTCGTTGAGGTCATCGCAGATGATAAACAACACGTTGGGTTTTCCGGCTGCTACGTTCGCCGCTTGCACGGAAAAACCCCATGCAAGCGCCAGGACACAGAGACTTGCGATTTTCATGTTCTTCATCGTGGTTCCAGTCTTTGCTCTGCCGTAATCCGCACCGGGCCGATCAGGCCGGAGGGCAGAAGTTTACTGCCGGCTTTGAACGGATGCGGGCGGATGGTCCAGGTCACGCGCTTCTCCCGCGGTCTGGCAGCATCGCCGATAAGACGGTTGGGCCAGAGGTTGGCGACCTCTATCTCCAATTCGTTGCCTTTCGCCTTCAGTGCGTCGGTGATCTCTATCCGCCAGGGCTCGCCCCAGACGACGCCGAGGTCTTTGCCGTTCAGGCGCACCCGCGCCATCTCATGCACCTTGCCGAGATCGAGGTAGAGGGGAAAGCGATCGGTAATCGGTGACCGGTGATCAGTGTTCTTCTTGCCGAGAACCGATGACTGAACATCAAACTCTTTCCGGTAGGTGGCAATCCCGGAATAGTACTTGATGCCCTCTTGGTCGTGAGCGGTCCAATCCTGGAGCTCCGGGAATGTGGTCTTTGCGGGGCCTCCGCGTTCAGGGTCGAAAGAGACCTCCCAGGCACCCGTCAGAGTGGCCACGGGTGCGAGCTCGGGGAAGTTCACGCTGCCCGCGGCTGTTCGCCTTTCGGCCACACCGTCCCGGGGAAACACTACGAAGAAACTCTGATACGGCGCAAATCGCATGGGAACAGTCGTGCGCCCGTCCTCCTGCTTGTAGTCGCAAAGGTCACGGATCGTACCGGTCACAGCGTCCCACAGTTCGGGTTGCCCTTTGGCGACCCTGAATCCGCAGTCCACCTGAAGCGGCTCGTCGGACCTGTTGGCCAGAAAGTAGATCTCGCGCTCTTTGGTGCGGCGGTGCGTGTATCGTACCGGACCGTTGGCCGCGAAATCCTCATCGACCCCCATTTCCTTCAGTACGGCGACCGTACTCTCGTAGGTGGGATAGAGCTCGTCGGCAGAGACCTCGCTTCGGCAGATTCGGCCTTTTCCGCTCGAATTGCCCTGGAAACGCAGCCCGCCGAGGGCGGGGCTGGTCTGCAACTCCTGCCGGTCATCCCTCGACTTCGCTGCGCTGCGCTCCAGCCTTCGCCTCCCGGCTACGGCCTGGCAGGCGGGATGACCGGTCGTCTGCCTTGTCTGTCGAGGTCGTCCTGCTTGTCCTGGCTGTACCGCTTCCTTGAACTGTCTTCCGCGTGCACCGGCGTTTGCCCCAACGTCGTACGGATCGTCCTCTGCGCCTATCGGCAGACGACCTGTCAGGCGGGATGACAGGGCGGGGTTGCAGTTCTCCCGCCGAATTTTCCAAGACGCCACGCGCCTTGTGGCGCTACCGATCTGCACATCCCATGACCCCTGTCCCCTAACAGGGTACCCCGAGCGGGACGAACCGACAGTGAGTTTTGGCGTCGCCGTTTGCCCCGGCCCGGCAAGGTCTCCCCAGAGTTCCTTCACCAGGCCCCGCACCTTTTCGTCGCAGGCGGGGTAGTCTGAAAGACTGGGCGATTTGATGGGGGGCGCCCCCAGAACGGTGGCGCCGTCTTTCACCAGGTTCCTTATCCTGGTGAGCAGTTGCGGGGTCATGGTCTCGAAGTTGGGCAGGACCATGAGGCGGTACGAACTGCCGCCGGGAAATGAAATCCGCCCGTCCCTTACCTCGGCCCGCTTGATCAGCATTCGCGGCGAGCACGCATCGAAGCCGTACCCCTTCTTGTCCGGCAACCGCCCGTCCGCGCCCTCCAACGCACTGGCCGGCGCGCGGAAGACATGCGGTGCGCCTTCGGGAGTCAGATACAGGATGTCGGCAACCGTCACACCCTGCTGCAGCAGGTGGGAGCAGCGCGCCAGGTACTGATGATACCCGTCCAACAGCGGCCAGAACGTCTGCGTGCGTTCCCAGTGAAGGCCGTACCCGGCAAACATCATGCCCGGTGCCCTGTCCTGCCACGGCTGATGGGCAAAGGTCACGATCACGAAGCGGTTGATGCCGGCGGCAAAGGCCCAGTCGGTCTGGTCTTTCAGCGTCCACGGGGTCTGCTGCCACCACGTGCCGACAGACGTAAACGCCTCCGCCGCCACAACGGGCTTGCCCATAACGTGACCGATGGAAGCGGCTTCGATACAGCTCCAGGCCGAGTTGAAGGTGTTGAGCCAGAACTCCCCCATGGGGATGTCCGCGTACGACCCCAGGTCCATGTCGTTGCAGGGGTTCATGTCATAGGGCTCGATGGTCAGCTTCAGTCCGCGCTCGTGACAGAGTTCCTTCATGTGCGCCATGTGGTTGTCCAGCAACAGCTCCTGGCAGGTCATGCGCACGTCCCACAGGAACCGTTCCGTTATCTCTCTGCCGCGCACGACGCGGCCGGAATAGGCGGGGAAATACGGCCAGGGGTCGTAGCCGCGCCGCTTCTTGAATTCGTCCCTGAATCCCGGCGTCCAGTTCTGCGAGCTCATCTCCCAGCTATCGGCATCCAGGCCGGTGAAGCCGGTCTTGCGGTCCTTCGGCCGTGGCCCGATAGCGTTCAGCAGCGGATCGAAGTACGCTTCGAAATGGGCCTCCAGGGCTTTTTTGTCGAACTTGTTGCTCTCGAAACCCAGTCCGGCCGCGGGGGCAGGCCGGGTATTGGCGCCGGTGGATCGTCGGCCCATACGCAGGATGGTCCACTCGCCGGGCGGAACGTCCCACTCCAGGCGGCCGTCCTGCTGCAGGCGAGCGGTCAGGTCGATGATGTCCCTGGGATCGATGACCTGCGATGTGTCCGGTTCAGCGTGACCGACAGGGGAGGGGAGGTAGGGCCTGACTCCTTTCATCGAGGTATAGGGGTTGCGGATGAACAGGGCCTTCTCGTGGACGTCTTCGATCGGCGGATCGCGACGGGGAAAGGCGTACACGGCCACGTCCTCATAGAACCCCGCGAGCTCCTGCCGCATTTGCGGCGTCTGCTTGCGGTGATAGCGTGACACGCGCGGCCGCGGCTTGGGCAGGACCTGGTCGAACTTGCCCGGCCCCCTGGCGTTCACACTCACCGGGACCAGGTGCTGCATCGAGTGCTCAGCCTTGACCCACGGTCCGCCGGTGCCCGTCCAGCCGGGGCCGGTTATGGTGGTGAATTCCAACCCCAGCCGCTCGCACTCCAACACGGCATGCTTGAAGTTCGCCTGCCAGGTCGGGCTCATAAAGGGCACGTTCCCGCGGGGCACCCCCACATCCACGTCCATGTAGATCATGCCCCCGATCCCGGCCCGTTTCATGGCCTCGAAGTCGGCGGTGATGCCCTCCCTGGCGAGATGCCCGTCCATGTTGATCCAGTAGACCCAGGGCTTGGCAGGATGCGGCGGGTTGCGGAATTCCTTTTGCAGCACAGCAGCGCCGACGATGCTGAGCGAAGCGCCGAGAATGGTGGCTATGATCGGTGGTCTGGCTTTCATCGCAATCTCATGTATGACTTGTTCTCACCGAACGTTGCCACGCGCAAAGCACGTTCCCCCGATGGAGGAGAGCCCGCGGGAGGCGGTTGAAGGCAGGGGCATCGAATCCCGGACTCATGCCCCCAGGATATGCAAGATTCGGCCGTTGTGCTCTTCGGCCTCGTCGTAGATCCGCTCGTCCCAGCTCTTGCCGGCGGTCTGGTCGAACAGAACCAGCCAGCCTTCTTCAGCGCCGAGCTTGTCGACATAGTCCGACAACTGCCGGAGTCCCTCGGCACGTGTCCTGTCGTTGCAGACGAGCTTGAGCTCGATCGGGTATCTGCGCCCGGCGTAGGTCACGCACAGGTCCACGCGGCGGGTGCCCGTGGCGAACTCACGCGCGAGGTCGGCCCCACCGTTGAGCACGCGCTGCAGAAAGGCCATCAAGATAAGGTGCGGCGCGGCTTCCTTGTACTGAAACCGTTCAACCCACGCTTCGCTGTTCTCGCGCCAGAAGTCCTGGAAACCCTCCAGCAATCCCTGCATGTCGATCCGCTCGCCGTCCATCCAGCGGTTCTCGTAGTCCGGCGACAGGTTCTGCTGCGCGTTGTAGTTGAGGATTCGGGCAATGACCTCCGCGTAGATGGGATTCGCCGGCCGCAACGTTCCCCGTTCGTCGCGGATCAGCCCCAGGTCCCGCGCGTAGAGGAAATCGTCGCCCAGCCGGTCGATCGCTTCGCCTTCCCCCAGCAGGATTGGTTGCATGACACGTCGCACCCGCTCTTCCTTCAGTCGCTCCAGCAGACTGTCAATGTGCGTGTCGCGGCGAAGCATCAGGCGTTGTGCCGCTTCGTCTGCCATAGCGGCAACGATCGGGGCGCCCGCGTCGCCGGCCAGCCGTTTCAGGACCGTTTCTCGCGCAATCGCGTTCACCAACCAGGGCTGCCCACGCGTGAGTTCGTGAACCCGGTCGACGAACGCATCGGGGAATGCCTGTCCCGTGTCAGTCGTATGCTGCTCGTAAAGGGTGGTGATTCCACTACGACTGAAGCCGCTCAATGTGAGGCTCTCGGCGACGATGTTGAACGGACTCGCCGATCCCAGCGTATCGCCATCCGGTCGGACCTGCGCTTTGTAGTCCCGAATGTCCCGCATTCCCACGAGTGCCATCGAATGCACGAACGGTATGCGTGAACGGTTGACGTATCCGTCGCGCAATTGCCTGAGAAAGGTGATCAGCGTCTGGCCCGACAGGCAGTCGGCCTCGTCGAAGAAAACCACCACCGGGCGGTCAGCCGCGGCGCATAGATCGGCCAGATAGCTCTTGACGACCGTGCCGAAATCGCCGCGCCGGGGCGGGATATGCGCCTTCAACCGGGGATGATAGTAGATCATCGACTCCAGTGCATCGACAACGGCCGGGATGCCTTTCTCGGGATCGGTCAGCCCCTGGACGCTCTCCAACGAGCAGTAGAGCGCGTGGTACTCGTCCCCCGCATTGAGCGTACGCTCGAGCGCGTTCAACAGTGTCGTCTTTCCCGTTTGCCGCGCGGCGTGAATGACGAAAAAGTGCTTGCCGGCGATCGGCGGCATCACATCGCACCGGTCTTCCGGCGGCAACATGTAGTGCTCGCCCGGAACGCAGGGGCCGGTCGTATTGAAGGTTCGGTTCATCCCCGCAACGTTAGCCCAACGCGAACGCAGATAGCAAGGGCTATCGGCAGGGGGTGCGGACGACGGTATTCGGATTAGAGCCGCATGCCCGCGGTGACGCCGACGCTACGGCCGACGCCGTCCACGCCGCTTCCGGGGTCACGGTAGGTCTCGTCGGCAATGTTCTCCAGGAACAGTCCGACGTGGCGGTTGCCGTCGTCGCTCTGCCACCCGCACATAACGTCGAAGACGGTGTACCCGGGCATGCTGCCGTCGGGATTGCCTGCGACCGTCAACCGGATGTCGTCGGCGTCCGCATCGCTCGGATGTGTGGCAACGTCGTCATAGTCGTCTTGCCAGCGCAACTGCGTCAGGGCCCACCAGTTCCGGTTGTGTTCATACTTCAGTCCGACCCGTCCGTACAGACGATTGGCACGCGAAATATGGTCCTCCACCGTGCCGCCCCCTTCGACGGGGATGTCACGCGTCGCGTCAACCAGGGAGACCGACCCGACCAGCGCCAGTCGCTGCTCGGCACCCAGTTCGATTCCGTAGTCCCAGGCGGATTCGAAGCCGCCGATGTCTGCGCCTTCCACGTTGGTGAATTCGCCCGAGCCCGCGAAGTCGCGCTGGATCAAGTCGTCAATGTCTGTATGAAAGGCCGTCAGGGCGATCGCGTCGCGCCCGTCCTGCCATTTCCAGCCGGCTTCGTAGGTATAGCTGATTTCCGGATCGAGATCGGGACTGCCCTTGGCCGGCTGCCCGCTGGAACCGCGGTCAACAAGGCCATCCAGGTTCTTCAGGTTGGGGGCACGGAAACCTCTCGACACGCCCGCGAAGAGCCGGTGATGAGACGTCACGTCCAGCATAGCCCTCACGCTGCCGGTGACGTCGTCGGCATCGCCGTCCACATCGCCGAACGACCAGTTGTAGTGACTGTAGCGGACACCGGTGAGGATGCTGGAGCGCCGGGTGACATGCCAGTTGTCCTGGGCGAAGAAACCGAGCGTCGTATACGCGCTGTCGTCGGAGACAGATGTCTTGTTGGACCAGTCTTCGGGATTGTGCGGGCTCAACAGCGACAGGTCGAGCGAACCGGACGGCGTACGGAACTCACGATAGCTGTTGGCGGTGGTTTCGTAGATGAGGGTGCCGCCCCACGTCAGCTCGTGCTGTTCCTCCGATCCCAGCAGGGTGGTAGCCTGGAGATCCACCCCGCAGGCGTTCAGCGTGTCGTCGTGTTCGCGGCGGCGAATGCGTTCCGAAGCCGTGCCGCCGTCGCGGATCGAAGAGCGGTACTGTTCTTCCCCGAACTGGTGCCACCAGAGGGTGGTCTGCAGGCGATCCACGATGTCGCCACCGATGTCCCACCGGTCGCGCAGGTGCAGGTAGCTGAACTGCTGCGGGTCGAAGTAACGATAGAGGCGGCCGGACTTTCCGGAATTCTGCGCATAGCCGCCCGGACGCGGCGCGTCGAGCTGGCGCGTGTGGCCTGCATCCAGCGTCAGGAGATGGTCGTCCAATCCGAGATAGGCCAGACGAAGGCCGGCCGCGAGCTCGTCGTAGGCCGTGTTGGGAATGTCGTCGTAATCACCCCCGTTGTCGCCGAACAGACGGTCGCGAAAGTCATCGCCGCCGACGCGGTCGTGGAACATGCTCCCCGAGAACTCGATCGAGTAGACCCAGTCGTTCACCAGTCCGTCAACGCCGAGCTGTACGGTTCCGCCGTTGCCGGTGTCCATGCGGCTCCCGATCCAGGGCGAGGCGGCGCTTTCGACATCGCGACCGGCGGGGGCCAGGCGATAGTCCAAGGCGCCGGTCAACCCGTCGGAGCCTTTGACGGTCGAGGAGGATCCGAGGATGGCGTCCAGGGCGTCGACACTGACATCGGGAACCAGGGCGCAATACTGATTCGGTCCCGGACGCATCATGGCGTGGCTGAAGCGGACGCCGTCGAGCATCAGCAGCGTCTGCTCGCCGGTAAGCCCGCGGATGAACGGGCTGGCCTGGTTCGGCGCCGTGCGCTGAACGAAGATGCCGGGACCGTAGTTGAGACGATCCAGGACCGTGCGGCCGATGCGCACATCGAGCGCGTCTTTCGGGGTACGGTAGAAGGCGTACGGCTGATTGACAGGTTTCTGCGCAAGTCGCGTGGCCGTCACCAGCATGGGAGGCAGTTCCTCTTCTGCCGTTGTCGCCTGGTCCGAGACTTGCGCTCGCCCCGTTCCGCACAACACCAAGGCAACCAGGAGCCCCGCACCACATTTCCACCGTACGCTCGATCTGTTCCCGTTCACGTCCTGACCTCTCCCGCCGCTTTCTTCATCAACCGTTTCTCTACCTGCGCCGGTCCTGACGTCATTCCCGTCCATCGCGACGTTTCCAAGGCAGGCGACTCTCACGATTTCTTCAACTGTGATAGAACCGTAGACTGATATACCGATTAAACGCATCCGATGGAAGAAGGGTTCATCCCGGCAAAAAAACGGGACGCGGCGCGTTGTCCCTTTTCGCCTCTTCTGTCCGGATGAGAAGTCGCTTCCTCTAACCGTTCATTACCGTCTCCGGATCGAGGGCGGCAGAACGGCGACTGAAGCTAAAAAGAGCAGTTGCCCGCAGATGACGCAGATTGACGCAGATAAAGTCCCGAA
>CAZKRK010000257.1:0-10835 GCA_964555035.1 uncultured Victivallales bacterium | reverse complement strand
GGGTTTGCTGACTGACGGATCCTGGGGTTCCGCTACGCTTCACCCCAGGCTCTACCATGACGGCCCTCCGGGCCTATGCACGGCGCTGCACTTCACCCCAGGCTCTGAACATGTGCGAGAAACCGGCCTGGAGGTCCGTTTTCTCTCGTCGTTTTCTCTCTCCCATGCGCATGCGCGGAACTGATGGGATTTCCGCGCTACGGGCGCCGGTCGAAATCACCCCTCCCGCGGCGGCACCCGCACGCGTACGTTGCGTATGCGGGTGACGTAGCGTCTGCCCGAGAAGAAGCATATGCCGCCGCTACAGGCCGGAATGCCGGAGACATCGGCACTGCCGAGCAGTTTGTCGTCCTTGTAGACAGCCAGCTTCTCCCGCGTGAGCTCCACCTTGAGGCGGACCCACTTGCCCGGGGGGAACTTACCTCCGCCGGATCGCCAGAGCTTGGCGTAGCTCTCGTCGCCGCCGCGCACAACGTGCAGGTCTCCATCGCGCTGAAAAACGAGAAGCACGCGGTGAGTGCTGCCGCGGCCGAGCTCCGCGTGCGCCAGCATTAAGCCGAGAGCGTGGTCCCCCCGGCCGGTAACGGTGAACTCACAGTCGATCGTGAACTCGGTCCATGCCGCGGGGTAGAACAGGTCGGCGTCCTCGGGGCAGACGATCGCGCCATCCTCGACGTACGATTTCTTGCCCGCCATTTTCCAGCCGGCCGTGTTTTTGCCGTTGAACAGATCGATCCACTCGCCTGAGCGGTGAGGCGACGGACGCGGTCTCGGTCGAACGGATACCCTTTCCGGCGGTCGGACGGTATGCTCCCTGGGCGGAAGAACGGTGCGTTCTTTCGGCGGAGTGACGCCATGTCGCGGCCGGACGGCGTGCCCGCGGGACAGCTGCACGGGCCTGACCCGCGACGGGCGGGGTCGGCCGGAACGCTCCCTCTGCTTGTGCCGCCATATCTGGACGGCCGCGGCGGCAACCGCCGCGACGATCAGCACCGCCACGATGCCCGGGACAAGAGAACCGGATTTCGGGGGCGTCTTCTTCTTGCCCTGCCGCTGCGCCACCGACATCTTGCCGTGGATCCGCTTCACCGTCGAGTGTCCCAGGACTACCTTGCGAGGGCCGTGCGTCGCTTCTTTCGCCACCGACCCGCACCGAATAGACGCATCGCCTCGTGCCGGCAGGGGAGCGGTACAGTGACGTCCCGCCAGTACGCGATCGATGTCCGCTACCAGTTCCTCCCAGCTCCGGTGGCGCTGGGCGGGCTCCCCGGCCAGCATGATCTGCAAAACCTGCATGCATCCGTCCGTGATTTCGGGATTGACTGCGCGGGGGTCGGGCAGGGGTTCCGTGGCCTGCTTGCGGAACGTATCCATCATACTGCTGCCCTCGAAGGGCGTGTTGCCGGTCAGCATGTGGTACAGGGTCGCACCCAGCGAATACATGTCCGAACGAAAATCGAGTTCCGCCGCGTCTTCGGCCTGTTCCGGGCTCATGTAGTTGGGCGTCCCCATGACCGTGCCGGTTGTTGTCATGCCCGTGGCCGCGTTGAGGCTCTTGGCGATGCCCATGTCAGTCAGTTTTGGGTCGCCCTCCTCGTCCACCATGATATTCGAAGGCTTGATGTCACGGTGCAGCAGGCGGTGCTTGTTCCAGGAGTAGGCGAGGGCCTGGGCGATCTTGCGCGTTATTCCCAGAGCATCGCGCTCCGCCAACACGCTGCCGCCCGTCAGCAGGTCCGACAGAGGTTGACCTTTGACGTAGGCCATGGCCAGGTAGTAGATGCCCCCGTCTTCGCCCGCTTCGAAAGCGGTTACGATGTTCGGGTGCTCCAGCAGAGCGGCGGTATGGACCTCCTGCATGAAACGGTCCACTTCTTCCTTCTGGGCCGTCAGGTGAACGGACAGGATCTTCAGGGCAACGTTGCGGTCCATTGAGAGTTGCCGGGCCAGGTACACCTCGCCCATCCCTCCCTTGCCGAGGAGTTGTTCAATCCGGAAACCGCCGACGGTTGAGCCGGGGCCAACGCCCTTTCTCGGCACGGTCAGGGTCGTGCCGCACTTGGGACACTCGACGTCGTTGCCGGCCGCATCGGCAGCGATTTCCAGCTTCGTCTGGCACTCTGCGCAATGAAAAGTTATCAGCATGATATCGCCCTACTTCGCGCAAGGTACTCGAAATTCGACGCAATGAAAAGCTGCAATCAGGCTCTTGACACGGATTCACGGCTGTGATACTCCCGCCCGTCTTGCGCCAATAGGAACGAGAAGTGCGCCAGCGTCCTTGACGGATGGGGGCGCTCCATTATAGATATACGGTTTCGCGCCTTGCCGGACGGCGTCGGGACGACCGTCTCTTCAACGTCCGCGGGGACGGAAACCCCCGCTAGCGGGGGAGGGGGGCATTGCGCGTCTGACCGAAGAGGACAGGACTGCCCGATGGTGTAATGGCAGCACACGGCCCTTTGGAGGCCAGAGTCTAGGTTCGAGTCCTAGTCGGGCAACCAGGCGTTTGACGGTCGCGTTGGATGGTGGAGACGAGAACGACAGCATGAAGATTTTCAGTGGCACAGCCAACCCGGATCTGACGGAGAGCATTGCCGGTTATCTGGGCACGACGTGCGGCGAAGCCGAGATCAGTCGCTTCCCGGACGGCGAGACTTTTGTCAAGATCAAGGAGAATATCCGCGGAAAGGACGTCTACGTTGTCCAGCCGATCTGTGCGCCGCCCAACGAGAACCTGATGGAACTCCTTATCATGATCGACGCCATGAAGCGGGCGTCGGCGCATCGCATCACGACAGTTCTGCCCTACTACGGCTATGCCCGTCAGGACCGCAAGGACCAGCCACGCGTCCCGATCACGGCCAAGCTTGTGGCCAAGCTCCTTGTGGCCGCGGGTGTCGATCGCCTGCTCACGATCGATCTGCACGCACAGCAGATCCAGGGCTTCTTTGACATCCCGGTGGACCACCTCCACGCCTCGCCGGTGATCGTCAAATACCTGCGCGAGAAGGGGTTGAAGGACCCGGTCGTGGTTTCGCCCGACACGGGCGGCGTGAAAACGGCCTACGTGTACGCCCAGCGCCTCGAGACCGGTCTGGCGGTCGTGGCCAAGCAACGCAAGAGCCCGACGGAAGTCGAGGCCTTCACGCTCGTGGGCGACGTCAAGGACCGCACGGTGGTCATGGTGGACGATATGACCACCACGGCCGGCACTCTGTGTTCCGCCGCGAAGATCATCGATCGCCACGGGGCGCGCGAGATCTACGCCGCGGTAACGCACGCCACAATAACCGAACTGGGACTGAACCGTATCAAGGAGTCTCCAATCAAGGAGTTGATCGTCACCGACACCGTGCCGCCGCCCGACCTGACGGGGTTCCCGGTCAAGGTCCTCTCGGTGGCCGACCTGCTCGGAGAAGCTATCCGGCGGATTAACGAAAACGAATCCGTTTCGTCGTTGTTCAGATTGTAATTAAGGAGAGACCATGGCTACAGACAGCAAATTGGTGGCAAAGATCCGGGATGTATCCGGCAGCGGCGCTGCGCGGCGCATGCGTCGGGCCGGAACGGTGCCCGCGGTACTGAACAATCACAAGTGCGAGTCCCAGCTCTTGGAACTCAACACGCACGCTTTCGACCAGATGCTTCGTCATCACGCCGGCGAGAACCTGATTCTCGACCTGGTTGTCGAAGACCGGGAACCGAAGAAAGTCCTGCTGACGGAAGTGCAGCGCGACAATCTGACCGGCGCCATTCTGCACGCGGACCTGATGGAGATTTCGATGACCGAGAAGATCCAGATCTCGGTGCCGATCGAGCTCGTGGGCGAGGCACACGGCGTGCACGAAGGCGGTATGCTCGACCACCTGTTGCGCACTATCGACGTGGAATGTCTGCCGGGTGATGTCGTGGACTGTATTGAGGTGGACGTGACGCGTCTCGGCATGAGCGAAACCTACCTGGCGGGCGACGTGTCCTTGCCGGAGGGCATGACCCTCGTTACGGCTCCCGACGTGGCCGTCGCCGCCGTGCTGACGCCGCGTGTCGACACCTCCGCGGCGGAAGAGGAGGAGGCCGAGGGCGAAGGTGAGGCCGCCGAGGGCGCCGAGGGCGAAGGCGGGGCCGCCGAGGGAGAGAGCAGCGAGTAGCTGCCGGTTGAGTAGAGTTAGTTGCCAAACGGGCGGTTGTGGGACGTGAAAATCATTGTTGGCCTGGGGAATCCGGGAAAGCAGTACGAGAAGACGCCCCACAACATCGGTTTTGCGGTAGCGGACCATCTGGGAGAACGGTTGGGCGCGGCCTTCCGCCGCGGTTTGCGTTTCAAGGCGCGCACGGCGAGTGCACGCCACGGGAGCACGCCGCTGCTGCTGGTGAAGCCGCGGACGTACATGAATAACAGCGGGATGGCGGTAGCCCGCATCGTGCGCTACCGCAAGGCGGCGCCGGCGGACACGATCGTGATCGTCGATGACGCCGACCTGCCCCTGGGGCGGTTGCGTGTGAAGGCGCGCGGGGGCAGCGGAGGACACCGGGGGCTGGCTTCGTTGATCCAGCATCTGGGCAGCAGTGAATTTGCGCGCGTTCGAATCGGGATCGGACGCGATGAACGGGGCGAGGGCTTGATCGATCATGTCCTGACCCCTTTTTCGAAAGAGGAGCGCCGCGCGATGGCGCCCGTAGTGGAGCGGGCGGCCGACGCTGTACTGCACATTGTGCAGCACGGGGTGGAAGCGGCGATGAACATTTTCAACGGCCCGCCGGGTGGGTCGCGCTGACGGTTGTATACCGGTGCAGTTCGTCGGCGATCGTGGAAGCATAGTTGCAGCGCCGTTCCCGGCAACGGAGCTGCCCGTTACAGGAAGCGGAACGCTGCTCGCGGCCATACGTAGCTGGTGGACGCGGGGCGGCGGGACCAATGAAAGAAACGGGAGTACATGTTGAGAACATACAAAGCAATGCTCATTTTCTTGACGTCGCTCAGCGATGAAGACGTCGAGAAAACGCTGGAACGCGTACGTGGTGAGATTGCGCGGTTGGGCGGCAGCACAGGCAAGACCGATTGCATGGGCCGTCGCACCTTTGCTCGTCCGATGAAGAAGCAGGACGCCGGCGTTTACTTCGAAATGGAGTTCGCGCTGGACCCGGAACAGGTTGACGCCTTCACGGGCCGCCTGAAGCTCATCGACGAAGTCTTCCGCGTACAGGTTGCGCGGATGGAGGAAGCCGCGGACGCGGCGGCCGATACGGCCGCGGCGCCAATCGAGCCCACACCGGTAGCAGAGCCGACCCCGGCCGAGCCAGTTGTGGAGACCCCGGCCGAGCCGGTAGCAGAACAGGAAACCGCGGACAGCCCGGAGGTGCCGGCGGCGTCGGCCGAGTCGACCGAGTCGGCGCAAGCGCCCGCCGAACCCGAACCCCAAGCGGAAGCCGCGGAGGAGAACAAGGATGGCTGATCTCAACCGTGTGTATCTGATTGGCAACCTCACGCGCGATCCGGAAGTGCGCTACACGCCCAACGGCAACGCCGTGGGCGATCTGCGTCTTGCCGTCAACCGGCGCTATCAGACGCGCGACGGCCAGGAACAGGAAGAGACCTGTTTCGTCAGTATCGAGGTGTGGGGCCGCCAGGCCGAAACATGCCGCGACTATCTGCGAAAGGGGTCGCCGATCCTGGTCGAGGGAAGGCTCAAGTACGATCAATGGGAGAAGGACGGTCAGAAGCACAGCCGCCTGAGCGTGCGCGCCGTGCGCGTGCAGTTCCTCGGCAGCCCGCGCGGCGCTGAGTTGCGCGACGCCCCGCCGGATGCCGGCGGTGCGCCCGAGCCCGCGCCTTCGCCCTCGCCCGAAGCGGCTCCTTCGCCTGCCCCCGCGCCCGCGGCCGGCAGCGAAGCGCCCAAACCCCCCGCCAATCTCAACGACACCGCGGATGACGACAATCTGCCCTTTTAGAAGAGGAGGTTTACGACAACTATGCCAGCAAGACGAAAAGCAGGTAAGAGAAAGCGCCGGCGCGAGGTTACCCCGCGGCGTTCGCGTTTTCTCGAAGGCGTCAAGGACATCGACCCGAACGACTATGAGTTCCTGCGCAAGTTCATGACGGACCACGGCAAGATCATTCCTGCCCGCTTGACGGGCGCGACGGCCAAGCAGCAGCGTCAGATCAAGAACGCAATCCGCAAGACTCGCAACATGGGACTGCTTCCATAGAAAGAGAGGCATTGAACTATGGCTACAGAAGTTCTCCTGATGAGTGACGTGAAGGGTCTGGGCTCGGAGGGCGACGTCGTTACCGTCGCCGACGGCTACGCCCGCAACTACCTCGTCCCTCAGAACCTGGCTGCGTCTGTGACGGAAGCCACGCGCCGGCGCCTGGCCAAGTTGCAGAAAGAGCGTGAAGTGCAGCGCAAAGCGGCGCTGTCCGACGCTCACCAGAGGGCGGAGCAACTCAAAGACGTGTCGGTCACGATTCCGGTCAAGACCGGCGAGGAATCGAAGCTATACGGTTCCGTTACGTCGACGGACATCGTGACCGCCTTGAAAGACCAGGGCCTCGAGCTGGATCGCCACGATCTGCTGCTGCCCGAACCTATCAAGGAACTGGGTGTCTTCGACGTGACCGTCAAGCTTCACGCGGAGGTCGCGGCAACCATCAAGGTGTGGGTGGTTGAGGAATAAACGGCATGGCCCTGGACCCCGTATTTTCTGCCCGGGACGTGGTTGCCCACCGGGGACCACCCTATAGCGAGGAGGCCGAAAAGGGGGTCCTGGGGTCCATCCTTCTTGATTCCAAGAATGTGATGGACATTTGCGTAGAGTCTCAGCTCATCTCCGAATCGTTCTACGTCCCTGCCCACCGCATCGTCTACGACGCCCTGCAGGAACTGCACAAGAACACCTCGGTTATCGACGTCCTCACGACAACCGAGGCCCTGCGCAAGGTGAACAAGCTGGATGCGATCGGTGGCGCCGTCATTCTCGACCGCCTGATCGACTCCACGCCCACGGCGGCGCACGCCGAGTACTACATCGACATCGTGCGCCAGAAGCACCTCCTGCGCTGCATCATCGAGTGCGCGCGCGAGGCGGAGTCCGCCTGCTACGACAGCGAGGCCAGCGCCGACCAGATCCTCGGCATCACCGAACAGAGCTTCCTGAACATCACGGAGCGCCAGCACGGCTTCGGCTCGCCCTGGACCGAGGCCGTCAAGCAGACGATGGAACACGTCGAGAAGATGTTCCAGGGCACCGCGGCGCCCGGCGGCGTGTCAACGGGGTTTGCCAACCTGGACAAGAAGTGCCTGGGACTGCGGCCCGCGGAGATGATCGTGCTGGCCGCGCGCCCGTCCATGGGAAAGACGTCGCTGGCCATGAACATTGCCGAGCACATCGCGCTCGGCGTTGGCGGCGACCGCGTACCGCGCGCCGTCGGCGTCTTCAGCGTGGAGATGTCCCAGGAAGCACTGGTCATGCGCATGCTCTGTTCGCGGGCCGGCGTCTCTTCATTCGAGCTCGCGCAGGGCTACGTTCGCAAGCAGGACCACGGGCACATCGTGCAAGCCGCGTCCGTGCTGAGCAAGGCGCCGATATTCGTTGACGACACGGGCGGTCTGGACGTGATGGAGCTGCGCGCCCGCGCCCGGCGCATGAAGAAGAAGCATGACATACAGCTTATCATGATCGACTACCTGCAGCTTCTCAGCGCGCGCGAATTCGCGCGACAGGGGCGGCAGATCGAAACTTCACAGATTTCCGGCAATCTCAAGGCCATGGCCAAGGAACTCAAGGTGCCCGTTCTCGTGCTCAGTCAGCTCAGCCGCGCGCCCGAGCAGCGCGACAAAAGCGGCAGGCCGAAGCTTTCGGACTTGCGCGACTCCGGTGCTATCGAGCAGGATGCGGACGTGGTGTGGATGCTTCGCCGCCCCTGCCGCTACCCGGGCGATGAGGAGCATGAGGACGAGACACTGGCAATCTTGGACGTGGCCAAACACCGCAACGGGCCCACCGGCGAGGTGCGGCTGAACTTCGAAGAGAAGCTGACCCGCTTCAGAGACCGCGTGGAGCATGGTGTCGATAGGGAGGACGAGTATGGACCCGCGTTTGAGAACGCCGAGGAAGAGCCCGTGCCGGCGGGCTAGTGCCGCCGCTTTTCTGGCGCTCTGCCTGTGCCTCTTGACCGGCGGACGGCTTCACGCCCAGACGGCGCCGGCCGCCCCCGAGGTGAAAGAGGTCGTCATTCACAACCTCGGCGAAGGCTCCATCGACGAGGGCTTCGTGCGCGCCCACATGACGATCGGGGTCGGCGAGCCCTTTGACCACCGCGCAATTGCCCGCGACACAAAGGCCCTTCTCGACCTGGAGCAGTTCTCCCACGTCAGCGTATCCGCAAAACCGATCGAAGGCGGGTTGCGCGTCATCTACTCCCTCAGAATGCGGCTGCTGCTGTGCGAGCCCGTGCAGGTATTCGGCACCGACCACATGCGGGATTCCAAGATCCGCGATCTGCTCGACCTCAGAAAAGGGGATCTCTTTGACGAACAGGTTCTGGCCGTCGGCTTGAGAAAGGTCCTCGCCGAGTACCGCGAGGCGCACTACCCCTGGGTCGACGGCACGTGGCATGTCTCCACGGAAGACTGCCCGCCGGGGCAAGCCCGGGTTGCCATCGCGATCGACGAGGGGCCCAAGACCAGCGTTGCGGACATAAGCTACGTCGGCAACTACTCCGTGCCGGCCTCGGCCTTTCGCAAGGCCATGGGAGAGCAGGCCTGGTACAATCCCGTCGGGTGGTTCACGCGCCATCGGTTCGACAGGGGCGAGCTCGAAACGGGCTGCCTGCTGCTGCGGGACATCTACCTGTCCAAGGGCTATCTCGATGCCCAGGTTCGGTTGCGGGAGCCGGAAATCGCCGATGACGGCCGCGTGTTCGTTACCGTCGATATCGACGAGGGCAAACTGTACCACCTCAATAAGCTCTCCGTGGCCGGCGTGACGATCTTCCCCGAGGCGGAAATCCGCCGCCGGATCCAGGTTCGCCCGGGCCTGCCGGCTTCCATGACGGCGCTCGGCGCAAGCGCCGATGCCATCCGCGACTACTACGGCAGCCGCGGCTATATCCGCACCCGGGTCCGTCCGATCCTCGACCCCGACCCCGAGCGCGGAACCGTCGATGTGCGCTTCGCGATCGAAGAAGGCACTCTGACCAGAATCCGCGACATCGACATCCGGGGCAATACGCGCACGCGCGACAAGGTCATTCGCCGCGAGTTGCTCGTATATCCCGGCGACGTCTACAACGAAGTCCGTGTCCGCAACAGCGAACGGATTGTCGAAAACCTCGGCTTCTTCTCCAGCGTGCGCAGCTTCGCCGAGGCTACGCACCATCCGGACGAGAGCGACCTGGTGCTCGAGGTGGAGGAGAAGCGAACGGGGCAGTTCATGGTTGGCGCGGGCTTCTCGAGCATCGACAAGCTGATCGGCTTCATCGAGGTCTCGCAGGGGAACTTCGATATCAACGGGTGGCCCTACTTCACGGGAGCGGGGCAGAAGGTCAAAGTGCGGGCCCAGTTCGGCTCAAGACGCAAAAACTACCAGCTTACATTCGTCGAGCCCTGGTTCATGGACAGGAAACTCCTCTTCGGCATCGATCTGTATCGTTCCGAGTATGACTACTCCGAGTTCGACGTCCAGCGCACCGGCGCCGCAATCAAGCTGGGCAAATCCCTTGGCGGCCCGAATCGCATCAACTTCCAGTACCGGCTCGAAGAGGTCTCGCTCAGCGACTATGACAGTACGAACACCTACGTCGACGTAGATACGGGCGCGCCGGTCTCTTTCGACCAGCCGGATACGATCAAGAGCTCCCTGAGGGTGTCCCTGACCCGTGATACGCGCAACAACCCGTTCGTCCCCACCTCCGGCAACCGCACGATCGTTTTCGGCGAGATGGCCGGGGGACCGCTTGGATTCGACGTCGATCTGTACAGTGCCGGCATCCGTGTCAACCAGTACATCCCGCTCTGGTTCGACCACGTCCTCAGCCTGCGCGGCCGCCTCGAAATGGTCGAGCCCTTCGGCGATACGAGCGAGTTGCCGATCGCGGAACGGCTGTTCATCGGCGGCGGCAGGACCATCCGCGGTTTCGACTACCGTGACGTCGGTCCCAAGGCCGTCCGCGATCCCAACGACGGCGGTCACCGGCCCTACGGCGGCCAACGGCTGGCCCTGTTGAGCGCCGAGTACACCGTGCCCATCGTCCCCAACGTTCGCATTGCGACATTCTACGACGTCGGCAACGTCTGGCACGACAGATTCGAACTGGACGGTCCCCTGGCGTCCGGCGCCGGCATAGGCCTGCGCCTTGACGTCCCCGGCTTCCCCATCCGCATCGACCGCGCCTGGGTCCTCGAAAAAGACCACGAGCTCACCGATGAAGATGTCTGGGTATTCTGGATCGGGTACGATCCGTAGGACGATTGCCGATTCGAGGGCGCTTTCGGGGGTGTCCGCTGAGCAGCCGTTCTTTATGATCGCGTACCCGAGCAAGTACCTCCCCCCTTCGTAGAGCGTCCGTAGTGTGCGGCCGTTACCGGCCGCACCGGAGGGCGCGGGCTGCGCGGACCGCCGTCTCGTCTCCGGCCCCGCGCCGTTGCGCGGGGCCTCCGGCGAGTCTACGAAGGAGGCGCGCAGAGGAATTGCGGGGACCGGGAATTGCGGGGACAGACCTGCCCCACACCGCACCACGGCCCGCCCTTCGTAGAGCGTCCGTAGTGTGCGGCCGTTGCCGGCCGCACCGGAGGGCGCAGGCTGCGCGGACCGCCGTCTCGTCTCCGGCCCCG
>CAZKRK010000256.1:0-10900 GCA_964555035.1 uncultured Victivallales bacterium | reverse complement strand
GTCCTGTCATCCCGAGCGCTACGCTTCCGAGGCAATTCGAGGTGGAAACGGCAGGAATGTTCAATGCTCAATGCTCAATGTTCAAGTGAATTGGTATCCCGGATTGGCATCGCTCCCTAACGCATCCTTGCCTTGATCCGGTAGAACCTGTTGGTTGCACTGAGGGGGTGTGGGGTTGTGGCAGTCCCGTCATCCAGCCACTCCTTGACACCGTTGGAAGTTGCCGGGAGCGGAGTGGGGGTAGCATTCGACCAGGTCGCCGCGGTCACGGTGTCGTCGTACCAGACAGTGTAGGAACGACCCGCCCTGGCCGGGAAGCGGATGGTCACGCCGGACGGGGTGCGTTTCACGTCAGATGCGTGCAGGTAGTCCCCGGCGTCGTCGGGGCCGGTGCCGGCCACGTATTCGTCCGCGTTCGCCGCTCCATCGCCGTCAAAGTCGTTCGTTCCGTCCGAACCGTCGGTCGCGTCGAGGAACGCGTAGCCGGACTCGTAGGGATTCGGCATGCCGTCGCCGTCCCAGTCGGACAGGTCGGTAGACAGGCCGATCGAAAACGCGAAGGCGCCGGGGCCGCCGTAGAGCTCGACCTGGTGCGTCTGCGCCTGGTTGCGCATGTTGACCGTAGCGAAATCGACGATGTTGGTGTCCTCATCGGTGGCGTTCGGGTTCAGCCCGGTGTTGTGTCCGGGGTCGCCGTAGCCGATTGTCACGACGAGGGCCCTGCTATAGGCGGCATTCGCCAGGCTGACCGCCCCGGTGCCGTCGACGAGCGCGCCGAGCCCGGCCTGCCCGCGGATGAGCAAGTCGTCCAGGTGCGGCGAAAGGCCATTGCGCACGTAGACCGTACTGTCGGTGATGTACGATACCTCGATCTTGTCGCTGTCGGGTGCAAGCGTCGCGCGTTTGACAATGCGGTCGTCGGGAGAGGAAATCGACCAACCGGTCGCGATGAGCGCAAAGTCGTACAGATCGTTCACGTAGCCGCGCGAGCCGTCCCACCAGTCCTTCAGTGCGGACGTGCGGTGGGCTACCACGCGTGCTCCGTCCCCGTCGGCCTCGACGTTCGCGCTGCCCTCGAGCTCGGTTTCGCTGCCGGCATAGCCGGCGAAGTTGCCCACGAACTGGAATACCGCGCCGTCGTCCGGGTCACGGAACCAAGCGCCCGTCATGCGGCCGCCGATGGACTCCAGCAGCAGAAACAGCCGGCTGTTGTAGAGCAAGTACTCGTCCTCGCCGTCCAGGTCGACGTCCTCGCTCGAAGTGCTCGTCCCGGTCAGCGAACCGGCGGTCGCGGCCCAGGTGTCGACGCGCGCATATGCCGCAGCGTTCCGCCCCTGGGCCTGCGCAATCGCGGCAAATGCCGCCAGCGAATTGCTGCTCGTCGCGGGATACATGTAGGCGCCCGAGCTGTAGCGCCGCAGGTCGTGGCTGTCCTCGTTGTGAAACGCCGTTTGGAATACGGACGCGTGCAGCGTCGCGCGCGCCAGCCGGGAGAGCGACAGGTTGGCGATGCCCTGCACGGCACTCCACGCCGCCTTGACAATGCCGACCGAATAGAGCATGCCGTAGGCTTCGGGCAGCGGCACGCCGGGACGAATGTCGAACACCTTGTCCTCGAGCCCCTCTTCCACACCGGGCTGCCCGACGTACCAGTGATCGTAGTCTTCCTGGGTCGCGTGGTTGATCCAGTTGTGGGCTTCCTTGTTGCGCATCGTGTCGTATGCGATGCGGTGGACGGGCACCCACCCCCCCGAACCGACGCCGGCGGGATCGCCCGCGCCATCGCCGGTCACGTCGACCTCTCCGGCCACGATCTGCTCGAGCGCGATGACCGGCGTCCAGGGGCGGTTGACCAGCCAGCGCAGGTTGGCGTCGTACGCGTCCGCGTTGTCGTTGGAATGGAAATCCTCCCAGTTGCTCATGAGCGAAACAACCTGGTCCTGGTTGGCGGTGACGATCCTGGCCGGGTCCTCGGAGTGCTCGTCGAGCCACCCGTAGGCCTTGCGGTTGAGCAACCCGCGCAGGGCCGTGTCGAGTCCGCCGTCGTCCGTGTCGAAGCGGTAAGACGACGCCACGTTGTTGATGACGAACGCGCGAACGATGTAGTCGGTGTCGGACTCGTTGCGGATTTCGTTGAGCTTGTAGGCGCCGTCGGTCAGCGCCTCCTGCCGGCCGTACCAGTTAAAGAGGTGCGTATCCTGGTCGATAACGGCATGGCGGTAGCCCATGTCGCGAATCTTCTCGAAGCAGTCCACGTCAAGCAGCCGCTCGGGGGGCCAGAACACGGCGCGGACCGGATCGATCGTGCAGTCGTAGATCTGCTCCAGGAACGCGCGGGCCAGGGTCTCGTTGTCGCGGTTGAACGCCTTGGTGAAATAGGGCAACGCGTGGTCCGAAAACGTGCTGCCCATGAGGTAGACCCGGTTGGTCGCGATCATGTCGCGTATGCGCGCGTTGAGCGCCGGTCCGTCCGCCCACGGCTTGCCGGCGGCGGGATCGACCGCGGCCCACTCGAGCGCCGAGGCCAGCGTGGGGGTGACGTGCAGATTGAGCGGGCAGGCAAACACGCTATGCGCCAGCGGAGCGCGGTGGTAGCCCGCGCCCTCGCCGTTGTTGACGAGCAACTGCACGTAGCTGCCGGGCCGGATGGCCTGGTTGCCGTGTACGATGCTCGCGACCTTGGCCCGCCCCGCACGCGACCGGCCCGAGAACCAGCGGTAGAGCACATTCTGCAGCCCTTCCTGACTCTGCCAGTAGTCCTCGGCAATCCAGTCGTCGAGGATCGAATCGCGAATATCGTTGCGTCCGCCGATGTCGCCGCCGCCGACCGGGTCGTTGCTCGTTCCGTCCTTGGTCGTGTAGACCTGGTAGTTGAAGTTGCTGAATCCGCTCCCGTTCCAGCCGGCCCGGAACAGGGCCGAACGGCTGATCCCGAGCTCGACGGCGTCCAGCGTGGCGTTGTAGTAGGCGTCGACGAAACCGTGCGGGTGCCCCGCGCCGTACACGGCCACTCCGTGCTGCGTCAACTCCTCGTTCACGCTCTGAGAGCTGCTCGCCGGATTCTCGTCCACGTACACGCGACCGCTGCCGGACTGGTAGCAGGCCACAACGAGCTCCCACCCCATCTGGGTGCGGGCATCGATCTCGTCGGGCAGCGCGCGCTCGCCACCGGCGGGGTTGCCCAGGTCTATCACGATGTAGAAATCGAGGTTGCCTTCCTCGGCCAGCGCCCGCAGATCGTAGAAGTCGAGACGGAAGTACACCAGGCCGTCACCGCCCTGCGACGTGTCGCCGCCGTCGTGCGCGTAGAAGGCCACGATATCGCGCGACTCGTCCCAGCCGTCCCATCCCTTGTAGACGTCGCCGAGCCGATTGTTCGCTCCCGCTCCCTCGTACTGGTCCAGGATCAGCAGGTCGTCCCAGGTCCAGTCCATGAACTCCTCGTAGTAGGTTGTGCCGTTGATTTGGCCAAGCGCCGGTCCCGGACCGATGACGATGCTGCCGGGAGGCGGCGCGTCCTGCGTATCGGACCGGCGCGGATTGGTGCCGAGGACGTACTCGTTGATGTTGTAGTATGGATTGGTGACCCCGCCGTCGACAAACACGTCGCCGTCCGGATTGCCGTAGGCGCCGTGTTCGTCATTGGTGATCACCAGGCCCGTTCCCATGTGAATCCGCCCGGTGACGCCGCTGCCGAGGGGGTCGAGTCGATACCGGCGCTCCCAGCCGTCGGGCAACCCGTCGCCGTCGGTGTCCGGGTTGAGCGGATCGGTCTCCAGCCACAGTTCCCCGGCCTGCCAGGTACGGTTCGAATCGGTGTCGCCGTCGATCAGCCCGTCACCGCTGACGTCCTCGCCGTAGCCGTCGCTGAGTCCGTCCTCGTCGGTGTCGTTCCTGTTGGGGTCGGTCTCGCGACCCGCATACGAGGCCCACGACGGCTTCCATTTGCCGTCCGGCCAGTCGCTCTCGTTGGGGCGCACGTCCCACCAGTTCTCGCCGGGAGCCAGCGGCACACCGTCGCCGTCGACCCAGCCGTTGCGGTTGGCGTCCTCGACTCCGTCCGGAAGCCCGTCCTGATCGGAGTCTGCGTTGTTGGGGTCGGTCAGCGTCCCGTGAATCAGGTCCGTACGCGACCCGTAGAAGACGTAGGCGGGCAGCCCGTCGTTGTCGGTCGTATTGAAAAAGGGCGGATCGTAGTCGGCCAGGAAGTTCGGGTAGCCGTCCCCGTCGGTGTCGGCCGCGAGGTCCGTCGGCGGGTCGCCGGCGCTGCGCCAGCCTGACTCGAGCCCGTCGGGCAACCCGTCGCCGTCCGAGTCCGGCATCGACGCATCCGTGCGCCCGAACACGCGCCAGACATGTACCTCGCCGTTCTTCCAGGTCTCGGGGTTCGTTTCGGGCAGGTCGGTCGTGCGGCCCTCGTCGCTGTCCATCAGGCCGTCGTCGTCATCGTCGGCGTCGGCGGGGTCGGGCTCGACGCTCTCGCGCAACACGATCCGCACGTTGCGCGTATCGTAGGCTTCGACGGTGTTGGTGTTGCCGTCGGTGTCGACCATGGCGTGGAAGCGGTAACGCCCCTCTTCGATGTCCGTCCACAGGAAGTGCCAGTGCATCAGGCTGCCGACCACCCATCCATTGCCCTGCACGCGGTAGGCCGTCACACCGTTGGTCGTGCCGCCCGGCCACGGCGCTGTCAGCAGGAGATTCGAGCTGGAAAGGACCGTCTGCACGGCGACGCGCACACCGTCGATCAGGAGTGTGTCGTTGCCCGTGAGCTGCGCGTCGAACGCCGGCGGAACCGCGACCGGCGCGTTGGTCACGTCCGTGCCGGGCCATGGCGTGTTGATGTGCAGCTCGGTCTGCGACACGATCTGCGTGACGACAACGCGGTTGCCGTCGATGCGAACGGCGTTCCCGGCGGCGAGTTCTTCCGCGAACCTGGTACCGGTGCCCGTCACCACGGTCGCGCCGGTCGAAATGCCGACCGTGCCGGAGAGCGCGACATCTTCTCCCGCAACCAGGTTCGTGCCGTTCGCGACCGACACGGAACCCCGCAGGGCATTGGTCGTAGCGGGCACGGGCACGGCCGTGCCGACCGAGTTCGTGAACTCGATCCACACATTCTGGGCGCCCGGATCGGTTTCGACTTCGATCGTCACCTGGCGGTTCGACGGCGCGCTGGACTCGGGGAAGAAGATCTCAAAAGGCTTGCCGTCGGAGTCGTACTCCGGCGGGTAGTGGATGTTGACGTAGAAGTCCTTGTCGCCTTCCTGCCAGTGAACGTAGCGGTTGGCTTCCATCAGCACCTCTCCCGCCGTGAGGTGCGTGATCCGCAGGAGGTGAACCCGGTCCGGATCGCCGGTGTACTTGTCGGGCAACACGTACCCGATCTGCCCGTACGTGCCGTCGACGTCGCGCTTGATCCGGTACTGGTTCTTGCCCTGGGCTTCGCCATCGATCTCGATCCTGAACCGGTCGCGGAAATCGTCGTCGTCCGGCCAGTCCCACCCCAGCTCACGGCTGAACAGGGCCCGGATCGTCCAACCCTCCCTGACCTGCGCGCCGTCCCGATTGGGCCAGTCGAAGAAAAGACGCCGGTCCAGGCCGTCGACGCGGACGGTACGCGTCAATTCCGTGTAGTGGCCTTGCGCCGGCGACAGGTCCATGTTTGTGGAGGACGACAGCTCCAGCAGGCGCACGCGGATGGCGGCATTCGTGTCGGCCGGGATGTTGACGTAGGAAAAGCGCCACTCCCTGGAGTAGGCGGGGAACTCGCCATCCAGACTCAGGCTGGGAGAGACTTCGGCCGCGACTGCCCAGGCCGCGTTGGTCTGCCCCACGGCATTGGTGGTGAAGCCGTTGCCGTTGACGTTGCCGGTAACGAGGTCGTCGTTGGAAGGATCGTCGTCCACGATGCGGTAGCGCACTTCGGTCACGGTAGAGTCCGTGCGCACGACCACGCCGTAGGAGCTGCCGCCGACGGAGTCGCCGTCGTTGCGCGGCCAGGCGATGACGCCGGCGGGGGTGGCGGCGTCGTAGTAGAAGGGCTGAACGAAAGTGTTATAGAGCGAGGCGTCACCGTTCTCGCGCTTCAGAAAAGCGCGTGCGCGCAGAACGTGAAAGCCCTCGTCGAGGCCGGTCTGCCTGGTATCCTGGGCAAAGTCCATGTGTGGATAGTATTCGACGGCGGTGGCGTCGAAGCCGTCGATCTCCCATGCCCCAAGCATGCTCTTCTTGCGCGCCACGGCGTCGGCGCCGCCCGGCCAGACGATTTCCCACGTCCCGTCCCCCTGTTGCCGGTAGCCGCCGATCTTGTAGCGCAGCTCCGTACCGGCGGGCTGCGGTGGAATCGTGCCGACCCACCAGTCGATGGCGCCGTTCCGGGCGTCGGCGTGATCGAACGTCAGCTCAACGACCTTGGTCTGACCGCGCCCTTCGCCACCCGCGCCTTCGGGCCAGGTCCGGCCGTCGGTGGTGTAGTAGAGATGGAGTTTGTTGACGTCGTGGACGTAGCCGACCTTGACCCACACACGGAGCTCGGCATTGGAGGCGTTCCGCGGGTAGGGCCAGAACTGGTCCTGCGAGGCATCGTTGGTGCCGGCGGGATCGTGATGAATCCAGTCGGCCGTGTCCTCGTCGCTATCGCGGTTCGCAACGCCGTTGTTGATCGCAAAACCGGGCGAACCGATCGTGGCCACGTAGGTTTCGGCGCCGGCGGAGCCGATCACGTTGCGCGTCGAGGTGTCCACGGCGGCGAATTTCTCGCGGTGTTGCCGGTGCACGAAGTCGGTTCGCTCGTAGCCTTCGAAGACCGAATACCCCCACTCGTTGGTGGGGGGATAGTCGCGCGTGTCGCCGGAGCCGTGGCTCCTCCCGTTCAGGTCGATTCCGCCGTCCAGCTTCATCAGCACATCGGCTGTCGAGCCGTCCACGCGCGCCACGAAGCGCAGGTTGGTCCCCGAGCCCACGCGCGGCACCTGCCATTCGTAGGTGAAGTCCGTCGGATCGGGATCGGCCACGCCGTAGGGATTGAACGCGGGATCGCCGTCGGGACCGTCGGTCCGCTCGCAGGACACCCAGCCGGCCTCGTTTCCGTTCTCGTAGATCGTGACCGGCCTCCCGCCGGAGCCGGCCCAGAGGTCGGACTCCTCGGGCGTGCGATAGCTGAAGACGAAATAGCCGCCCGGCGGGGTGATCACCTTGATCTTCCGGTCCGACGGCACGGTGTAGTAGAAGCTGCCGCCGCCGGCCGAGTACTGCCACAGGTAGTCGCCCACGTTGAAAGATGTGTCCATCTCGCGGTACTGGCCGCTGGAGTAGTCGTCGTTCATCACAAAGAACATCACGACACTGCCCGAGCCGCCGTAGGCCGCGCCCTCGCGGCTGTCGTGCCGCTCGTAGGCCACGATGTCGGCGTCGCCCCACTTGCCGACCTGGCCGCCGCGCGCAAAATGCTCGTGGATATAGACCAGGTTCGGAACGCGGGAATCGCCGAACTGCCCCAGAAACGCGCAGTTCGCGTGACGCGGGAACGCGCCGCCGCTCTCGCCGAGAGTTTCGGAGTGGTAGTTGCCGTCCGTGTAGACGTTCGGCACCCCCTGCCGCGTGAGCAGGCAGGCGAACTGCAGCTCGGGCCGGTTGGCAAAGCCGTCGTCGTGGCTCTTCACGTACGGGACGCCCGAAAACGGCCCGAAGCCCTCCGACCACGGGTCCTGCAGGCTGCCGATGTTCCCCCAGGGCTGCCCCAGGTTCCCGTTCATAAAAGCGTGCAGCGGGCTGTCAACCAGCCGCATGCCGGCGGCGACGTAGTCGTCGAATGAAGGCGGTTCGCCAAGGTGCTCACCGAACAGCATCAGGTCGTCTCGCCCCCACTTGCGGTCGGGGTCGAACAGGCTGTCCCGATGATTGTCGTCGAGAAACCCGCGCGTCAGGTTGAACTGCCGCTGCGCCTGCCCGCAGTAGCCGGCATCGCTTCTGTCCTTGTCGGCGGCCCACTGCTCGCCGAAGAAGTACGCCGGCACGTGCTTGACGGCGTCCAGGCGCAATCCGTCGACCTTGGTGCGGTGTACCAGCCAGCGCACGGCCCGGATCAGGTAGGCATTGACGTCTTCCGCGTAGTGCTCCGGGTTGGCGGCAATGATCTCCGCCGTGACGTTGCTGTTGCCAAACCCCACCCAGCCGAGTGTCGGGTGACTGCCGTAGTACTCGGGATTGTCCGGGTGCCGCACGAACGAAATCTTGGGCGTGTGGTCGCCTTCGTTCTTGCCGAAGTTGCCGTTGAACGCGCGCGGATCGCCATCGTGGCGAATCGTCTCCTGGGCGATGTCGATCAAGTCGGAGAAGTTACGGTTCTGGACCTGCCACGTGTCACCCCAGTCAGCCACGTTGTCCCATTTACGGTAGAAGCCTTCCTCGGTAACGCGCAGGTGAAAATCCTCCGGGAGCATGCCGGGATAGGTCTGAATCGACGTGTACTCATTGTAGCCCGGCACGTCGAACGCACGGTGGTTCATGATGTTGTCGAAGTAGACCCGGATGCCGAAACGGTGTGCGACGCGGATCAGTTCCAGCAACTCCTGCTCGGTGCCGTAGCGGGTGCGCACCGTGCCGCGCTGATCCTTGCCGCCGATATCGAACGGATCCCACAGGTCGTAGCCCACCGACCAGACGCTGCTCGCCTTGGTAGGCGGCGGCAGCCACAGTGCGCCGTAGCCGACCTCGGCCAGCTCCGGCATCTTGCGGGACAGCTCGCGCCACGACGTATTGAAATACTGGAGAATGACCTCCGCCCGCACCGACGCCACCGCCGCAAGAACGACCGCAACCCACACCGAACTCCTGGTCAGGTGCAGGCACGCTCGACGCGGGAAAACCCTCCGATCACACCTCTGCATCTGAATAGGTTACCGCAGAACATGCAAACCGGTCAATACCCGCGGTGCCGATCCAGAGCTGCGTTAACGGGTGTGCGTTTTTCGCAGTGCCTTGCGGGACAACGACTAGCCGCACCTCAATCGCGCCGCGGCCACATGGGTATACGACTACGGCGACGATTACGGTTGACGAGGGAGGGATTCTCGGCACCGTCCACCATAATCGTTGCCGTAATCGTCAACCGGTTCAGGTGTTGAGCGTTGCGCGACTGAGAACGCAACATACGCTCCATGTGCGACCATCACGTGTAGGGTCCTTACGCCGAACGGGTTGCGACAGAGAACCGCACTACCGTGGAGCTGCGTCTACTCCGCTCCGCTTCACCTCCCCTAAACGACCCGCTTTGTCGACCTCCACAGCCCAGACAATCTCGATACAAGATAATCCTGCCCATTCTACACAACAACTGCACTCAAAACCTCTCCCAACAGGCCATATTCGCGTCGCGCAGCGCCTTCATCTACCCACGGATTCTGCGGAAGACCCGGAAAAATATCTAGCGAAGCTGCGCCTCAAACCGGCACGGAGAACGCATCTACGCTTTCAATCCTACCAATACCGGCTATCTTCTCCTTGTCGGTTTGAGGCGCAGCTTCGCTAGGGGGGTGAAGTTCCCGGTCAACATAGCGGATGGGACGATTGACGGACGCAGCGGTGTCGTGTATGTGTTGCGTTATGACAGACAAAGCGCGCAGAGGTTGCGGATGTCTCGGGTGGGGCTGTGGAGTCACGGTGGGCCTGGCGATCCTGCTGGTCGTCGTGGTGGTCGCGGCAGGGTTCAAGCTGCGCGACATGTACCGGGACCTCCTGTCGGACACACCGGCCTCCCTGCCGGTCATGACGCTGTCGGAGGACGAGAAAGCCGCTATCCGGGACAAGTTCGCGTCTGTCCCGGTCACGGTCCTGTCAGGGGAACCGGGAAGCTTCGCTTTCACGGAGGAGGACCTCAACGAACTCGTGGCATCGGTCGACGAGTTCGACGAATTGCGCGGCAAGGTCTACTTCCGCGTGCTCGAAGACACGCTGGCAATCGATGTGGCTCTCGGCCTGGACTTCATAGACGTTGAGTTGCTGGCCGGCAAGTACCTCAACGGACGCCTGGCGCTGAATCTCGATGTCAGAGGCGGTCGCGCCCACTGCCATGTAGCTGACATGCGCCTGAACGACAAACCTGTCCCGAAGTGGATCACCCGGATGGCGGGAAAGAGCAACCTCCTTGCAGAGGCCTATGCCGACGAGGAAGCCAGGCTCATGCTCGATGCCGTTGCTGACATCTCCGTGTCGGACAACGCCCTGCATCTCGAGACCAAGGCAGGTCCAAAGTACTTGGCGGATGCACCCCTTCGGGTCCGGATGTACCGGCCCACAGCGGCGGAAAAGGAAAGGACACGGGCAAAGATCGCACGCCTGCAGGAAGCCGCACGAAACGGAGAAGTAGCCACGGTCAAGTTCTCCGAAAAGGAGCTTAACACCATTCTCGTGTCCGATAGCGCGCTCGAAGACAACCCCGGCCGGTACAGGGTCGAACTCTACAGAGACGTGATGCGGGTCAAGGGAACGACGCCGCTGGCAGAGTTCCTGAAGGCTGAAGCCGCCGCGGGGAAACACGTCAACGCCGAGTTCTCGCTCGAGGCTGTCGAGGAAGAGGGCCGGGCAGCACTCCTCGTGCGGGGGCTCAAAGTCAACGGCAATGAACTCCCCCCGGTGCTCGCAGAGGAACTTGTCGGCGAAGATCTACTTCAGAAGGCACTTGAAGACCCCGCCGGCGACAGGTCCGAGCTACTGACCCGGATTCGATCGATGACCATCCGGGACGGTAACCTCGCCGTTACGACGAAGGGTAGATGAGGCGCGTTTCCGCACTGACTCGTCGGTGCGAGGTCAGTCCCGTTTCACCGATCCCCGAGGACGCCTGCGGCCGGCCCCTCACCCGCCTCCGCTGCGCTGCGGCGACCTCTCCCCTCGGGGG
>CAZKRK010000255.1:0-10905 GCA_964555035.1 uncultured Victivallales bacterium | reverse complement strand
CGTACTGTCAAACTTCTCTCTTTGTTTTCTCTGTAACTGTCTTTTCTTTAGCGGGTTAGCGTCCTCGTGACGTTCTCCCCCGTTTTCCCCCGAATCTTGACTGATCCTCTGTGCCTTTGCGGTGGACGAGAACGGCGACGATAGCGGTGAACGATGCCAGGCACTGGCTCCTTGTCCGTAGGCAACCAACTCTTGGAGCACCAAGCCCCAGTGCACTTCAGTTCCGCCGCTCCAAAATCACCAACGCCCTCAGCATTGCTTACCTTCGAGACACGGGCGGCGGGAGCCGGGGTGTGGCCGGGAGGCCACCGAAGCCGAACGAACACCCTCGCCGCATCAACCACGCTCGCTGAGGCGTGAACAGACCCCCTCTGCAAGGCTAGTGCCATATGCCAGACCCATGGATTGTGCAGAAGACCTCCTTGACAGATAGAGTAGGATCACTCCCTGCCCCTCGCTACCACACTCAGAACAGGGAGGACCCTACGTGAAAAATGATCTGTTAAAACTCGTTCGCTGGTTCTGTCGGCATCTCACATTCAATGATCTGGCCTCGGTTGTGCCCGTGCTTCAGGAGGTACTCACCGGTTCGCGCTTAATGGAACTGAAGCCCCCCGAAGATCGTCCGCCTCACTACCGGCAGTTCCGCGTCGACCCAACTCTGCCTCTTTTGCAGCCACCCAACCCCAAGAGCGAGGTTCCTGACTGGCAAGTTCTTCAGCAACAGCACCACAAGGAGCACGGCAAGCCCATCTCCACGGTTCGCCATCGCAGTGGCCGCGCTGCACCCGAGAAGTGTCGCTGCCAACACTGCAATGCACCGGCGCGCTACCTGTACCTGAACAACGGCAAGCTTGGATCTCAGGTGCTGTGCAAGATCTGCAGGCGAACCACGCCAACGAGTCAATCGCGCCGTGAAAGCAAATCGCGCTACTGGTGTCCCCACTGTGGTAACGCTCTGTTCCGATGGAAAGAGGACGGCATTTGCACCGCCTACAAGTGCCCCAACAAACACTGCCCTGTCTACGTACGCAACCTAGCCGAACTGACGGACGAAGAACGCGCCATGCGCGCCGCCGGCAACACCAGCCAGTTCAAGCTGCACTATCTCTTCAGGGAGTATCACTTCGCCTCCGAAGAACTCTCGGTGGCCAGACCAGACAATGCTCCCGTTGATCTGAACCGCATTCACAATAACCTCCACACCGTAGGTCTTTGCCTGACCTTCGCTGTCAGCTGTGGTCTCAGCGCCCGGATGACTGCCCAGGTACTCAAGCGTGTCTTCGATATCCCCATTTCGCACCAGACCGTCATCAACTACATCAACGCATCCGCCAGTTACCTGAGCGGCGTCGTCGACGAGAACGGTCCTATGCCGAAGGGCACCTGCGCCGCCGATGAGACCTACATCAAGATCGAAGGCCTCACCCACTACACTTGGTTCATCATCGAGCAGAACTCTCGTGCCATCTGTGGCTACAACCTCTCCAACAGCCGAGAGACCGAACCGGCCCTCTCGCTCATCAACAGTTGCTACGGGCCACCGGACTCGCCGAAGTGCACCGCTGTCGAACTGGTCACCGACGGGCTCCCCTCTTACGACAGCGCCGTGGTGGCTTACAATACAGCTGTACGGGAACACTCCGACCAAGATCTGCTCACCAAGCGCACCGTCATCGGCCTGCGTAACCTCGACTCGGAAAGCGAGGAGTACCGCCCCTTCAAGCAGTTGGTCGAACGCCTCAACCGAACCTACAAGTTCCACACCCGGCCACGGGCCGGCTTCAAGAGCTTCGATGGCGTTGTTGCCCTGACCACGCTCTTCGTGGCCTTCTACAACTTCATGCGCCCTCACGGCTACCTGAAGCAGAAACCGCCAGTGCAGTTGAGTTGCCTGCAAGGCGAAACGCTCTATCCCAAGATGTGGGTCGAGCTGCTTCGCCAAGCGGCTTGATCAATCAAGACTCAGTTGTCAAAGAACATATGCCCACCGGCAGCCGGCACCACTGTGCCCAAATGCCGCCGGAAGACGATTACGCGCGACGATTACGGCTCACGAACAAGCCCCGAAGCCCCTCGTCTTCCGTAATCGTCGCCCGTCATCGTCCACCGATCCCCGTCTCATCCGTTTTCATTCAATTTTTGACAGAAGCACGCTGCCATACCATATGTCGATTGTGACAGGTTAGAATACTGTAGCGGCTTTGTCCAGTGTGAGAGTGCGCATGTTTTTCGGCCGAACAGCTTGAGCTGTAGCAGGCTGCCTGCTTCGTAGACTCGCCGGAGGCCCGCGCGATGCGCGGGCCGGAGACGAGAGGCGGGGGCTGCCCGGCCTGCGCCCTCCGGTGCGTCCTTCCAGGACGCACCTGCGGACGCTCTACGAAGGAGGGGGTTGGGCTGCCCGGGAACTTCAGAAATGTTCAATTCTCAATGTCCAAGTTCACTTGAGAATTGAACACTGAGCATTGAACATTGAGCATTCTTGCCGTTTTCACCCCGAATTGTCCAGGATGCCACGCGCCTTGGGGTCCTCCCGATCGGAAACGTGCTCCGCCTCAGCGATCTACCTCGATCCGGTAGAACACCGCGCCCGCGTTTTTGACGGCGTCGGTGTAGACGTTTTCGGGCGGGGTGGCGGGGATTGCCGATCGGCGAATGTCGAATGCCGATGGGGAGAGATTCGTCGCGCGCAGGACGCGGTAGAATTCGTTGCCGCGGCTGAGCCAGCGCAGGACGATCCCGTTGTCGGTCACGGCGAACGGCGCCATGATCTTGAGCGCGTATGCCCGGCGCTCGAATGGACCGTGTTCTCTTGTCCCACCGTCGGTCTCGAGCTCGACCAGCTTGTAGGTACAGGTTTCGCCGGGGACGGCGTCGGGATCGATTACGGAGTACTCGGCGCCGATGCCGCCGTTCGCGTAGCCCTTGGCCTCGACGAAATCCCCGACCATCGCCCATGAATCGCCGCCCGTTCGACGGTACAGCCGGAAACCGAGGGTCTCCGATTCCGAGGCCGTCCGCCACCGCACCACGGCAGCCCCGTCGACGGCGTCTACCTCAAAGCTGTACAGTACAACCTGCGTGGGGTTTTCCTCTTCGCTGCCGAGGGCGTAGAACGTCGAAGGACTGACCTGGTTGCTGTAGCAGGTGCGGATCCAATCGGCGCTGCGCACAATGTCCGAAACGCGTACCTCGTCAACCATCCCGTCCAATTTCCGCGTGTCGCCGTAGCTGCCCTCGATCCGGCCCATGTATAGGTCGTTGCCTGATGTGGTCGTGTTGAGCGTGAGCGTGCCGGTTCCATCCTGTTCGCCGTCAAGGTAGATTGTAATGTTGTCGCCCGAGTTCACGGCGACAACGTAGTGCCAGTTGTCCTGGGTGAGAGTGCTGCCGACAACGTCCTCGCCCCATTGCGTAAACACCAACACGTCAGTCGAGTTCCTGCCATAGAACTCGTAGACTTCGTCGTACGATCCGAAAGACCCGTATCCGAAGAAGAACGACTCCGTTGCGCTCCACTGGTCGATGTATGCCCACCCCGACATCGTCCGGTTGGCGTTGCCGGTCGGAAGACCAGTCGTCGGGCACTCGACATAGTCGTTGTCGCCGTCGAAATCGACGGCCCCGCCGATTTTGCCCGTGGCCTTCTGCGTTGCTCCGCCGTAGGCCGTACCGTCGAGGTCGTTCGTCGTTGAGTCGTCGTGGGTGCCGGAGGTCTCGCTCAGGTGCTGAACGAGCCTGTAGTTGGAGTCCCACACATCTTCCGCGTTCTCCTGCGATCCACACGAGGAATGGCCGTAGTACATGTACAGCTCGGTGTCCGCGCTGCCGGACAGTGTCGGAATTCGCACCCAGGCAACCAGTTCTCCGCTCGCGCTTGTGTACAGTTCGATTTCGTGGTCCAGCCTCGCCGAGTTGTCGCCCGTAGCCCAGTCCACGGAGGACAAGGCGAACAGAATGTCGTTGCCGCTGCTCTGGGCATCGTCGCGAAGGTCCGTGTCGGAACTCAGATTGATCAACACGGGAAAGTTGTTTTCGGTGGCGCTGACGAGGCCGGCGTCGATGGCGATCTGCTTGCGATATCGCCAGTTGGCGAGACCGATGGCGAAAGAGGGAGCGACCATCCCCGTGACCAGGCCGGCCACTGCGGTGACAACAAGAAACCGGCTACGCATACTCATGGGCGCATCTCCTTGTCGGTGCAGTGCAACAACCAAGAGAACAATGCCACACATGCCGATGGAATTCAAGGTGTATGGCAAGGTGCCGCGTGTGCGCGAGCACGGGTGTGCGTTTTTCGCAACGCGTTGCGCCACAGCGACCAGCCGCATCTGAAACACGTCACAATCCCCTCCGGTTGACGAGAACGGCGACGAGAACGGTGGACGATTTCGGGATTCTTCCCCTCGTTGTCCGTTCTCGTCGCCGTTCTCGTCAACCGATTGCCCGTTACTTCCGCCGAGCTCAACTGGAGGGTGTCCGAGAAGCCCCTGGAGACGGCGGGGATTCGATGTGTTTGCCCTGGTGCACCCCCTCAAGCTGTTGCGGGCTGCCTGCTTCGTAGACTCGCCGGAGGCCCGCGCGATGCGCGGGCCGGCGACGAGAGGCGGGGGCTGCCCGGCCTGCGCCCTCCGGTGCGTCCTTGCAGGACGCACCTGCTGACGCTCTACGAAGGACGGGGCTGGGCTGACCGGGAACTTCAGAAATGTTCAATGTTCAATGTTCAATTCTCAATGTCCAAGTTCACTTGAGAATTGAACATTGATCATTGAACATTGAGCATTCTTGCCGTTTCCACCTCGAATTGTCCAGGATGCCACGCGCCTTGGGGTCCTCCCGATCGGAAACATGCTCCGCCTCAGCGATCTACCTCAATCCGGTAAAAAACCGCGTCGGCCTTTTCGAGTGCGTCGGTGTAGACGTTTTCGGGCGGGGTGGCGGGGATTGCCGATCGGCGAATGCCGAATGCAGATGGGGAGAGATTCGTGGAACACATGATGCGGTAGGTCTCGTTGCTGCGGCTGAGCCAGCGCAGGACGATTCCGTTATCGGTCACGGCGAACGGCGCCATGATCTTGAGCGCGTATGCCCGGCGTTCGAACGGCCCGTACTCCTGCGTCCCGCCGTCGGTCTCGAGCTCCTCCAGTTTGTAGGTGCAGGTCTCGCCGGGGACGGCGTCGGGGTCGATCACGGAGTACTCGGCGCCCATGCCGCCGTTCGGGTAACCCTTGGCAGGGACGAATTCTCTCGCCACTCGCCACTCGCCACTCGCCACATCCTTTCGGTACAGCCGGAACCCGACAGTCGCGTTCTCCGAGGCCGTCATCCACCGCACGACGACCCGTCCGTCAACGACGTCCGCGTCAAAGCGGTACAGCACTACCAGCGTGCCCCCGCTCTCGAGCCGTGCAACGCGAAAGCCGACATCGATGCTCTCGTGCGAAACGTAGTCGAGGCGCGACCCAGACTGGATCCACGATGCGTTCTCGTCGTAGCTGGCGCCGCGAAGACCGCATTTGTTGTCAGACTTGATGTCGTAGCCCGCCAGGCCCTGGGCGTCTTCCATCCATTCCCAGGCGTTGCCGCCCATGTCGTACGTTGCGTTGTTCTCCGCGGCGCCGCTGCCCGCAATCCAGGGCGATCCGACCGCGTTGTTGTAGTTCGCGTCCGTTCCCGCTGTTGGGGCCGAGTCGCCGGTGGGGTAGAGGGTGTAGTCGCTCCCGGTCCAGTAGGCTGCCTTGTACCACTCGTCGTCCGTCGGCACCACGTAGACCGTCCCGTAGGCCACCACCGCCGCGTCACGGTTGATGTTGGTCAGCGTGCCGCTGCCGTTGAACTGGTAGGCCCCGGCGTCCGAGTCGCCGGACGTGAGCCAGTTGGCAAACCTCATCGCCTCGTATACGGAGACGTTCACGGCCGGAGCGTTCGTGCCCACGGTGCGCGTGCCGTCGTTCCAGTAGTCCTCGTCACCGTCGCCGATCCCGCTGTCTTCGGCCAACGCGTTTGTGAACTGGTTGACGGTGACCTCGTACTTGCCGATGCTGTAGGCATAGCTCACGCCACCGTAGCCGGTGCCGTCGTCCGAGTTGCCCGCATCGCCGATCGCTACGAACTCCATCCAGAACTGGTTCTCGCCGCTGCCGAAAGTCTCCGTGTCGGCAACCGACACCGAAAGCGCGAGGACGAATACGCCCAGAATGGCGGCATAGGGATTTGTCTTTGCCATGCTCTTTCAACTCCTGTTCGGCGCAGGACGCCGCCGGCGTTCCTGACTACGTTCTCTGTCTTGGGTCGATTTAGCGTGAAGTTCGCCTTCAAATACTCGGGAGAGGCAGAGTACGACAAACGGCAACGGAAGTCAAAGCATAAGCAGGGCCAACGCATCTGAAGGGGGTGCATCTCCTAACTTCTCCGGCACGCTGCAATGTGGAAGTATGTATGAACGATGCTACACATACCGGTGGGTTTCAAGGTGTTTGAGACCGAGGCTGGTCTATTGACCCGATTCGGCGGGAATTCGATGTGTTTGCCCTGGTGCACCCGCTCAAGCTGTTGTGGGTTGCCTGCTTCGTAGACTCGCCGGAGGCCCGCGCGATGCGCGGGCCGGAGACGAGAGGCGGGGGCTGCCCGGCCTGCGCCCTCCGGTGCGTCCTTCCAGGACGCACCTGCGGACGCTCTACGAAGGAGGGGGCTGGGCTGCCCGGGAACTTGAACTCCGCCCTGTCATCCCGAGCGGGGCGTAGCGGAGTCGAGGGATCTCGAGAACTGCCAAGCACGTCCGGCGTGGTTGGCAACTCCCGAGATCCCTCGACTCCGCTCCGCTGCGCTCGGGATGACAGGGTGGGTCTGCGGTTTCTCTGCCGAATTGCCCAAGACGCCACGCGCCTTGGGGCGGCGCCCGCCGGAAGCTTCGAGGATCCTCAACTCCCAAGTTGACTTGTTTTCGCGAACCCATGCCGCGACAATGGGGGCTGCGTTGGAGACACCGGAAGGAGCGCGGAGTATGAGACGTATCGTTTGTTGGTGTGCGGTAGCTGCCGCGGTTTTCGCCTGGGGCACTTCTCGCGCGCCGGGCCGGGAGATTCGGATCGAGCTTGCCCCGACTATGGTGAGAAACCTGTCCGAGGTGGGTGACCCGGCCGGATTGGTTGACGAGCAGAAGCTGATTATCGGTCCGCCGGTCGGGAAGCCGTCATCAATCTGGCGGATCGAGTCGCGCCACAACAAGACCTATCCCCACAGTGCCTATGTGGACCTTGGTGCGGAAAAGCACCTGTCGACGCTGTGGCTGTTCGATACGCACAACAAGGGAGACGTGGTCATTTCGGCCGGCAAGCCCGGCGCCTGGCGGGAAGTCGCCACTTACGACTGCGGCCGGTACATGCACTGGGCGAAAGTGCCGCTGGACCTGACGTCGCGCTACCTGCGACTGACACGGATGAGCGCCGGGGCGCAGTTCACGGAGATAGCAATCTACGAATACACGCCCGAAGCATATCGCCGCATGCTCGAGCGCAAAGCCGCGGAAGCGAAGGCGAAGGCCGAAAAGGAAGCGGCCGTCGCCCGGGCCATGGCGGAGATGAAGAAACGCCCGCTGGTCGATCTTGGGGCGCCTTTCGGGAAGGTCTATCTTGTTGACGAAATCGATTGCGCGAAGACCACGCCCGATCGCGCGTTCGTCGAGGACCCTCGCGGAGCGAGTCAAGTCGAGACGATCCTCGGAAAGCCCTGCCGCGTATTGAAGAAGACGCTGGGCGAGTGCGCGTATGTCTGCTACCGGATAGGCCGGATGAAGCTGCTCCAGCCGGGCGCGGCGTACGTTCTGAGCGTCGAGTACCCCGAGGACGCTCCCCGCGGCATGGTGATAATGAACGCCGGCAACGAGTGCTCGCGCGGTATCCACACCGGGAGCGCCCTGGGCGACGCGTTTCATCCGAAGTACGTGAACAACAACAGCGAGTCGTACGCTACGCCCCTGTCCGGCAGGTACGAACGCTGGAACATGCTCTTCTTTCTGCACGACCGCTTTCCGAACCGCGAGTTCCTGCGCGGCGACAAGGAACGCGCGCTCGTCCCCGACGAGGGGTTCACCGTCACGATCGCCCAGTTCTCCGCCCGCAATATCCCGGCATCGAGAGGGGCGGCCGTCCGCGGCATTCGCCTCTATGCCGTGCCTGAGCCGGAGCGGCTGTACGTCAAGCCCGTGTTGCCGCCGAAGGGACTGCCGCACCGCCACATCTTCTGGCGCGAGGAGATGGCCGACGGGGTGATCGGTTCGGCGAAGAACACGAAGAAGGGCATCGCGGAGCCGCTTGACTGGTACCGCTACAAGGCTAACCTGATGCACTTTCTCGGCATCGACACCTACTGCAGGGACCTGCTGGAGTTCGGGGCGTGCCAGCACTGGGACTCGACCGAGTACGGCGGCAACAAGTGGGTCTACTTCAACTACGAGCACAAGGGGCTGTGGGAGCGCATCGTGAGGTTGATGGGCGCGGAGGGCTTCAACGTGCTCCCCTACTACGAGTATTCCGGCAGCAAGGGGCAGCAGGGGCTGGGCGAGCAGGCGCGGGCGAAACCGCTGACGCGCGACGATTCCTACACCCACATCAAGTGGCGCGACAAGTACAACGCCGACATCACCGACCCCGATACCTGCGAGGACTTCAAGAAGATGCTGGACCTGACCGTCATCCGGCATCGCAAGAAGGCCAACTTCGTCGGGGCGTGGCTGCGCCCGCGGTCGCAGTTGCCGATCGGGTTCGGCGACGGGACACGCGCCCGCTTTGCGAAAGAGGCGAACGGGGGTAAGACCGTGTCGCGCGACGACCTGAAGGGCGACGCGGGCCTTCTCGGCAGGTACTACGAGTGGTGGTACGGCAAACGGCGGCAGTTTCTCGTCGCGATGCGCGACCACCTGCGGGCCGGCGGCGTGAATGCGGTCATGCTCTTCACCGCGGACGCCAGCGAACCCGGCACTTCGTTCCCGAGCTGGGACCCCTCGATCGTGACGGACGACGTCGCGCGGTGGGCGCCGGTCCTCAAGCAGGAAATCCACAAGAGGGGCGAGCGGGCGGTGACGGCGGTGCACATTGACGAGGTGGTCAAAGAGCACCGCTACCTCGAGGCGCTGAAGGCCGAGCCGCTGAACTGGGGGGGATGGGAAGTGAACCACTCCAGCCCGCCGTCAGATCCCGAACGCTACAAGGAAACCGAGGGCGTCGTCCTGTCGCACTGCATCAATCGCGCCTACACCGTGGCCGATCCGGCCACGTTCGATGCCTTCCGCGCGCCGTCGGGCCTGTTTGCGCTACGCCACTACACGCTCAACGAGAACATGATGTTCGACAAGGACGACAAGGAGAAGCTCGGTTACTTCGTCGTCGATTTCGAGCGCGCCGGTCCCTGCTGCATGCTGGCCGAGGCGCGCGCGGTTGCCAACGGAGATCCGTGGTACCTCGGCTATCTGATGGCCAGCAGCTTCAACCGCGGCTACCCCGAGTACGTGCGTCGGTTCAACCTCGCGTTCCTGGCGCTGCCGGCGCTGCCGAGCGAAGTGGTGAAGGACGCCTGCTCCGATCGCGACGTGGTTGTACGCGCGATCGAAACGCCGTCGCACGGCACATACTTCGCCGTCGTCAACACCGGGCTCGTGCCGAAGAGCAACGTGACGGTCCGGCTCGGCGCCGGCACGGTTCACGATGTCGTCAAGGGGGAGATCCTCCCGCGCCGGGGCTCAGGCGTCGTGACCTCCCTGGCCCCCTGCGAGCTCAAGACCTGGCACCGCAAGTAGCGTGTATCGGTGGGCCGGATTTGCAATCCGGCCGTGCAAGTACAGGAACATGCCGTGGCGAATGTGGCGCCCATTGGTCGTGGGGTCTTCTTCGCTACGGGTACGACGGCGTCGCCGTCGGGCACCGCCAGCGCGCCCCCGGGTACGAAATCGTTCTGGATGTCGACCAGTATCGGTGCCGTCTTCATGCCGCTCTCCTAAATCTCGAAGTTGAACCCCTTTTTCACCTTGCGGTCATAGCCCTGTTTGTCGAAGCGATACAGCCGGGCTGCCCTGTGTGAGACATCCGTCTCGATCTCGTCCAGCTCCACCAGGATTCCCATTCCCAGGATCTTCTTGCGGAAGTTCCTCTTGTCCAGCTTCCGATCCAGGATCTTCTCGTACATTGTCTGCAGCGTCCTCAACGGGAACTTGTGCGGCAGGAGCTCAAAGCCGATCGGCTGGTACCTGATCTTTCCCCGCAGTCGTTCATACGCGACCTTCAGGATTCCATCATGGTCGAATGCCAGCTTTGGAACGTCATCGATACAGAACCAGGCCGCGTCGCCGGCATCCGAGGAAGCCTGGACGTCGTGCTCCGACAGGTTAACCAGGGCGAAGTAGGCCACGGTAACGACGTGCTCCCGTGGATCGCGGTCCGGCTTGCCGAAGGTGTACAACTGCTCCAGGAATACGTTTCTCAGACCGGTTTCCTCCTCCAGCTCCCTCCGGGCGGTATCCTCCAGGGCCTCCCCGACCGTTGCGAACCCCCCCGGCAGCGCCCAACGGCCCTTGAACGGCTCCTGACCTCTCTGAATCGACAGCACCTTCAAATCCTCGTCATCGAGACCGAAAACGACGCAGTCTGCCGTAACGGCCGGCCTGGCGTACTTGTACTTGAAGCTCACGGCGCCCTCCTTCCTGCAATCTCGGCGTTAAGATAGTGTATTGCAGACACTATGGCAAGACAAAAGACGGCAGCAATGTGGTCCCGCGGACAAAGAGGGGGAACGTGTCTCGGTTGACTCAGGCCTTCCCGCCTACCGGGGGCTATCGGGGGTGTTCTCTTCCGAGGGCACTAGCCAGCTCCGCTGAAAGTGTTCAGTGTTCAGGGGTTCAGTGTTCAGGCGGTC
>CAZKRK010000254.1:0-10917 GCA_964555035.1 uncultured Victivallales bacterium | reverse complement strand
ACTTTATCTGCGTCAATCTGCGTCATCTGCGGGCAACTGCTCTTTTTAGGATCAACGGTGTCACCGACAATTCCGTGAGGCAAGGAATTATGTAAAGCGGCGCTCCACATAACGCGCCGCTTCACATAACCTGTCTTGTTGAGCTCAACATACAAGGAAGTCTGAGCTTGCCGGCGCCCGGGGCGTTACCGGAACCGGCCGATAGGGATGATGTGGCCGTAGAGTTCGTCGAGGTCCATTTGCAGGATCCGGTCGAGGGGCAGGGCGTTCCCGATAGTGAGGTCGCCGCAGCGCGTGCGGCGCAGGGCGCTGAGGAATGCGCCGCAGCCGAGTGATTCGCCTACATCGGCGCACAGCGTGCGGACATAGGTCCCCTTGGTGCAGCGCACCAGAAAGTCGGCCGACGGCGGGCGGAATTGCAGAAGGCGGAATTCGTATACGTGGATCAGGCGCGCTTTGCGTTCGACGGTTTTGCCTTTGCGAGCGTGTTTGTACAATGGGACGCCGTCGACCTTGATCGCGGAGACCATCGGCGGCGTCTGCATGCTGTCGCCGGTCAGGGCCTTCATCGCCGCGAGAAGCTGTTCTTCGGTGACGCACGAGCTGTCGCCCTCGCTGACGAGCTCGCCGTCGGCGTCCTGCGTCGATGTGGTTTTGCCCAGTTCCAACGTGCCGGTGTAGGTCTTGTCGGACCCGAGGAACCTGTCCGAGAGTTTGGTGCCGCGGCCGGTCAGGATTATCAGCAGACCGGTGGCGTTTGGATCGAGCGTGCCGCCGTGACCGACTTTCTTGATGCCGAAATGACGACGGATCCTGTGAACGACATCGTGCGAGGTAGGCCCGGCAGGCTTGTCCACCAGGAGCACGCCGTCATGGGGTTGTGTGTCGCGGGGGGGGGCGGGTTGCCCGAAACGTTGGTAGTTGGCGCCCATCTATTCCTCTTCGAAAGGCTCGTCAATCAACTCGTCACCGGTCTCTTCCGCCAGCTCCGAGAGCACCTCGAGCACGTGGTCGCCGCGCTCGACGGATTCATCGAGTTCGATGCTGAGCTTCGGGGTGTACTTGAGCACAAGGTCCCGGTTGATCATGGCCTGGATTTCGCGCCGGTGGCGGCGAATGTGGCCAAGCATGCGTTCGCGTTCGCCCTTGTGGTCGCGGATCGAAACCAGAACGCGCGCATGGCGCAGGTTGCGGCTTGCTATGACGTGCGTTACGGTCACGGCGGACATGTCGAAGTCCGCCTCCTTCATGACATGGTAGAGGGCTTCGCCGATTTCACGCCGGAGGAGCTCGTTGACGCGTTTGAGTCTGTCCACGCTCATGATTTGCCGCGAAAGGTTGGACCGGATGGCAGCGGTCTGGCTGTGTTGGAGGCATTGCCTCTACAGCGACTGCTTCACCTCTTCCAGCTCATAGAATTCAAGTATGTCGCCTTCGCCGAAGTCCATGGACTTCGGCAGGCGGATGCCACACTCCTGGGCCTCGCGCACTTCCGCGACTTCGTCCTGGAAGTGACGCAATGACTCCATCTTGCCTTCCGCGAGGACTTCGTCGCGTCTGATGACGCGAACGCGGTAGCGGGGACGTACGTTGCCGCTGGTGACCATGCATCCCGCTACGCGCCCGCGCTTGGTGAGCACGAAGACCTGCTTCACATGGGCGCGCCCGCGGACACGTTCCTCGTATTGCGGCTCAAGCAGTCCGGCCATGCCGTCGCGGACTTCGTCGATTAGCTCGTAGATCACGTCGTGCAGGCGAACCTGCACGCCCTCGTGTTTCGCGGTACGGTCCACGCCGGGCTCCTTGGAAACGTGGAACCCGAGAACGATCGCATCGGACGCGCTGGCCAGCATTACGTCGTTCACGGTGATATTGCCGGTACCGTCCAGCACGATGTTCATCGCGATTTTCTCGCTCGGGATATCCTTGAGGGCGTGGGTGATCGCCTCAACCGAGCCCTGCGTGTCTGCCTTGAGAATGATCTTCAACTCGAGCTTCTCGTCTTCCTGGAGCTGAGAGAAGAGAGACTCGAGGGAAGTCTTCTTGGGCGTTGTCAGCGCCTGCTCTTTCTCGCGCAAAGCGGCGCCCTGTGCCAGAGTCTTGGCCTTGCGGTCGTTGGCGCAAACCTGGAAGGCGGCGCCGGCTTCGGGAATGCCGGAGAGCCCGAGGCACTTGACCGGGGTCGAGGGGCCGGCGGATTTTACCTTTGCTCCATGATCGTTGATCAGGGCGCGAACGCGGCCCCAGAACTGGCCGCAGAGAATCGCGTCTCCCACCTTCAGCGTGCCCTTGGTCACGAGCAGGGTGACCGTCGGTCCCATGCCCGGCTCGAGCTGAGCCTCGACGATGTGACCGCCGGCGCGGCGGCGCGGATTTGCCTTGAGCTCGAGCAGCTCCGACTGCAACAGGATCATCTCGAGCAGATGGTCGATACCGTCTCCCGTCTGTGCGCTCACCGGACAGCAAATCGTCTCGCCGCCCCAGTCTTCCGGGAGGAGCCCTTCGGCCTGGAGCTGCTGCTTCACGCGGTCGACGTTAGCCGTGGCAAGATCGATCTTGTTGATTGCCACCATGATCTGTACGCCGGCCGCTCTGGCGTGGCTGATTGCCTCTTTGGTTTGCGGCATGATGCCGTCGTCGGCCGCGATGATGATTACGGCAATATCGGTCAGGTTGGCGCCACGCGCCCGCATGGCGGTGAACGCGGCATGGCCGGGCGTGTCGAGGAAGGTGATCGGGTTCCCGCCGACGTCCACGGTATAGGCGCCAATGTGCTGGGTAATGCCGCCGGACTCGCCGGCCGCGACGGTGGTCTTGCGAACGTAGTCGAGCAGGGAAGTCTTGCCGTGATCGACATGCCCCAGGAACGTGACAACGGGAGCTCGCGGGAGCAGGTCCTCGGGCCGGTCTTCGTCCGGCTCCTCTTCCTCTTCCCTCTTCTTCGGCGGGGCCGGGTGTTCCGCACCGCGTTTCTCGTGCTCGAATTCGAAGCCGTGCGCTTCGGCGATCTTCTTAACGGTCGCCGGTTCCACGCGCTGGTTGATCGAGGCCAGAATATTGAGCTTCATGAGCTCTGCAATGACGCGGTTGGGCGGCATTCCGAGCATGTCGGCCAGCTCTTTGACAATCACCGCGCCGCGAACGCGGATGACCTTGCCGTCGGCCGGAGCCTCTTCTTCTCCGGCAACCGGCGTAGCCGCGGGCGCTTCCGGTTCCTGGGGCGCTTCCGGTTGCGGGGGTGTCGGCTCAGGTTCCGGAGTCGGTTCCGGAGTCGGTTCCGGAGTTGGTTCCGGAGTTGGTTCCGGTTCCGCGGGTGTCGCCGGTTGGGGCGGCGGTTCCGGAGCTGGTTCCGCGGCCGTTCCGGCCGATTTTCCCGACAGCAGGCTCCTGACCTGCTCGACGTCCTCTTCCTCCAGCTTGCTCATATGGCTCTTGGCTTCCACGCCAAGGTCATGGAGGGACGCCAGCAACTCCTTGCTGGCGAGTCCCAGTTCTTTGGCTAGTTCATATACTCTCATAGTGTCCCTAAACGTCGTCGCCAACATTCTGAGAGGCCACGGCCGCGGCATAGACGTTCGCCGCGTCTTCCTCGCTCAGACCGGCCATTTCGACCAGGTCGCTGACCTCGGCGGCGAGGATGCCTTCCACCGTCAGAAAACCGGCATTCACAAGCGCTTCCGCGTTTTCGCGCGCGACTCCCTCGACTGCCGCCAGGCTTTCGACCGCGCGTGCAACCTTCTCTTCGAACGTGATGTCGCTTTCGTCCTTCTGAATGTCGATCTTCCAGCCCAGAAGCTTGGCCGACAACCGGACGTTCTGTCCGCGTTTGCCGATCGCGAGGGAAAGCTGTTCGGCATCCGCAATCACGTGAATCAGCTTCGGAATCTCCTCATCGATCCAGACTTTGGCCAGCTTGGCCGGCGAAAGCGAGTTGGTGGCGTATTGTTTGATGTCTTCACTCCAACGAATGATGTCGATCTTCTCGCCCGAAAGCTCGCGCACGATGTTCTTCACGCGCATACCGCGCATTCCGACGCAGGCTCCTACCGGGTCGACTTTCTCGTCATGCGAGAGCACCGCGATCTTCGTGCGATAGCCCGGTTCGCGTGCAATGCCCTTGATTTCGACTACATTGTCCGCGATTTCGGACACCTCCAACTGGAAAAGCGCCCTGACGAAGTCGGGGTGACTGCGCGAGAGAACGATGCTGGGCCCGGCCGCGTTGCTCTGCACGGCCAACACATAGGCTCGAATGCGGTCACCGATCTGGTACTCCTCGGTCGGTACGCGCTCTTTCGACGGCAGTATCGCTTCAGCCCGCCCGAGATCGACAATGATGTCGCTACGGTTGAACTGCCGCACGGCGCCGCTGACGATATCCCCCACACGGTCCTTGTACTCGTCGAAAACAATGTCCTTCTCCGCCTGGCGGATCTTCTGCAAAATGGCTTGCTTGGCTGTCTGGGCGGCGATGCGTCCCAGGTTCGTCGCCTTCACGGGCACCTCTACCGTGCCGCCGAGCTCAGCTTCCGTGTCGATCTTGCGCGCCGCCGTCAGCGAAACCTCGGTCTTGTCGTCGCTGACGCTTTCTACGACGGTACGAGGCCCAAATGCCAGGATATCGTACGTATCGCGGTCGATCCGAATGATCATGTCCGGTTCCGCGCCGTAGCTCTTTCTTGCCGCCGACTGAAGGGCAAATTCGACGGCCTCAATCAGGACTTCGCGCTCTATTCCGCGCTCTTTTTCCATGTAATTGAGGATCGTCTGAAGCTCATTATTCATAGCTGCGTTCACCTCTCAGGCCGCCCCGCCCTCATGCGGAGCAGGCCCCCTACACGAAGAAGAGCGGACCAAGGCCCACTCTTCGCTGCAAACAAACTGTTTCAAAGGGCGATTGTCAAAATACGCCCTGTCCATGAGCCCGTCAAGGGTCGAATCGGGGTTTTTCCGGGGGCTGCCGTGGCTTGTGCCCGACCCCCTTCTCGCTCTTCGCCCGGAATCCCCCGACGCAACGCGAATGACCTCTCTTCGTAGAGCGTCCGTAGCGTGCGGCCGTTGCCGGCCGCACCGGAGGGAACGAGGGGGGTGGTCGCGGGGATTGGCCCTTCACGAAACCGGCGGGACCTTTGAAGATGAAACTGCTTGTGCGGACTGTTCAACTGCCCTAGAGTTGGGCGAACAACTGAATAGCGAAATTGCTTCGTATTGACGAAGCGCCACTCGAAAAACCACCACACTGGGGGAACCCAAGCGCGGGAACCCCCGAGACGAGGTAACCCCCAACCGAGGGGAGACCCTCGAGACGAAATGGCGTTTGCGTTGCGGGGCGCTCCTCTGGGAGCGCCACTGACACGCCGAACCTGTTTCGTCGCCCGTGGTGGGGCTTTCGAGTAGGAGACGCGATTGATGTGGTGTCTCCCTTTTCTGTACGGGGGGGACGGCATCAAATCATGGGGGGGAGTGTTGATGACGAGAAAGACGTATCTGCTGTCGGTTGCCGCTCTGGCTGTCTCGATTTCTATTGTCGCCATTCGTGCGGAGTGGAACTACCCAATTCCGCTGGTTGAAACTCTGTCCGAGCTGGAGGACTACGCGGACGTAGCCTTCACGAACGGCATGTCGGCCATGGCGCCGCCCGGTGACATAACACTCGACCACTACATCGGCCCCGTTGCCTACGATCCGTCCACGTTCGACACGGCCTTTTTGCTGGCAGTTCCACCTGTGACCAACCAGGGGGTGCTCGCGCGGGACGTGTTCGTTGTCGAAACGACCGTCTCGCCCCGCGATCGCAACTACTGCGATTCGACCGGCGGCGTGGTTCACACGTCATACGCGCCCGCGGACTACGATCCGGAAGCGTGGGTGAGGTCCGTCTACGGCGATCCGCCGGTGGAGATCTCGGGCCAGGAGCTCGCCGATTGGTATGCCGAGCGTGACGCGAGTCGCGTCGTGCTTTCCCTGACGCTCATCGGTTCGAATGACATCCCCGCCTACATTACGGGAATCACCAACGCGAGCGGCACATATCTGCCCGGGCTGGTGTGGTACAGCAACGAAATCGCCGTCGTCGGCACGGGCCTGTCTCCGGACGGAGATGCAGTTCTCTATCTGCACGCACCCCCGACCGTGACGAACCTGGACGTATACACGTCATCCAACCTGCTCGACGCCTTCGGCTGGAGTCTGCCGGCGACGCTGACCCATACGGTCGACCCCATCCCGTGGACCGTCCCGTCCGGCGCCCGAATGATGCTCCTCAGCTTGGGCAATCAGGGCGTGGATAGCGACAACGACGTGCTGCCAGATGCCCGCGAAATCAGGCTCTTCGGTACCGCAACCAACCTGCCGGACACGGACGGAGACGGTCTGTTGGACGGACAGGAAGTCAACGCGGGCCTCGATCCGCTGAGCAACGTCGACAGCGACGGCGACCAGCTTTCCGACGACTGGGAAACGCTCTACGGTGCGCAGGAGCCGGACGGCGATCCCGACCGCGACGGCTTCCTGAACATCTACGAAGCCGCACACCATGGCAATCCGCTCGACTCCAACTCCTGGCCACAGGCCACCCATTACGTATCCGCCAACGGTTCGCACGTCGCGCCCTTCGCCACCCCCGCGACCGCCGCCACGAACATCCAGGCGGCGCTGGATGCGGCCGACACCCACGACATCGTGATGCTGCTCGACGCAGAGTACGCCGATAGCGAGCTTGATTTCGGGGGCAAGTCCATCACCCTGTCCGCGGCAGGGTTCCGAACCGCTGCTCTCGACGGCCGCAATGCACACCGTCTCGCGGAGTTCACGAGCGGTGAAAACCGCTATGCCGTCCTGGCCAACCTCGTCCTGAAAAGCGGCGCCGCGGTCGATGGCGGCGCGGTCATGATCGACGCGTCGGGTCCGTCCATCCTCAACTGCCGCTTCGAGTCCAACACCGCAGGCGACGATGCCGGTGCCATACGCATAAAGGACGGCGCCACTCCCCTCGTCCGGACCTGCGTATTCGCGCACAACCGCGCGACGGGCGACGGCGGCGCTCTCCACCTCACCGGCTTGTCCGACGCGATGATCGAAGAGTGTGTCTTCGACGCCAACCACACTGACGACGACGGCGGTGCGCTTAGTCTCGATCAGGCCCACGCCATCGTCAGCAATTGTGTATTCACCGCCAACCGCGGCGCCGACAACGGCGCCGGCATTTTTGCCACCAGCGCACAGTCTCTCGTCGTCGCCGCGTCGGTCTTCAACGCCAATGCCGCCGACGATCACGGGGGTGGGATCTATCTTCAGACCGGATCGGACGTCACGGTCAGGGACTGCCGTTTCACGGGCAACTTCGCCGCCGACGGCGGCGGACTGGGCGCGAGGGATTGTCCGGTCCTCGTGGATCGCTGCCGCTTCGTCCGCAATACCGCCTTCGAAGACGGCGGCGCGCTGCGCTTCAAAGGCGGCGCACCTGTCGTTCAGAATACCTGCGTTGCCAACAACACCGCCCATGCCGACGGCGGCGGCATCGAGTCGACGGCGAACGCGGTTGTCGATCTCATCAACTGCACGCTATGGGACAACCTCGCCCACGGTTTGGGCGGCGGCGCACACGCGCGTGACGGCGGCCTGACGGCCCTCAACACGATCTTCTGGCAGAACACAGTCCGCTACGGGCCCAATGGCAACCAGCTTCACGAGTCCGGCAACGGCACCGCCGACGCAACCTACTGCATCGTCCAGGACGGTTGGATCGGCACGGGCAATCTCACCAACTTTCCCGCCCTCATCCCCGTCTCCTGTCGGCTCGGTCCGGGCAGCGCCGCCATCGATGCCGGGAGCGCCAACGCTCCCGCCACCGACAGCGACGGCGAGGCGCGCGTGGACCACCCCGGCGCCTCCAACCTGACTTCCGTCGTCGACATCGGTGCCGACGAAGTCGTGGACACCGACGACGACTCCCTGGCCGACGCCTGGGAGACCGCGCATTTCGGCGACACTTCCCCGACCGGATCGGCTGACGGCGACGGCGACGGCGTCAACGACGCCCTCGAATTCCTGTCCGGCGCCAACCCGACCCTCTCCGACACCGACGGCGACGGAGCGGCCGACGGATACGAGATCAACGTCTTGAGCACGGTCGCGACCCTCGCGGACAGCGACGGCGACGGTATCGAGGACGGCGTGGAATCCGCGAACGGCCTCGATCCGAACAACGCCGACGATGCCCTCGCCGACACCGATGGCGACGGCGTAATCAACCTTATCGAGAGCATCGCCGGCACCGGCATCACCGACGCTGCCGATCCGAAGACCAACGACATCGTCGAACTCGAGCTGACCGTCGGCGAAGCCCCCGAGAGCGGAAGCGCCTCCGAGACGTACGCGCTCACCGTCGGGCGCGGCAAAGTGCTGTGGACAACCAACTTCGCGGACGTTGTGTCGACGAACTTGAACTTCGTCCGCGGCCATTCCTACGACATCGGCATCAGGCACCTCGATCACGACTATGCCAACGACCCGGACACACCGCCGTCTCCTGACTACGACTACTGTCTTGAAATCGACGACTTCGGCGACCGCATCGCGGGCCAAACCGGCGATATTTCGGGGGACACCTGGTACGAAGAGAGTACGAAACAGTACCTCATCCACGATGAAACCGAGATCCTCGGTCAATACCACGATGACGGCAAGACTGCGTTCTACGCCGGGACCCGCAAGGCAGTGCTGCACGTCATCGACCTCGACCTGATCGAGCTCTCCTTTTCGAACAACCATACCGTGGTATCGGACGATGGCTCTACGGAGTACGAAGCTCCACACTGGTCCGACCCCGATGCCGATGGAGACGCGTCGGACGGCCATAGCTATCCGGTTTGCTACACCAGAAACAGCAACATGGTGATCTCCGCGAAGTGGACACTGCTACCCGAAGGATTGAGCTCGAACGTTGTCATCAAAGGGACCGGTCCAAGTGGATTGAACTTCCCCGAGACAAACGTGAGCGTGAGCGGAGATGAAGTGACAATCCATGACGTACTATGCGAAAACGCGTTCGCGGACGAAGTTGACTTCATGGATCCCATGTCCATCGATTGGGACCTCCGTCTCGTGAGCCGAGACGTTTGGCTGGATGCGGGTACATCCACTAATCAGATGTATGTTACACTTGGCGATCCAGTAGACGATGTGACCCTACACCACACGGTGATACGCATCGGATGTGAAAACGCCGACACTCTGTCCGAGACGAATCCGGTGGTTGAAGCGATCTGGGACGAATTCTCGGACAGAACTGTCAGGCGTGTGGATGACGGACACATACTGACCTACTATCACAAGCAACCGACGACCAACGGGACAGCGGATTGCTGGGCGACCAAAACGGCAGAGTTGCTTCAGGACGGCGATGGTCAGTGCACGGCGTGGGCGCGCTTCTTCCGTGATGTACTCACCGCGCAGGGCATTGGTGGCACCGAGCTCAAGCAAGTCGTGTGCGAACCGTTTCTGCTGTACTGCAATGATGCACCGCCTGTTTCCCTCACGCATGAAGTGGACGGATTCCTGATCGCAGAGTGGACTTTCGCGAACATGAACTGGCCGGCAGAAGACGCGGATCGCACTTGGATTCGCGACTCGAATGAGACAGCATTTCCACACACCTACGATCCCGCTCTCAGCTATGAGGATTTGGGGTTTCCAGGTCCCATATACTACCCGTACTTGGATTACTGTGCAGATGGCCAGTACGAGGGTATGTGTGGCGACATCGTGGTGACGGGAGTCGAGAAGAAAGGGCAAGGCAACGCCGTTCCGAGCTGTCAGATGTTCAATTTTCATGTGATTGCCACTCGCGGCAGTGGCAGTTCGTTGATTCTGTTCGATCCATCCTATGGATACAAGTCCACTGGGGCCAATGCGTTTCAAGATTGGGACAGTGCTCACGTCGCGGGTTTCTTTGAGCTTGTGCGCAACATTGTTGGCGAACCTACATGGCGCAGCTTCACCGCGGGGCCACGAACAGCAGGTGCTTGTCCGTTCTCCGTGAAGCTGGTAGCGTTCTAACGAGGAGTCATTACGTGAAGAGCATACGAAACGGAACCGCGCGGCGGCTCGCGACATCGGCGATGACTGCAGGTTGCTTTTTGGTGGCGATGTCCCGTTCCGACGGAGGGCAACAGACGAACGGCGTGACGGTGTCCGACTGGGCGAGGTCTGATCGTGGTTCGTTCATGTTGTGTGAGTCACCCGGCGAAGGGAACCGGATCGCGTTCTCGATTGCATCACTGGACAGGAACGGCGATGTGTTCACAAACAGCACCCCCCTGAAGGTGATGCGCTCGGAGATGGCGGCACCCGCATGCTCTGCTTCGGTTGACGACGGCGGGCTGCTGTGCTGCCTGCTGGCGGGACACCGCACGCTGAGAGGTCTGGAATTCGACTACTACCCGCAAGTGTTCCTCTGGGACGAATCCGGCAAACGTGTCAGGCAACTGCGGACATGGTGTGCCACGTTGCCGAATCGCGGTGTGAGGGTCGCCATGGCTGAGCCTGGCAGCATACGGAAGCTGCTCAAGGGTGCGCTTGACTCGCGGGGATACCAGGGCGGGCGTAGCTATGATCGCCCTTTGAGGAATGTCCGCCTACAATCCCGCGGTGCCGGTGCTTTTCACATTACGGGGGTGTTAGGAGAACGATTCGCGTTCTCATTCTTGTTTGAGTGCCACATAGAAGACGCGAGCATAACTCCCTCGAAGCTGATCGTGACGGATCTCCATACTATTCGTGGGAACCCGGCGGCACGCGGATGAACGAGGAAACGCGAGTGCACTCGGTGATATGAGGAGAGAACTTTACCTCTGCCCGACCACACAGAGTCGAGACTCCGTCGCAACCACTTGTTGTCCTGTCGATTACGTTGAA
>CAZKRK010000253.1:0-10927 GCA_964555035.1 uncultured Victivallales bacterium | reverse complement strand
CGCCCGCAAGCCCTGGAGCGGAGCGGAAGGGCAAGGGCGGGCGGAGAGTGAGCAAAACGCGCAGAGACGTGTACAAAAGACAGGACAAGCCCGGCGGGGTTGAAGTTCCCGGCTAAACCTTGCCACTTTCGCCGGCCGGCTGGTATCATTCGCAGGAGTAGGACTGACGGATGGAGACTAACACAGAACAGGACGCAGGCCGAGGCATCGGCGGTATGCGGCTGGCGGTTCTCGTCGCAACCGGGACGGTCTTTGCGGCGTGGCTCGCGTTGCACGTTCCACGTTTGCTCTCATCCCAGAACGGCATTATCCGCTTTACCATGACCATGGTCTTCTCGGCGCTCATCCTGCTGCGACCGAAATCCGAGCGGGACCGTGCCGCGACGAACCGCCCCGGCGGCACGGTACTGGTCAGCACGACCGCCTTCGGAGCGTTGCTGGTGCTTGCCGGGCTGATATACAATGTCGGGCAGTTCGAATGGATCGGCCTGCTGAGCATCGCCTGGTGCTGCATGCGCTGGTCGCTGCCCCCGCGCTACGGTCGCGATACTCTGATCGCCGTTCTGCTGCTGTACTGGGCACACCCCCTGCCGGGACGCATTTTCGAGCCGATGCAGACGGCGATGCAGCGGATGTCGGTCGAAGGCAGCGAGTGGCTGCTGCACATGTTCAATGTGCGGGTCTGGGCAGACGGACTGGTGCTGCGTACGGTGCAGCACGTGTACGAGGTCCCGGCCTGGTGCAGCGGCATGCGTACGGCTACGACCGTCTTTCTGCTCGCCATCGGTCTGGGTGTGCTCAAGCGGATGCGGAAACTCGCCGTGGCGGGACTTGTCCTGGCCGCCCTGGCGCAGGCGCTCGCGTTGAACGTGCTGCGCATTTCCCTGATGGTCACGTTCTCGTACAACACAGACGGCGGCGCCGGCATAGGTTTCCTGCACAACACGGCCGGAATTGTGGTCATGGGTTGCGTCGTTCTGGTCTACTTCGAAATCGAGCTCCTGCGCACGTTGAAGCAGAGGCGGGTGGAGACGGCACGGAACCCGCCCACCAAACCGATCATGGCGGCAAGCGAGCTGCCGCCTTTCTGGTACGACGTGGGCGAGCGCAAGCTCTTTCCAATCCTGCTCGCCGCTATTCTGGGGGTGGCGCTGACAAGTGTCGTCGTGTACCGCAGCCGGCCATACCACCGCACCGAGATGGTCAGGGACGTTGCGCAGGCGCTCGAAAAGCGGCGCGACCTCGATAACGCGGAACGGGCGGCCCGCCAGGTCCGGAACCAAAGCTCCTTTGACGAGGAGTGGGAACTGCTGATCGTGCGGATTCTGCTCCTGCGTCGCAAGTACGAGGAGGTACTGGACGCGCTTGACAGGCTGCCCAACTCGGGCGATGTCCGCATGGCGGAGCGAAACATCCTCAAGGCCTACGCCCTCATGGCCCTGGACCGCATGCAGGAAGCCGCCGCCATCGTGCAGACGCTGCCGCGGAGGAGCATTCGCAACGACCCCCGCGTCGCAGTGATCCTGGCGGAGATGGGGTTGTTTGTCGGCGACCCCGATCAGGTGGCCGCTCACGTGCCGCGGGCCGCGCAGTGGCCGCCCAACCTTCCGCGCATCCGCTCGTTATACCCCTACCTGCGACAGTTCAGAAAATGGCGGGCGATTGTGGAATCGGACTCGGACGCGCCCTACACCGATCCGAATCAGGCCTTTTCCGCGGCCGAGGCCTACATGAATCTGAACATCGCACCCGTGGCCGCCCGCATGGCAGTGCAGGCCATGAGTAGCTGGCCCAACGATCCCCGCGTGTTGGAACCGCTGTTCTTCATGGCGATCAAGCGTACCGACGGCGTCTGGGAAGAGCGTTTCGCGGCGCACCTGAGGCACTGCGTCAACTCAATGCAGGACGCCGACCGGCTCTACGGTATGCTCGAGAAGTGCTTTCAGCTATCTCGCCCGGACCTGGTGTGGACAACGATCGAACGCCTGCGCCAAATCGATCCTTCTCACCCGGGAATCCCGCTGAGCGTCGCGCTATACGGGACGCAGTGGTTTCGTTTCCGGAGACGTTTTCTGGGCCTGCCGGCCGGACGACCGTTTGAAACCGCCGACCTGAAGCCGTTCTTCCTGATCGGTGGCTGCCTGACGAACTGGCGTCACCTGTGTGCGCGCGTACCGTTCGGAGATGAGCTCGCGCACACTGACACGGCCGAGATTCGCAAGTCTCTCCTCGCCGAGGCCACGACACGGTTCAAGGAACGTCTCGGGGCCGGCGAACTGAGTCTCCCCATGCGCTACGAGTACGTCTCGGCGCTGGAGATGGCCGGCGATGTTGACGCCCTGCAGGGCGAGCTGGAGAAGATCGTGACCGAACACCCCGAGCAATCGCACAAGGCGCGCATGGTGCTGTCGGGGGTGTACGAGAGACGCGGGGACTGGCAGCGTGTATACGAGACATTGCGTGAGAACAGGGATTCGGACGAGCTCACGCTGATCCCGCTGGTGCGGCTGGGCGAAGCGCAGATGAACCTCCACCTTGGCGTCGGTGCGCAGCAGACGGCGTGGCACGCCTGGGAGCGGTATCCGGACGCGCCCCAGGCGGTCGGTCTCCTTGCCCGCGCGCTCTCCAGGCATGGCGACGCGGAAAGCGCCCACCACGTGCTGGCGCGCCCGCGCATACGCTCGGAGCGTGGACTCGACTTGCTGGAAACCCGTATTCTGCATCAAACAGAGAGGTTTCGTGAGGCGGACAATCTCAGCCGGGCTTCCCTGCTTCCCCGCCTGCCGGTCATACCGGGCACCGTGCAAAAGGCGTTTATGCCGCCCGCCGAGCTCAGCGCGCTGTGGCACCGCGTCTCGATTCCAAGCGAAGAGGAGTTCGCGGCAACGGCCGAGCGTCTCCGGCACAATCTCGAATCGACCACCAGCCCCTTTCTCCGCGGTCTGATTTCGCTCTGGCTCGAATGTTACGATGCCGGTTGCGAGGGTCAGACCGCCGATGCCGACCGCTGGCGCGCCATCGGCCGTGACGACATCGAAAAAGCCACGGCCCTGAGCCAGTTGGCGCTGTTGCACTGTCGCGAAGACGACTACGCCGAGGCCCGCAACGTGGTAGGAACGGCGGTCAAACTGACGCCGACGCACGCCCCCCTCTGGCACATGTTGATCAGCCTTTCGGGCGTCGACCGCGACGTGGTCTCGGCAGCCCGACGGTGCTGCCCCGAGGACGGCGACATCTGGCTGGCCGAGCTTGTATACCGTACCCAGCATGAGCCGGACACGCTGGAGTTGAGGCACTGGGTGAACAACACGATCGCGGCCGCCGTTGAGGAGGGCGTCTTCAGCGTCGGCGTGGTGACCCGCGCGGCGGAGTATCTCTTTCGCGGTCCGCACAAGGATGCAGCCGTCGTGGCCGCCCGGAACGCTGCGCAACGAGCGCGCGGGCTTTTGCCCGCCTACGTCATCGCCGCCAAGTGCGCCCTCTACGCCCATGACAGACCGTTGGCGATCGAAATGACCGACGCCGCGATCGAGGCCTCCCTGGCTCCCCCGCCGCCGTTCTACGAGAAGATGGTGGAATTGAAAACGAGCGATGGCGAGCTCGAGACGGACATGGGCATGGTTGAAGCCCTCCAAACGCTTCACCGACGTCATCCCCGGGAAATGCGCTGGGCTGAAATGCTGGGCTACGTGCGTTTCCATCGGGGAGGATGGGAACTGGTAGATGCTCTGTACCAGATGACGGCGGTTCTCGCTTCGGGCGCCACCAACCGCACGCCCGTCGTGATCGGCGCCGAAGCCGCGCGGCTGCTCGGCAACTACGGACGAGCTGCCGAAATACTGCGCCGAGGTCTCGAACTTCATCCGGGCGATGTGACAATGCTCAACAACCTCGCCTACACCCTGGCACAATCCCCCGCCGGCTATCTCGACGCCCTTCGTATGGTTCCGCGGTTGGAGACCGTCGGCGGAGACAACCCCGGTGTTCTGGACACGATCGCCTATGTCCAGTACAGGAACCAGGACCTGGCCAGGGCGGCCAAGACCGCCGGGAGAGTCCTGCAGATCGGCGAACCGCGCTCGCGCTGCCGTTTCCGTGCCCGGCGCATGCTGGCGCAGATCGCACTCGAGGACCACAGGCCCGAGGAGGCCGACATGATCCTGCGCGCGCTTTTGCGTTCGATACCGAAGGGGATCCCCGACGAAGATATCGTCGAGGCAAGCATCACTTCGCGCCAGGTAATGGAAGCCCTCGAAGAGAAGCGCCACCTGCGTCAACAGATCGAGCGGGGACGGGTGGTTCCCGGAGGCGTCGGGACCGGGGGTATGGGGACAGACGAGTAGCCGAGCGTCTTTCCGCAGGCTGCGTTTGCCCTGGCTCATCCCCGAGCCGCTTGCGCTGTCGCGCAAACGGCTCCTCATCCCCCCCAAAACCGCGGACTCGACTGGTGTCGTGTTGCCCTCGGCGCGGTTTCACTTCGTGCCCGACGGCTCGCGAGGACGCTCGCCCTCCAGTTGGGGACATCACGGAGCCCTTGATGCACATAACTGGAGGGCGAGCGTCCCCGCAAGCCGTCGGGTGGGGACGAAATCGCGATGAGGACACAACGTCTGAAGGCCAGTCCGCGGAACGGGGTCCCCTCTCCGGCCTTGCAATCGCATCGGCGTTTCCCTTATGCTCTGTTTTTCAAATAGTCGAAAAGGAAGGCGAGGGAAGACTGAAGTGCCTTCGATAAAGAGCAAAATCTGTATGTTGGGCGCGTTCTCGGTTGGCAAAACCAGCCTTGTCTCACGATTCGTGCACAGCATCTTCTCCGAGAAGTACCACACGACGGTCGGTGTCAAGATCGACAAGAAGCTCATCCGGTTCGGTCAGAACGAGGTCACACTCCTCATCTGGGACATTCATGGGGACGACGGCGTACAGGACATTTCCTTGAACTACCTGCGCGGTGCATCCGGTTACGTGCTGGTTGTCGACGGCACGCGCCCCGATACGTTGCGCACGGCACGGGAACTCAAAAGCCGTGTTGAGGACTCGGCCGGCGCCCTTCCTTTTGTTGCTCTATTGAACAAGTACGATCTCCGCGAGGAATGGCGCCTCGAGGACGAGTGCATAACGCAGTTGGAAACCGACGGCTGGGACTTCCTCAAGACCAGCGCCAAGACGGGGTTGGGAGTGGAAGAAGCCTTCGCTTCCCTGGCGCGAAGCGTGCTTGCGTGACGGACAGTTGCCGACCCGCCGATCGGACCCGACACAACTGATGCGGCCATGATAGACCTGCCGGACTTTGTGAACGAGCGCCTCCACACCGAGCTCATTCGCGGCAAACGGCCCGCATACCTCCTGGTCGACCCGCAAGGCAAGCTCATCGAAGCGGGCGGGGACCTCGAGCGCTACGGTCTTGCTCGGCTTGAAAAAGGCTGCCTCGCTGAGGACAGCGTCGAGCTCCTGGTCGGCCTGCTGCCCCTGTCCGGCAACGAATTCACTCTGCCCTTTGTCGCCCTCTCCGGCGAAACGTACGCTGACGTGCATTGCTTCCCGGTGAATCGGCGTGACTGCGTTCTCTTGCTGGATGCCTCCGACGAGGCCCGTCGCCGCTTCCGGGTCCAACAGAACGCCAACGAGCTTGCCCTGCTTCGCGAAGCGCAACAGAAAATGCTGGAGCATATCCGGAGCAGCCACGACGACCTGCTGACGATCCTGAACCAGCTGCGTCTGACCACGGCAATCGTCGACGCCGAGGGCAAGCTGGAGTTTCTCAGTCAAACAGGAAGGCGCCTGTTGAGCGATATTGCGCCGGACCCGATCGGCACGGCGTGGCATGAGGCGTTCCCCTTCGACGGGGCGGACGCGGACCGCATTCGTCACCAGATGGTCCGCCCCGGCGAGAAGCGCAAACGAGTCCGGGCGTGTGTCCGTATGCCTGGGCGCCAGTACTGGATGGAAGTCGACGTAAAGGACGACCCCCAGGACGCTGACAAGAAGATCCTCTACATCTACGACGTGTCCGAGGTATACGACCTGAGGCGTATGCTTCATGAACAGGCACGCTTTGAAGACATGGTCGGCAAGAGCGAAGAGATGGAGCAGGTCTTCCAGCTCATTCGCGACGTGGCGTCCCTGGACGCAACCGTCTTGATCCAGGGCGAAACGGGAACCGGCAAGGAGCTGGCTGCGCGCGCCATACACAACGTCAGTCACCGCAAGGACAAACCGTTCGTCGTGGTGAATTGCGCCGGTCTGAGCGACTCCTTGATCAACAGCGAACTGTTCGGTCATCGCAAGGGCGCTTTTACGGACGCCGTGCGGGACCAGAAAGGTCTTTTCGAGGCCGCCGACGGCGGCACGATTCTGTTGGATGAGATCGGGGACATCCCGATGAATACGCAGACTCGCATCCTGCGCGTTCTCGAAGAACGGGAAATCGTGCGTATCGGCGAGACAAAACCGCGCAGAATCGACATTCGAATACTGGCGGCGACGAACAAGGACCTTACCGAAGAAGTCCGCAAGGGGATTTTTCGGCTCGATCTTCTCTATCGTATCCGCGTTGCCCGGATCACGCTGCCGCCGTTGCGAAGCCGCCGCGAGGACATTCCCCTGTTGACGGAGTTCTTTCTTGCCAAGTCGCGGGCCTCGACGGGCAAGACGATCGAGGAGGTGTCCGACGCGGCAATGCGTACCATGCTGGATTACGGCTGGCCCGGAAACGTGCGTGAGTTGCGCAACGCCATCGAGTATGCCGTCATCCGCTGCCGCGGGCATGTGATCCAACCGAACGATCTGCCGCCCGAACAGCTGGAGTCGGAAGGCCATTCGCCAAAGAGAGATTTCGATGTTGAAGACGAGAAGACACGCATCCTCGACGCCCTCAAGCAAAGCAACGGTCGTCGCGGCAAGGCGGCCGAGATACTGGGAATCAGCCGCGCCACGCTCTATCGTCGCATGAAGACCTGTTTTCCCGGCTCAATGCCATTTGACTGACCCCTCTTTGTGCTTGTGCCGGTGGAGCGCGTTCTCGTACGATATCGAGTTGTTCAAGTTGCGATGTGGCACGTGGCGGGACCAGATGGACTCAGAAGCGAACAGGGCTGTTGCGGACGGCAGGAGACGCCTGATAATCGTTGAAGACGAAGAGCCGATCGCGAAGCTCTTCGCCCTCATCCTGGGCACGACATATCCATCGCTGGAGATTGTCGAGACCATGGACGCGGAAGAAGCGCTGGCGGTTATCGGGCAACAGCGCCCCGACCTTGTCATGACCGATGTCAATCTTCCCGGCATGTGCGGTATCACACTGTTCAGAGAAATCGAGAGAGTCTGTACGGAGAACTCCTGGGACATGCCGCCGGTCATCTTCTGCACGGGAGACTCGCACACGCTTGAGGTCCGCGAGATCGTGTCGGACAACCCGACCCATTGCATACTGGCGAAACCGGTTACGCGCGACAGCTTGATAGGCGTGGTTGAACCGCGGCTGAACGGTGACGTAGCGGCCCCGGGTGCCGCCACGTGAGCGGCCCGCCGCGTGGAACGGCGTATTCCACTACGAGCAAGACAGTCTGACCAGGAAATCGAAGCAGTACCATGTTCGACAGTTCACAGGTTTTTCCGATCCTTCTTATCGTTGCCGTCATCGTGCTGATCGGCATGGTCGCCTATCACATCGTGTTCCGCCGGCGTACGGCCCGCGAACGTGCAGAGCATGCCGCGGCCGCGGCCGAACGCGAAAAGGCCAAAGCCGACCAGGTCAAGAAAGAGGAGCGGCTCGCACAGAAGAAAGCGTGGTACCAGCTGCTCTTCAACAATACGCGAGACATGGTCTTCGTTCACGCCGTCGCCAAGGACGAGATGCCTGCCCGTTTCGTGGCCGTCAACGACGTCGCCTGCAAAAAACTCGGGCATACACGCGAACAGCTTATGGCTATGACGCCACTGGACATCGAGGTCGTGCAGTCGGCGTCGGCGATGCCGCGTTACACTCGCGCCGAGCTGGTTACGATGTCGGACCGGGACGTTCTCGAACGCGAAAACGTCTTCGCGCGCCGACTTGTCAAGCGCATCCTCGGCAATCCCGTCGTTCTCTACGAACGCGAGTTCCTCTCCCGGGATGGAAGACGCATTCCCGTGGAAATCAACGCGCGCTCGTTCGAATTCGCGAGACGTCCCGTCATCATGCTTGTCGCCCACGACATCACCGAACGCAAGGAGACGCAACGCGCACTCCGCACGAGCGAACAGCGCTTCAAGGACTTCTTCGCCAACTCCCCCATCGGGGTCGGCATGTTCAGCCCCCACCGCGAGCTCGTCAACATCAACGCGTCATGCCTGCGGGTGTTCGGCGTGCCCGAACAGGAGGACTTCGCCGGAATCGATCTGTTCGATGGAGCTTTTGTCCCTAAACCCGCCAAGGAAGCGCTCAAGCGCGGGGAATCGGCACGCTACGAAGCTACGCTCAATTTCGACGACCTGCGCAACCGCGAGGGACTGACCACCACGCGCAAAGGAACCGCGCACCTGGACATCTGGATCAACAACCTCGGGCTCGACCCGGACTACAAACCCAAGGGCTATCTGGTCGAGGTGCTGGACATCACCAAGCGCCGCGAAGTGGAAGCCGCCCTTTTGAACAGCGAACGACAGCTGCGCCAGTCGCAGAAGATGCAGGCCATTGGCACGCTCTCGGGCGGTATTGCCCACGATTTCAACAACATCCTCACCCCAATCCTCGGCTATTCCGAAATGATCCTGCACTCCCTGGCGGAAGACAGCGCCGCGCGCGGCTATGTCAAGGAGGTGCTCAAGGCCAGCCACCGCGCCAAGGACCTTGTCAACCAGATCCTGACGTTCAGCCGCCAGACGGAGCAACCGGGGCAGGTCATTCGGATCACCCCAATCGTCAAGGAAGTCGTCAAGCTGCTGCGCGCCTCGACACCCGAAGAAATCGAGGTGAAATACGTGGTTCGGGCCAAACACGACATCGTCCTGGCGGACCCGACCCAAATCCACCAGGTTATCATGAACCTCTGTACGAATGCGGTTCACGTCATGCGCACTACCGGCGGACAACTGGAAGTCCGCATGGACAATTTCCTGATCGACCAGCGTACGCGCCGCCGCTATCCCTCCGTCGAGCTCGGCCGCTACCTGCGCATCTCCGTGCGTGACACGGGCTCCGGCATGGATGCGCAGACCGCCGAGCGCATCTTCGAACCCTTCTTCACAACCAAACCCAAGGGCGAAGGCACCGGCATGGGCCTCGCCGTGGTGCACGGCATCGTCACCGGTTTGAAGGGCACTATCACCGTCGATACGAAGCTCGGCGAAGGTTCGACCTTCAACGTGATCCTGCCCACGGTCGAGCGGTTTGAAGAAGAAGAGGAAGAAGCCGCGGGACCGGTCATCGGCGGAAGCGAGTCGGTGTTGCTCGTCGACGACGAAGCCGAAATCGTCAAAATGGGCGCCCAGATGCTCGCCAGCCTGGGCTACCATCCGGTCGTGGCCAACGACGCCGAGGAGGCGCTGCGTATCTTCGAGCTCAACCCCAAACGCTTCGACGTCGTGATTACGGACCAGGTAATGCCCGGCATGACGGGTATCGAAATGGCGCAGCGCATGCTCGACATGCGCACGGAACTGCCCGTGATCGTGTGTACGGGCTTCAGCGAGGCCCTCACGCCGGAGGTGCTCGAGAACAGCGGCATCCACGAGTTCATGCTGAAACCGGTCGGCATGCGCCAATTGGCCGACGCCATCCGCCGGGTCCTGAGCGGGAAGCCGGCAAAGCCAACCAACGGTTCTCGACCCGCCGATGAGACCGCGGACGAAGACGACGCACTCGCGGCGGAAGAGAACGTCGATCAACCCGCGGAAGCCTGACATGCCCTGGGTGATTGCAGTCGCCGTTCTATCGATCGCGGGTGTCGGCTTCCACCTGGTGCGGTCGGCCCGCGCCAAACGCAGGCGGCGCATGTATGCGGCCCGCCCGTTCCCCCCCCAGTGGGACCTCATCCTGCGCGAGACGTTGCCCGTTTACGGCAAACTCCCGGAAGCTCTGCGCGAAGAGCTCAAAGCCCTGGTCAACGTCTTTGTGGGAGAGAAACGGTTCGAAGGCTGCGGCCGGGAAATCACCGACGAGGTGCGCGTCTCCATCGCGGCCCAGGCTTGCCTCCTTTTGCTCAACCGCGGCATAACGGATCCCTACCCCATGTTGACGTCAATCCTGGTCTACCCCGCCGCCTACAAGGCCCGGGGCCGGGAGAGCATGAGCGGGACCGTCGCGGAAGTAGAGCAGGTGCGCCTCGGCGAGTCGTGGACGCGCGGAGCGGTCGTGCTCGCCTGGGACAGCGTGCGGCACGGCGCCGCCAACTTCCATGACGGCCACAACGTCGTCCTGCACGAGTTCGCCCACCAGCTCGACCAGGAGGACGGACGCGGCGACGGCGCTCCCATCCTGGAACAGCGCTCGAGCTACAGAACCTGGGCACACGTGCTCGGGCAGGAATTCGAGGAGCTCCGCGAACGCATCAGGCGCCATCGGAACACTGACCTCGACGAATACGGCGCCACCGACCCCGCCGAGTTCTTTGCCGTGGCAACCGAGACCTTCTTCGAGAAACCCGGACTCCTCAACCGCAGACACCCGGAGCTGTATGCCGAGCTCAGGGATTTCTACAAAGTAGACCCGGCCCAGTGGTGACCGCGCACGGCAATCCGGCCCACTAATCTCCCTGAAAGGAGCTGTTACCGGTAATCCGTGATCGGTGATCGGTGATCGGTGATCGGTGATCCGTGATCGGTGATCGGTGATCGGTGATCGGTAATCCGTGATCGGTAATCCGTGATCGGTGATCGGTGACAGTGTGAGATGTGGGGTGTGACAGGGACACCGCGGGCCTGCCCCCTCACCCGCCTCCGCTGCGCT
>CAZKRK010000252.1:0-10941 GCA_964555035.1 uncultured Victivallales bacterium | reverse complement strand
CAGGAAGGTGCAAAACATGAACATATCATCTTTCTACCATCCCATTTTTCTACCAACACATTTTTCTACCATCCCATCTTTCTACCAACACATTTTTCTACCATCCCATCTTTCTACCATCCCAATCTTTCTACCATCCCATTTTTCTACCAACACATTTTTCTACCATCCCATCTTTCTACCATCCCATTTTTCTACCACTATCTCTCGCCGCAACCCTGCGCATGTCCTGCCCACGAGCCAGTGGGTTCCACCCGTGACGTTCCTCGGGATGGCAGGGCGGGGGTGAAGTCTCCGGTCAGAAGCAGGGCCTCCTGACAGAACTCAAAACCCTCCATCCGGTTCCGACTCATCGCCTGCTCTCTCCACCACCCGCCCCGCGCCACCCGCCCCGCTATATCACCACCGATTCCCGGTACTCGCCGAATTCGTCGCGCAGGACGCCGCAGATTTCGCCGAGCGTAGCGTATTCCTTGACGGCATCGAGGATCAGCGGCATCAGGTTAACATCCGCTCGAGCCGCACCCGATCTCAGGGCTTCGAGCTTCCGTTCCACCTCCGCACCGTTCCGCTCCTGCCTCAAGTTCTCCAGCTTCTGCATCTGCAGGTCCCGCAGAGACGGATCAACCGTCAGAAGCTCTTTGGATTGCTCCTCTTCGCGGGTGAACTTGTTGACGCCTACGATCACTCTTTCGTTGTTCTCGATGTCCTTCTGATACCTGTACGCAGCGTCCTGGATCTCTCTCTGTACATAGCCCTTTTCGATCGCCCGGACCATGCCGCCCGCTTCGTCGATCTTCTCGATGTACTCCAGGACCTTCTTTTCGATTTCGTCCGTCAAGGACTCGACATAGTAGGAGCCGGCCAGCGGATCGATCGTATCGGCCACGCCCGATTCGTGGGCCAGGATCTGCTGCGTCCTGAGGGCAATCCTCACCGAATCCTCCGAAGGCAGCGCCAGCGCCTCGTCGCGGGAATTGGTGTGGAGGCTTTGTGTTCCTCCAAGCACGGCGGCCAGCGAGTGCATCGCAACCCTGACGATGTTGTTGTCCGGCTGTTGCGCCGTCAGCGCGGAACCGGCGGTCTGCGTGTGGAACCGCAGCATCGTCGATTTCGGATTCCGGGCCTTGAACCTGTTCTTCATGATCCCCGCCCATACTCTCCTGGCGGCCCTGAACTTGGCGACCTCTTCGAACAGGTCGCTGCAGGCGCAGAAGAAGAAAGAGAGGCGGCGCGCGAAGAGGTCCACGTCGAGTCCCGCATCAACGGCGGTCTGTACATATTGAATGCCGTTGGCAAGCGTGAATGCGACTTCCTGCACGGCGTTGGAACCCGCTTCCCGGATGTGGTAGCCGGAGATGCTGATGGTGTTCCAGTTGGGGACCTCCGCGGTGCAGTACTCGAAGATGTTGGTGATCAGTCGCATCGAGGGCTCGGGCGGAAAGATGTAGGTGCCGCGCGCCACGTACTCTTTCAGAATGTCGTTCTGGATTGTGCCGCGCAGCCGGTCCTTTGTGACTCCCTGCTTCTCGCCGACCGCAATGTACATGGCCAGCAGCACTGCCGCGGGCGAATTGATCGTCATCGACGTGGAAACCTTGTCGAGCGGTATGCCGTCGAAGAGCGTCTGCATGTCTCGTAGCGAGTCGATGGCCACCCCGACCTTGCCGACTTCGCCGACGCAGAGCCTGTGATCGGAGTCATAGCCGATCTGCGTGGGCAGGTCGAATGCGACGGAAAGCCCTGTCTGTCCCTGCTCCAGGAGGTACTTGTAGCGGCGGTTGGATTCGTTGGCGGTGCCGAACCCGGCATACTGGCGCATGGTCCAGAGCCGCCCCCTGTACATCGTCGGCTGGATGCCGCGAGTGAAGGGAAATTCCCCCGGGAAACCCTGGCCGACACTGTATTCTTCCGCGGTGCCTTCCGGCAGATAGAGCCTCTCGATCGGAATGTCGGACGCCGTCTTGAATGCCTCTTTGCGTTCCGGGAAACGGTTCAAGACCTTCTGCAGCGAGCTTCCTTCCCACCGCTCCAACTCCGCCTTCATGCTTTCGTCTCCTCACTCCTCAATCCGCATCATCAACACGCCGCGGGCCACGTTGTCCCCCGGCTTCACGTTGATTTCCGAAATCGTCCCCGATATCGGCGCACGGACCTCGTTGAGCATCTTCATCGCCTCGATCGTGAGCAGAAGGTCTCCCTCCTCGACCTTGTCCGAAACCATGCGGCGGACTTCAACGACCGTACCCGGCATCAGCGGCATGATGTCCCCGTCCTTGGCCACATGTTCCGCCGCGGGCTGCACGGGAGGTTTCTTGTGCCTGGCAAAGACGACCTCGTGCGAGCCGCCGTCCCGCGCCAGCAGGACCTTGTCCCCCGGTCGCCCGTCGGGTTCGTCGCATTCCCGGTGCAGCTCGTAGAGCTTGCCGTCAACGGTCACGTTGTAGTCGTCATCGTTCTGATGAATGATTGCGCAGTGGGTCTCGCCGTCGTGAGTCACCAGGATGTCTTCACCTTTGCGGGCGACATCGAATTCGAGCAGCTCACCGTCTATTTCCAGCCACAATTCCATAGCTCCACGCCCTCCTAGCGCCTCATGTAGTCCCACCGGCCCGCCAGCTTCCAGGGGTTGATCGCCGCCTTACCGTCGTTCTTCTTCGGCGCCAGGGAGTGCTCTCCCCGGTCATGAATGTCGAAAGCTACCGCCGCCAGGGCTGCCCTGAGCTTGGCGGGATTCTCTTTCCCCCTGTCCCTGATTCGCAGGTAGACTTCGGAGAGCTGGGGGAAGAGGGAACAACTGATAAGGTCCTCCCCGGTGCGGGCGGCTTCACCCAATCGCTCGCGCGTTGCGGGCAGCTCCGGCTCGAGCAGGTCCGCCGCCCGCCCCTCGATCGGCTTCTCGTCGCCGATTGCCATGGCAACCACCTTCTCGTTCATCTCCGCCGGCGGTCTTCCGTACATGCCCAGGCAGTAGAGTCTCGTCTCGCGCGTAATGCGCCCGTAGCGCTCGCCGGTCAGCACATTGATCGTCGCCTGCGTGCCCACAATCTGGCTCGACGGAGTCACCAGCGGCGGGTAGCCGAGCTCCGCGCGCACGCGCGGAACTTCCTCGAGCACCTCGTTCATCCTGTCGAGGGCATCCTGTTCACGAAGCTGGTTCGCCAGGTTCGAGATCATCCCGCCGGGAATCTGGTTGTTCAACACGCGCGTATCCACGCCGGTGAACACCGACTCGAAACGGCCGTAGTGCTTGCGGACTTCGCGGAAATGGTTGGCGATTTCCGTCAGCAGCTCCAGATCGAGGCCCGAATCGTAGGGCGTTCCCCGCAGCATCGCCACCAGTGTTTCGGTGGGGGGTTGGCTGGTCCCGCCGGACAGCGGCGAGATCGCGCCGTCGATTATCGCTACGCCGGCTCGAACGGCCTGGAAATAGGATGCCTCCGCCATGCCGGAAGTGCTGTGGCAATGCAGGCTCACCGGCAATCCAACCTCCGAAACCAGGCCGGAAACCAGGTCGTAGGCAGCCTGCGGCGACAGCAGCCCCGCCATATCCTTGATGCAGAGCGTGTCGCAACCCGCCTCCCGCAGAGCCTTGCCCTGTTCCACGAACCGTTCGACCGTGTGCACGGGGGATACGGTGTAGCTGATCGTCCCCGAGGCGATCTTGCCCGACTTCTTGACGGCATCGATTGCCGTGCGAAGATTGTTCAGGTCATTGAGCGCGTCGAAGATGCGAAAGACGTCGATCCCTTCCCCCGCCGCACGTTCCACGAATGCCTCGACCAGGTCGTCGGCATAGTGGCGGTACCCGACGATGTTCTGGCCGCGCAGCAGCATCTGCAGTCTCGTGTTGGGCATCTTCCGGCGAATGGCGCGCAGACGGTCCCAGGGATTCTCGCCCAGGTAGCGAATGCAGGCGTCGAAGGTTGCGCCTCCCCACATCTCGACCGACCAGAAACCAACCTGGTCGACCAGCGGAAGGATCGGCAGCATATCGTCAAGGTGCATGCGCGTCGCCAGCAGAGATTGGTGCGCATCCCGCAACATCGTGTCTGTGATTCCAACTGGTTTCATGCCGAAGCCCTACAAAGGTATGTTGCCATGTTTCCTGGCAGGACGGTCTTCTCTCTTATTGATACACGCTTCCAGCGCGTGGATCAATGTCGGGCGGGTCTGCTGCGGTTCGATCACGTCATCCACGTAACCCCGTTCCGCGGCGGCGTAGGGCGAACCGAACTTCTCCGTGTATTCGGCAGTCAGCTCCTTTCGCCTGGCCTCACGCGCTTCGTCGTCCTTGATCCCCGCCAGTTCTCTCCCGTACAGAATGTTGACCGCACCGTTTGCGCCCATGACGGCAATCTCCGATTGCGGCCAGGCACAGCTATAGTCCGCGCGGATGTGCTTTGAATTCATCACGCAGTAGGCGCCGCCATAGGCCTTGCGGGTGATTACGGTCAATCGCGGCACGGTTGCTTCGCAGAACGCGTAAAGCAACTTGGCGCCGTTGAGGATGATTCCGCCGTACTCCTGCTCCGTTCCGGGCAGGAACCCGGGCACGTCGACAAAGGTGACCAGCGGGATGTTGAATGAATCGCAGAACCTGACGAAGCGCGCCCCCTTCCAGGATGCGTCAATGTCGAGGCATCCCGCGATGTGGTTCGGATTGTTGGCAACGACTCCCACCGAATGCCCGGCCAGGCGCGCGAACCCGACCAGTATGTTGGGCGCGTAGTGGGGGTGGATTTCGAAGAAATGCCCGTCATCCACAACGTGCCGGATTACATCGTGCATGTCGTAGGCCACATCGGGATTCACCGGAACGATGTCGACCAGCTCGTCATCCTTGCGTTCCGTCGGGTCCGTTGTGGCCACAAAGGGCGGATCCTCCATGTTGTTCGACGGCAGGTAGTCCATCAGCGCGCGGACCTGCTCGATGCAATGCTCTTCGTCATCGGCGGCAAGGCACGCCACGCCGGATCGCGCGCTGTGGGTCACTGCCCCGCCGAGCTCCTCGAAACCGACCTTCTCGCCGCACACGGACTCGATCACCTTCGGACCTGTGATGAACATGTGCGAGGTTTCCTTGACCATCAGAATGAAGTCGGTAATCGCGGGGGAGTAGACCGCACCGCCCGCACACGGTCCCATGATCGCCGAAATCTGCGGTATCACACCGGACGCCAGCGTGTTCCGGTAGAAGATCTCCGCGTAGCCGCCCAGGGCATCCACTCCCTCCTGGATCCGGGCGCCGCCCGAATCGTTGATGCCGACAACGGGCGCCCCGTTCCGCAGGGCGAGATCCATGATCTTGCAGATCTTGCTGGCGAACATCTCTCCGAGCGTGCCGCCATGGACTGCGAAATCCTGGCTGAAAACATAGACCGTTCGACCGTGAATCGTGCCGTAGCCGGTCACCACGCCGTCGCCCAGGATGCGCTTCTCTTCCATGCCGAAATCGGTGCAACGGTGCTGCGTCAGGGCTCCGACTTCCCTGAAAGAACTCGGGTCGAGGAGCTTCTCGATTCGTTCACGGGCGGTACCCTTGCCGCGTTCGCGTTGCCTGGCGGCACGCTTCTCGCCGCCCCCTTCCCGCGACTTCTCCTTCAGCTCACGTAGATGAGCGATCTTCTCATCAATGTCCATAGTGATCCTTCCTCCTGCCCCGACTGTGCGCCGGCGCTGAGCGCGACGTACCGTTACGGCACGGTTCTCAAGGGGGATTCAAAGTCTAGTGACGACACACCGCACCTTCAAGTCCATTCTCCGGCGCGCTGCGAGCATGCACCCTTGCACAAATCAGTGGATTTTGAGATCAGATTGAGGTGTAAACCTGAACAGGAGAGCAAACATGGATAGGCATCGGATGAGCAGGCGGAGTCTCTTGCGGAACACAACAATCGCGGCGGCGGGGGCGGTCGTTGCACCGGCTCTGGCGGCCGAAGAACCGGGACCCAAAGGCGCGGCGCTGAAGGGCCGAATCAAGCAGTCGGCGAGCAAATCATTCGCACCATCCAGACGCACAAAGACGTGATCGGGCACTACCATACGGGAGGCAATCCGGGGCGAAACGAAATCGATGAAACCCAGGAACTGTACTATCCGGCCATCATGCGCGCGATCGTGGAGACCGGTTTCGACGGCTACGTGGCGCACGAGTTCATCCCGAAACGCGAGCCACTGACACCGCTCGTCCAGGCGGTCAGGATCTGCGACGTGTAGAGGGGGGCAGTGCCTCCCGGCAGACGACCTGTCATCCCGAGCGCAGCGTAGCGGAGTCGAGGGATCTCGAGAACCGTGATCGCGTCGGACGTGGTTACCAATTCCCGAGATCCCTCGACTCCGCTCCGCTCGGGATGACAGGCAGGAACTGGAGCTCCCGGCCGGTCCGGGACCGAACCATGCCGGTGAATCGACTTGATGTCGATTTGCTGGTGTGACACAAAGCCGGCGAAAGGGAAACAAGGAGTAAGGAGAACCATGAAACTCGCGACCGTATCGATTCTGTCCATGCTCACCGTCATCCAGGTGGCGTCCGCCAACGTCGTCGCGCAGAGCGGCGTTGATGGGGGCGTCTTTGTCCGCATCGGCTGCGATGATCCCGCGGCCCTGATCGACATGAAGACTGACGCCGGCATCGTCCACGGGCTGGATACCGATGCGGATGCCGTCCTGGCCGCCCGCAAGGCGATCGCGGGTAAGGGGGCCTACGGACCGGTGTCGGTTGACGTCTTCGACGGCAAGGCGCTTCCCTATATCGGGGACACGGTCAACCTGGTCGTCGCAGGCAAAGAGTGTCGCGTGCCGCACGACGAGATCATGCGCGTGCTTGCCCCCGGCGGCGTGGCTTACATCGACGGCAACAAGATGCAGAAACCCGTTCCCGCGAACACGTCGGACTGGGGGCAATTCCTGTACGATGCCTCCGGCAACGCCGTGTCGCCGGATACGGTCGTCGACGTCCCGTTCAACATCCAGTGGGAAGCCGGGCCGAAGTGGGCCAGAAGCCATGACCGCCTCTCGTCGCTGAACTCGCTGGTCTCCAGCGACGGCAAGCTCTTCTACATCTTCGACGAAGGGATGACGGAGGATTTCTACTATCCCCCGAAGTGGAACCTGATCTGCAGAGACGCCTACAACGGCGTCGTGCTGTGGAGGCGGGATGTCGGTAAGTGGGAAGACCACTGGCGCGCGTTCCGGTCGGGGCCGACGCAGTTGAACCGGCGCGTTATCTCTGCCGGGGACAGGCTTTTTGCCTCCCTGGGGCTGGGCGAGCCCGTGCAGGTCATCGACGCGGCAAACGGAAAGACGATTCGTACGCTCAAAGGCACCGAAGGCGCGGAGGAGATTGTCCACGAGGACGGTATCCTCTACCTCGTCGTGGTCCCGTTTGAGGGCGAACCAAAGGACTACCAGTCCATGTACGTGGCGAGAGCACGACCGGGCCTCCAGAAGACGTTGATGGCCGTGGATCCGGAAACGGGCAGAGTTCTCTGGCGGAAGACGGACAAGGATACGCTGGGGGTCCTGCCGGTGACGCTGGTCGCGGACGCGAACAAGGTCTACTTCCAGTCGAGGAACTGCGTCATCGCACTGGACAAGAACAGCGGCCAACAGAAGTGGAAGTCCCCGCGGCGCTCGGCCGAATCCCGGCCATCCAATTTCTCGCCGGCGCTCCTCGTCTACAAGGACGTGGTGATTTCGGTCGACAATCTCCCCGCGCCACAGAAGGGCAAGAAGCAGCCGGCTGAAGCCGAGCTGGTCGAGCAGGAGAACATTGCCTGGAGTTTCAACGCGGGCGCGACCGCCATCAAGGGCGAGCTGGTTGCGTTCGCTGCCGACACCGGGAAGCAGCTCTGGACGACGGACGCTATGGCGGCCTACGGCGCGCAGATGGATTGCTTTGTCGTGGACGACCTGGTGTACGTGGGGCAGACGGCGCGCCGGCACACGGCCGATTTCACGCGGGCCTACGACGTGCGTACCGGCGAAATCAAGAACCAGATGGACACGGCGTCCGCCTTCACGCGGACCCACCATCATCGCTGCTGGAGGAACAAGGCCACCTCCAAGTACATCATCATGGGCAGGACCGGCGTGGAGTTGATCGGTTTCGACGGCAAGCTGGCCATGCAGAATGCCTTCACGCGTGGCAATTGCGAGTACGGGATCATGCCGGCCAACGGCCTCATCTACGTGCCGCCGCACTCGTGCGGCTGCTACATCCAGGTCAAGATGAGCGGCTTCTACGGCTATTCGCCCAAGAGCAAGTCACCTCTCGCAGGGCAGACACCGGCGAACGTGCTCGTCAAGGGCGGCGCCTTTGACAGGATCTCGATTTCGGAAACCCCGGCCGCGGCTGCCGACTGGCCGACGTACCGCGGCGATGCGCGGCGAAGCGGCGGCTCGAAGTCGGCTGTGGCTGCCGACCTCAAGCGTGCCTGGATAGCGAAGCTCGCCGGGGACATCACGAGTCCCGTTGTTGCCGGCGACACCGTGTACGTGGCCGTGGAGGACGCCCACACCCTCTACGCGCTCGACCGGGCGAGCGGACAGACGGCGTGGACTTTCCAGGCCGGCGCCAGGATCGATTCGCCTCCGACGATCGTGGGCAACGCGGTGTACGTCGGATCGCGCGACGGCTGGGTCTACGCGCTCACGGCCGATTCGGGCGCGCTCGCATGGAAGTTCAGGGCGGCCAAGTCCGACCGCAAGCACTGCAGCTACGGTCAACTGGAGTCGCCGTGGCCGGTGCATGGCTCCGTGCTCTCGCAGGACGGGGCGCTCTACTTCGCGGCCGGCAAATCGAGCTACCTCGACGACGGGCTCTATCTCTACAAGCTCGACGCGAAGAGCGGCAGGAAGCTCATGGAAAAGAGGATCTGGTCGCGCGATCCCGAGACCGGCGATCAGAAACCCAACGCAGGTCATGACCTTCCCGGCGGTTTGAACGACATTCTCGCCAGTGACGGCGAGACGCTGTTCATGCGCGATTTCCAGTTCCACCTGGCCGCCGTTCCCGAGGGAGACACGATCAAGGGTGCGCTGCCGTCGCGGATGAAACCGCATGTCCACAACACGGCCGGCTACCTGGACGACACGTGGGCACACCGGACGTACTGGTACTACGGCACCAAGATGAGTTCAGGCTACGGCGGGTGGGCCAGGGCCGGCAGGGGGACATACTCCGGCCGGATCATGGTCCGCGATGACGACAACGTCTACGGCTACGGCCGCAAGGGGCTGGACAACGATTTCAGGTCCGCGCCGGATCTTGGCTTCTACGGGCGGCGTGAGACACACCTGTACCGGGCCTCGCTTGCGGCGCAGGAGCCTGCGCCGGTCAAAAAGAAGAAGGTCAAGGGTGAGGAGAAAGGCAAGAAGGGCAAGAAGCGCAGGTCCCCTCCCGCCAGGCGCAACTATGCATGGTCCAACGAGTGCCATCTCCATGCCAGGGCCATGGCGTTGTCCGGCGACAAGGTGCTTGTAGCCGGCACGGCCGACATCCTCAGAACCGGCGCCATGACGCGCGAGGTCATTGCCGAGCAAGCCGAGTTCCTGGAAGGGAACGACGAGCAGTACCTCCGGGTCTACTCCAAGAAGGACGGCAGCAAGCTCTCCGAGCTCAAGCTCGACGCCAAGCCCGCCTTCGATGGCATGGCCGTTGCCCACGGCAACGTGTTCATCTCGACAGAGACGGGCGAGGTGCACTGCTTCGGACCGGCAAAGTGAGTTGTGGGACTCGACTTGCCGCCGTCGGGTAACTAGAGTAGTGGATATATGAGACTGTTCCGTGCCCCACTGTTCTTGGTGCTTTTCTGGATGGCATTGCCAGTGCCTGTTTCAGAGGCCGCGAGTGGCGAAATCGACTACCGCGCGTCGTTCGAGCGTGCCCTGCACAGGATTCGTGGCGAAGGCAAGTCGGCGCGTGAAACGCTCTGCAAACGCTATGGGAACAGCCTCGACCGGGTCCTGCTGTCCGTCAAGAAGCAGGGCGACCTGGACAAAGTGCTGCTTGTGCGCAAGGAGAAGCAGCGAGCTGCCGGCGGCGTCACGATCCCGCCTGATCCCCCGCAGGGCTTCACGCAGCTCGAGGGACTGTGGAAAAAGGCGCGCCTGGGACTTCGCGACCTTGCGGTGAGGGAAGCACGAGCAGTCGACAAACTCGCCACGGACTACGATTCGGCGCTGGATCGCAAAGAGCGCGACGCGACCAGACGGGACAAGATAGAGGCGGCCGTGGCCATCCGGGATGTCCGACGTGAGCTCGCCGCGCATTCCGAGGTCGTCGCAGCGCGGGCACTGCTGCGCGAGAAACGGCAGGGACCGACCGACGCAACGCTACCGACGTCCTCGTCCAAGCCTGCACCCGCCGCGCCGGTTCCCGCGCTTAAGCCCGTGGTCCTTGAGGCGACAGCCGCGAAACGCATCGGTAAGCTGCCCGTACACGACGATCCTCCACGTGTCGGTGTGCACTTTCCCGGATCCGCCCTGGATTGGGGCAAGCAGACCATTTCGCCCGGCCGTTACGTGTGTGCCGTGACCTATTCCTCGAGCGGTCGCGCCGACGCTATGAAGGGCACGGTGGAAGTGTCCGTTGGCGACACGCTTCTGGCGGTCGACGTGCACGGCACCGTCGGCTGGGGCACGCCCAAACGTGTCGCTCTCGGCACCGTTGCGGTCAGGTCTACCAAGACCGCCATCGTGCTCCGCCTGCGGTCACGCAACGACAACGTGCCCGCCGTGTGCGACGTCTGGCGACTCGAGCTCACTCCGGCAGCGGAGTTGCCCGCGGATCACGCAGATGAGCGCAGATGAATTGGTAGAATGATCTGCGTTGATCTCCCGGACATGGGAAGATTAAGTAGAAAGATTAGGTAGATAGGGTCCCGAAAAGCCCCTGGAGACGGCGGTCCTCCGCCGTTACGAGCAAATGTGAGTGCA
>CAZKRK010000251.1:0-10954 GCA_964555035.1 uncultured Victivallales bacterium | reverse complement strand
GGCCGTACTGTCAAGAGAACTTCACTTCGGATTTGCCCACCTACTGCCCATAAACGGGTTACAGTCAAATCGCCGTTTTCCCCCGTTTTCTCCACACACACTTAAGCCCACTCTTAAACGCCACCCTTACTTGGTTACGCTTAAACGACCCGCTTCGTCGAAACGCCAAATGACCGACTAAGCAGGTGGCTCAAGCGTAACCAAGTAAGTGTGGGCTGAAGTGTTGAGAGCAAGGAGTTAACCGACCTGCTTCCACCGATCCTCGGGACTGGTCGGTTCAGGTGTCCACAAGAGGTCAAATCAATCAACAGGTCTTGCCGAAGACCCGAGAATCAACAACACGACGAAGCAATGGCCTCAGCTCAGCGTTCGGGTGCTGGAGATGTGACGTATGATGAGGGTTTCACCCTGGGCTGTGACGTGCGTCCCCGTTGGGGACGGGAACCGGGCTGGGACCTGCGTCCCCGTTGGGGACGGGTCGATCCGCTCTCGACAACACGCTCAACTCCCTCTCGGCCGGATTGCAAATCCGGCCCACCGAACGCATCCCCTCTTCAGCGTTTCAGCATTTCAGCATTTCAGCATTTCAGCTTTTCAGCTTTTCAGCGTTTCAGCTTTTCACTTCGTGCCCTTAAAGCTCGCGGCGATGCGGCGGGAGAGCTCGCCGGAGGGGTCGTCGAGGAGCTTCTTGGTCATGGTGAACGTGGTTTTGCCGGTATTGCGCGATATCAGTTTCAGGCCATACTCCAGATCGTGAAACTCGCGGCGCATGTAGGCCTCGACCGTCACGTCATCGGCGATACAGGTGTCGACGATGGCCTCGAGGACGCCTTTGCCCCACTGCAGCTTCAGACCGTGTTCCTTTTCGAAGGAATCCGCAAACTGCTGGGCATCCCCTTCCAGCTGCTCACGTCGGCAAACCTCCTTTGTCTGTAAGAGGGTCACGAGGGCAGCGTCGGGGTCACCCACCGCTTCCTTGCTGACTTCGAAGTGCCGAATCTCTGTCGACGGCAGCTCGAACTTGAAATTCCGGAAAAGGCGTTCCAGCACCGTCATCAGCCCCCTGGCCCCTGTCCGTTCCTCGTGTGCGCGTTCCGCGATCCCGCGAATCGCCTCACGCGTGAGATCAACGCCGATTCCGTATCCGTCCAAGTCCTCCCGGTACTGCTCGAGGACGTTGCCCTCCGTCTTGAGCATGATCGACTCCAGGTCGTCGCCGGACAGCGAATTGCACACGACTCTGATCGGCAGACGGCCGACGAACTCCGGCTCGAAACCGTAGTCGATCAGGTCCTTTGTCCCCGCGAGCCGCAAGTAGTCTTCGTCACTGCGCTCTCCAGTTGCCGAAGCGCTGAAACCGATCGGCGAGGACTCCACTCGATGGCGCACCTGCTCCGCCAGGCGGTCGAAAGCGCCGCTGACGATGAAGAGAATGTGCCGCGTGTTGATCGTGCGCTTGCCGGCCGCGCCGCCCCGTTGCATCTCCATGACCGCCTGCATCTGCCCGATCAAATCGGTCTGGCTGAACAGGCTGACATCGGTCTCTTCCATGAGCTTGAGCAGATTGATCTGCACACCACGGCCGGAGACGTCCTTCGCCCCCGAGGTCGTCTGGGATGCGATCTTGTCGATTTCATCCACGTAGACGATGCCGTATTGCGCCAGTTCCACGTCACCATCGGCGGCCTTCACCAGATCGCGAACCAGGTCTTCCACGTCGTGCCCTACGTAGCCGGTTTCCGAGAATTTCGTGGCGTCGGCCTTGACAAAAGGCACGCCGATCAGGCGTGCGATGCAGCGCATCAGGTAGGTCTTGCCGACACCGGTCGGGCCGAGCAGCAGGATATTGTGCTTGGCGTACTCGCGTTCGAGGCGTTTGGGCTCCTCGAGGCAACGCCGCACATGGTTGTAGTGGTCGCATATGGCCACCGCGAGCACCTTCTTCGCTTCCGACTGCTTGACCACGAAGCGGTCCAGGTAGTCACGGATCTCGCGCGGCTTGAGTTTGAAATCTCGAACGACAGAGAGTCCGTCAACCCCGTCTTCAGGACTCTCGCCGTCGGCGTGGTCGGCAGGCGCTGCCGCCGACTGCGTGGTCATGAAGGGGATGTTCGCTTTGCGCAACATCTCCTTGAGCTGGTCTTCGATCCCGCCGCCCGTCTTCGGCTCTCTGTCGTCTTCACTCATGGAATCACCGCCGCGGTTCGGAAAAAGCGTGTGGCCGCAGCACAATGTACTGCGGCCACGCACAAAACATCGATCTAGTTCGATCGCACGACCTAGCCAACAACAGCGTCCTTGGCGGCCTTGGCAATCCGGAACTTCAAAACCGTCCTGGCCTTGATCTTGATCTTCTCGCCCGTGGCCGGGTTACGACCCCAGCGCGCCTTGCGCCTGATCTTAATCAACTTGCCGATGCCGGGAATCGTGAAGCCATCTTTGCCCTTCGCACCCTTGTACGCCATCGCAACCAGGGACTCGATTGCAGCCTTCGCCTGCGCCTTGCTGATGTCAGTTTCTTCCGCAACGGCCGCGATGATCTGGGACTTCGTCTTCGGGGTAGCTTTCGCCATTACTTGACTCCTTACTGTGTGTCTTTGGGTTAGATACGAAAAAGCCCGTTTCGACAATGGGGCCGTATATATGGCAAACTCAGACCGAACGCAACCACATTGTTCCCAATTTCGTGAAAAAGATAAAACCGCGCAATCCTGACCCAAATGAGATCACGTCTTTCTAGCCGGGAACTTCACGAAAATGTAGCCGCGAGCGTGAGCGATCGGCCTCACACGGCTTGTTCGCCCCCCCACCCGGCAATGCCATGCACGATGAGGGCGATGAGGGGACAGGCATATCAGCGGCATATTGGCAGACGACCCGTCATCCCGAGCGCAGCGGAGCGGAGTCGAGGGATCTCGTGGTTTGGAAAGACGCCGGGGGCGATCACAATACTCGAGATCCCTCGACTCCGCTGCGCTGCGCTCGGGATGACAGGTCGTCTGCTCTCTTCGTCAAAGCCCCCCCTTCACCGGAGGGAGCCCCAGTTCCGATACTTCGCCTGTCCCCTCGCCCCCCCCTCGCCCGTACTCTCTCCCATAATCTCGCCCCTACTCTCCCGCATCCCACGGAGAGCAGGGGCGAGAGCAGGGGTGAGAGTAGGGGTGAGAGTAGGGGTGAGAGTAGGTCCATGTCTCCAATTCTCGGAAAACTCCAAAAGTCCCGGAGAATCGAGTTGGAACGTTGAACCCGAACCATCGCCGCGGGCCGGCGACTAGTTGCGGTGTCGGTAGGTGATTCTGCCCTTGGTCAAGTCGTAGGGCGAAATCTGTACGGTAACGCGATCACCCGCCGTGATGCGGATGAAGTGCTTGCGCATCTTCCCCGAAATGTGTGCCAGGAGCTCGTGCCCATTCTCCAGCTTCACACGGTACATCGTGGCTGGTAGCACCTGCGACACCACTCCCATCACTTCTATGCTATCGTTGCTTGCCATCTACACTTTCCTGTTTCGCATGAGCCGAGCACACTAGAGCGTGACCAATCCCATTGCAAGAGGAATTTCCCTTGTTGACCCGTACCAGCCCATCCGCTAGAGTCTCGGCTCCCTTTTTTGATGCAACGGCTGTCTGTACGAACGCCGAGTGTAAATCATCACGTTAAGGAAGGACGGTAGAAGATGATTGTTTCGACCAAGGAACTGTTCAAACATGCCTACGGCAACTACGCGGTCGGGGGCTACAACATTAACAACGCCGAACAGGTGATGGCGCTTTTCCGCGGCAATATGGAAAGCAAGGCCCCCTTCATCATCCAACTCTCGAAGGGCGCCCGCGCCTACACCGACAAGCGCATGCTCGAGGCCATGATCCGCGCCGCCGACGAGATCTTCCCGGACGCCGTTTTCGCGGTGCATCTCGACCACGGCGACGAGCAGACCTGCTACGACTGCATCGAGAGCGGCTTCTACAGCTCGGTCATGATCGATGCCAGCGCAGAGGAGTTTGACGGGAACATCGCCACCACCAAGCGCGTCGTCGACGCCGCCCACGCCAAGGGCGTCGTCGTCGAAGCCGAGCTCGGCAAGCTGGGCGGAGTCGAAGAGCACGTCAGCGTCGACGAGGCCGACGCCAAGCTCACCGACCCCAAGCAGGTCGAGGAGTTCGTCAAGCGCAGCGGCTGCGACAGCCTGGCCTGCGCCATCGGCACCAGCCACGGCGCCTACAAGTTCACCGGCTCGCAGGGGCTGCACTTCGAAGTGATTGAAGAGGTCGCCCGGCTCCTGCCCGGTTTCCCGATGGTCATGCACGGCTCGAGCTCCGTGCCCCAGGACGAAGTCCAGCGCATCAACGCCGCGGGCGGCGCCCTCGCCGGCGCCAAGGGCGTCGATGAGGACGAAATCGGCAAGGCCTCCAAGATGGGCGTAACCAAGGTCAACATCGACACCGACGGCCGCCTGGTCTGGTGCCGCGTGCATCGCGAGAGCTTCCGGGATACGCCCGAGAACTTCGACCTGCGTCCTCCGGGCAAGATCTTCATGGCGGAATACGCGAAGTACATCGCCCACAAGAACGAGGTGCTCGGCAGCGCCGGACAGCTCGATGCCGTGCGCGAAGTCATCCAGGCCGGCGCCTAGTCACGAATTGCAGGAAAGCAAAGGAGACGATTAATGCCTGAAAAGAACATGGTAATGATAGACGGGAATACCGCCGCCGGGACGGTAGCCCACGCTTGCAGCGAAGTCTGCGCGATCTACCCGATCACCCCCTCCTCGCCCATGGGCGAGCTCGCCGACGAACTCAGCGCATCCGGCGTGACCAATATCTGGGGCACGCGCCCCGACGTGATCGAGATGCAGTCCGAAGGGGGCGCGGCCGGCTCCGTGCACGGCGCCGCGACCTCCGGCTCCCTGACCACGACGTTCACCGCGTCGCAGGGCCTCCTGCTCATGATCCCCAATATGTACAAGCTCGCCGGTGAGCTCACCCCGACCGTGTTCCACGTGTCGGCCCGCTCCCTGGCCTGCCAGGCGCTCTCGATCTTCGGCGACCACTCCGACGTCATGTCGGTCCGCCAGACCGGTTTCGGCCTGATAGCGTCTTCGAGCATCCAGGAAATCGGCGACCTGGCCCTCATCAGCCATGCCGCGTCGCTGCGCTCGCGCATTCCCTTCCTGCAGTTCTTCGACGGGTTCCGCAACTCGCACGAGGTGCAGAAGGTGGATATGGTCACGCGCGAGGTAATCCGCGCCATGATCGACGACGACATGGTCGAGGCCCATCGCCGCCGCGCCCTGACGCCGGACAACCCGACGATTCGCGGCACGGCCCAAAACCCCGACGTCTACTTCCAGGGACGCGAGACGGTCAACAAGTTCTACGACGCCTGCCCGGGCATCGTGCAGGAATGCATGGACAAACTGGCCGAGCTCACCGGGCGCCAGTATCGCCTCTTCGACTACATCGGCGCTCCCGATGCCACCAAGGTCATCGTGCTCATGGGCTCCGGCGCCGAAACGGCGCACGAGACGATCGAGTACCTCGCCGGCAAGGGCGAGAAGGTCGGCGTCGTCAAGGTCCGCCTCTACCGTCCGTTCGACGGCGACGCCTTTGCCAGGGCCCTGCCCTCGACGGTCACGCACATTGCCGTGCTCGACCGCACGAAGGAGCCCGGTTCGCTCGGCGAGCCGCTCTACGGCGACGTGCGCACGGCCCTGGGCGAAGCCATGACCAACGGCACGCTGCCCTGCGCCGGATATCCGGTCATCGTCGGCGGCCGCTACGGCCTGGGCTCGAAAGAGTTCTCGCCGGCAATGGTCAAGGCCGTGCTCGACAACCTCGACGCCGACAAGCCCAAAAACCGCTTCACGGTCGGCATCGACGAGGACGTCACAGGCTCGAGCCTGGAATACGACCGCAACTGGCAGATCGAAGCCCCCGGCCGCATCGAGTGCATGTTCTTCGGCCTCGGCTCCGACGGCACGGTCGGCGCGAACAAGAACTCGATCAAGATCATCGGCACCGACACCGACAACTACGCCCAGGGCTACTTCGTGTACGACTCGAAGAAGGCCGGCGCCATGACGGTGTCGCACCTGCGCTTCGGTCCCGATACCATCCGTAGCCCGTACCTGTGTACGCAGCCGGACTTCATCGCCTGCCACAACTTCTCGTTCCTCGAGAAGTACGACATGCTTTCCACCGCCAAGGAAGGCGCCGTATTCCTGCTGGCGAGCCCGTTCGGCGCCGACGAGATCTGGGACCACGTCCCCGACGAGGTCGCGCAGACGATCATCGACAAGAAGATCCGTTTCTTCGTGATCGATGCCATCGAGCTGGCCACCCAGCTCGGCCTGGGCGCCCGGATCAACACCATCATGCAGACCTGCTTCTTCAAGATCTCCGGGGTCCTCCCCGAGGACAAGGCGATCGAGTCCCTGAAGAAAGCCATCAAGAAGAGCTACGGCCGCAAGGGCGACGAGATTGTTCGGATGAACTACCGCGCCGTGGACGGCGCCGTGGACTCGATGCAGCAGGTCCAGGTGCCCGACGCGCCGGCCGGCAAGCTGAAGATGCGCCCGGTCGTCTCCGACGACGCACCCGAGTTCGTCAAGGACGTGACCGCGACCCTGATGGCGATGAAGGGCGACGACCTGCCCGTCAGCAAGATGCCTTGCGACGGCACCTGGCCGACCGCCACGACCAAGTACGAGAAGCGCAACATCGCCGTGCAGATTCCGGTGTGGGAACAGGATATCTGCATCCAGTGCGGCCAGTGTTCGCTCGTCTGCCCGCATGCGGCCATCCGCATGAAGGCCTGCGACGCCGCGGCCCTCGACGGCGCGCCGGCCACGTTCAAGTCCTGCGACGCCAAGGGCAAGGATCTGGCGGGCATGAAATTCACGCTCCAATCCGCCCCCGAGGACTGCACCGGCTGCGGATGCTGCGTCCAGCGCTGTCCCGTTGCGGAAAAGGACCCGGAGACCAAGGAACCGACCGGACGCAAGGCGATCAACATGCAGGACCAGATCCCGCTGCGCGATGCCGAGGCCGAGAACTACGCCTTCTTCCTGGATCTGCCGGAAGTCGACGAGAGCCTTTTCAAGCGCGCATCGGTAAAGGGCAGCCAGTTCCTGCAGCCGTTGTTCGAGTACTCCGGCGCCTGCTCCGGTTGCGGCGAGACCGCCTACGTCAAGCTGCTGGCGCAGCTCTTCGGCGACCGCGCCATGATCGCCAATGCCACCGGGTGTTCGTCGATCTACGGCGGCAACCTGCCGACTACGCCCTACTGCCAGCGCGAAGACGGACGCGGACCGACCTGGTCCAACTCGCTCTTCGAGGACAACGCGGAGTTCGGATTCGGCATGCGCCTGGCGTGCGACAAGTTCAACGCCTTCGGGCTGGAACTGGTCGACAAGCTCCTCGGCAGTACGTGCGGCTGCGACTGCGATTGCTCGCAGAAAGAGCTGCTCACGGCCATCAAGGAGGCCGACCAGAGCACCCAGGCCGGTATCGAAGAACAGCGCGCCCGCGTGGCCCGGCTCAAGGAAGCCCTGTCGAAATTCGACTGCGACGAGTCCAAACAACTCGTCTCGGTCGCCGACTACCTCGTCAAAAAATCCGTGTGGGTGCTTGGCGGCGACGGCTGGGCCTACGACATCGGCTACGGCGGTCTCGACCACGTGCTGGCGACCGGCCGCAACATCAACGTGCTCTGCATGGACACGGAAGTCTACTCCAACACCGGCGGCCAGGCCTCCAAGGCCACCCCGATGGGCGCCGTGGCCAAGTTTGCGGCTTCCGGAAAACCGGCCATGAAGAAAGACCTGGGCATGATCTCCATGACCTACGGCAACATCTACGTGGCGCAGGTCTCCATGGGCGCCAACCCCAACCAGGTTGTGAAGGCGTTTGTCGAAGCGGAGGCCTACGACGGCCCCTCGCTCATCATCGCCTACTCGCACTGCATCGCGCAGGGCATCAACATGACCACCGGGTTGGAGAACCAGAAAGAAGCCGTTGCATCGGGTCACTTCCCGCTGTACCGCTACAATCCTGAGCTCGCCGAACAGGGCAGGAATCCGCTGCAGCTCGACAGCAAGGCGCCGACCATGTCCTTCAGCGAGCATGCGCTCAAGGAGAACCGCTTCCGCATTCTCACCAAGAGCAACCCGGAAGCCTCCCAGCGCCTGCTCGAACGCGCCGACAAGATGGTCGCCGCCAGGTTCGATCTGCTCAGCAAGCTGGCCGCAATGGACATCTGTTCATAGAAGCAGACAGGCGAAACCGAAAACGGCAACCCCCGGCGGCCCAGCCGCCGGGGGTTGTTATTGTCACTCCGAGGCACTATGTTGCCGATTTGCGGCAGACGTAGGTCCGATTTGCAATCGGACCCAACGCCGCTCGGGCGTGGCGTCCCCCCTCCAGGTCATCTGAAGCAAGCGGCGGGGTTGGGTCCGATTGCAAATCGGACCTACGTTTTCGGCCACAATCAGGACTTTGCGCATCGCCGGGAGCGTATCCGCTACTACGCCCCAAACCCCGTCAATCCAAGCCGCGTACAGTAGAAATTCAGCTCTGCAATCGAAGCCAGAACGTCATAGTGCGCATCGTGCTCGGACGCGTCGCTGTTGAACTCCCCGGGGAACCACTCGCGTACGACTTCGCGGTTCTCCTTGTCCATCACCAGCTCACTGCTCGCGTTGCCCAGGTGTACCTTCCAACTGCTCACATCGATGACGCGGTAGTTCAGCCTGGACTTGAACGTCGGCAGGAACTTGCCCGCCAGATAGGAATCGCTCTGAATGCTGTTCCCCGCCATGACGGGCCTGGCCGTGATGCTCCCCGGCGACGCCCCCAGGATGTCGTCGAGCCTCTCCGCGAGAATGCGGTCGGTCTCTTCGAGGCTGACCGCATCGTCCGATCGACACCTCGCAACCAGGCTCGACAGGTTCTCCTCAACCCACGGGTCGCACTTCTCAGACTCGGAAATGCGGATGTGAAGCGTCAGATCCCGCTCCGCGGCCGCCACCCGTCGCAGGCGGTGGTCCGTGACGACCATCGCCACCTGCAGCAAACGGGACCGCTCCATGTCGAGGGAGGTGAACTCCGAATCGAACCAAACGTAGTAGCGTGACAGGTCCTTGTCGCTCGTCTCACTCACCCTCGCACCTCTCTTCCGCGGCTCTTTGCCCGCCCGCCTTTACAGGTCATACAGTGTCTGGTCCCGCTTCGGCGCCGCGCGCCGCGCCCTGCCGGCCTCCCCTTTCCCCCCGCCTCCGGGCACCAGAAACGGATCCTCTTCCTCGATTCGATCACCCAACTCCGCCTCGATCGCCTCGGGATCTTCTCCGGCCTCCATGCGCGCCAGCGCCTCCTGCATGCCTCCGCCGAGCTCCATCCCGGTCATGTCGGAAAACTTGCGCATGAGCTGGGCCGCTTGACGAGGATCATCCTCGTCGATGCCCTCCGCCTCGCCGGCAAGCGCTTCCATCGCCGACTCCATCTTCGCGTCGTCAATCGGGAGATCGAGATCGTCCTCACCCGCGGCATCCTTCTTACTGCCCGTCATCGAGAACAGCGATATCTCCCGTCCCAGTCGTCGCCGCCCGCACTTCGGACAGGAAGGCCTCTTGGTCGTGTTCACGCTGCGCGAAAAAAAGTTGAAAACGGTATGACAATCCGGACAGTAGAACTCATAGATCGGCATCGGCCACCTCCGCCACTCACTCCCCTCAACCAAAGACGCATATCTAATCCAAGTTCCCGTGAATGTTCAATCATCAATGTTCAACCGCCTGCTCGACCAGGTCCGCCAGCTTTTCGGCCGCGCCGCCGACACCAAGCCGGGCCAGGGCCGTACGCTTGCGTCCAAGACCGTCTGCGTCGCGCATACAGGCGCGAATGTAGCCGGCCAACCACTCCGCCGTAAGCTCACGCTGAGGCTTCAGGTCGGCGCCCCCGCGGGCGGCCATTGCCCTGGCGTTCGCGGTCTGGTGATCGCGCGCGGCCGTCGGCAGAGGCACCAGTAGTGCCGGCAGTTGCGCCAGAGCCAGCTCCATGCAGGAAGAGGCGCCCGAACGGCACACAGCCAGCTCGGCACGCCCATACGCCGCCGGCATGTCCGCCAGAAACCCGAAAGTCCTGTTGGGAACACCGGCCTCTTCATAGCTCTGCCGCACCTGCGCTTCCTGTCGGCCGCCTGCCAGATGAATCACCTGTATCCTGTCGCCCCCGGCGTGAACCATGCGCACGGCGTCGCCGGCAATCTCGTTGAGCGCTTCCGCTCCCTGGCTGCCGCCCATGACAAGGACGGTGAAGCAGTCCGCGGGCATCGTCATCGGCGCACCGCCCTCAATCCCGGCACGCAACGGCAATCCCGTAACAACCGTACGAACACGCAAGTACTGCGCGGACTCCGCGAAAGTAAGACCTACGCTGCACGCAAAGCGCGCCAGAAAGGCCACCGCTCTCCCGGGCACGGAGTTTGCCTCGTGCAGAACCACCGGAATGCGGTGAATCCGGGCCGCGAGCGCCGGACCAACCGACGCATAGCTGCCCATACCCAGAAACACGTCGGGGCGACGGCGCTTCATTACCCCGGCGCAGGACCGCACGGCCCGCATCAGGCGCAGGGCGGAACGGACGGCCTGAACGGACAGACCGCGCGGAAATCCGCTCGCCACCACCCGCACGACGTCGCCGTCCCACTCACCGGCCGAGAGGTTTTCGACTTCGCGACCGCTCAGCCAGAGCGTGACCTCGTGCCCCCGCCGTTTCAGCACTTCGGCGGTGGCGATACCGGGAAAAGTGTGCCCCCCCGTGCCCCCACATGCTATCGCGATTCGCATGGCGCCAAAGTACCACCCCGGGCGGGTGCTGTCAGTGCGCATCTGCAATTTGTTGCACTTGCGGAGAGGCCACCGCCGGGCTTTGCCCACTCTTCGCTCGCCCTTGCC
>CAZKRK010000250.1:0-10969 GCA_964555035.1 uncultured Victivallales bacterium | reverse complement strand
GCCTTTCTTTCCTGTCACACAGATGTTCTTGCCTTCAAGCGAAATGTCAACTGTGGCGAGATCCCTCCACATAGCAACAGCACCCTGATAGTCGATTGAGAAAGACTGACTCACGACACTGGCAAGGCCCAATGGGTCCAAGAGGCCTATGGGTGCATTGCCTACAAACCCGTACAGATTCCGCCCCCCCCGTTCCCCGATCGGATCTCTTGATGGCCACCGCCCGAGTTCGGGTGAGTAGTATCTGTAGCCGTAGTAGTACAGCCCGCCCGCCGCCACCGAATCGCTCGTCGGCGAGTCGTAGTACTTGGTGGAGAACCGATGGGCGAACTCGTCGTCCATGGTACCTGACGACTGCGTCAATCCGCCGTATGGGCCGTATTCATAGTGAGCGGCGACGTTGCCGGTGCTCTCGTCGATGTACTCGGAGACGTTGCCGTTGGCGTCGAACGTGGCGAAGTAGGTGCCGCCGTCGTCGGTGACCTTGGCCAGCAGGCCGCCGATGCCGCCTGCGCCTTGGAGTGTGCCGCTCAGGTCGAGGCCCCAGACGTACCAGTTGGTCGAGGCCGAAGACCCCGTGTCCGCGGTTTCCTGGACCAGATTCCAGCCATCGTAGAGGTAGCTCAACGTCGTGTTCGTGGTCCAGACTGAGCCGCTCCAGCCGCACAGCCGTTTGACGACCCGGCGGCCCATGTAGTCGTATTCGCTCTCGATCCGGATGTCTCCGCTTTGCAGAGTGACCGGTTGGACCGCGGTGAGCCTGTTTTCGCCGTTCCAGAAGTAGACGCGCGTGCCGTCGTTGGTGAGGTTGCCGTCCGAGTCGTAGAGAAGGTCGGCGGACGTTCCGTCGGTGACGTTGGTGTACTGGTTGAGGGCGTTGACCAAGTAGGTCCATTCGTCCGTGCTGTTGGAGGCCGTCAGGCGGTTGCCGATGGGATCGTAGGCGTACGCGTATGGAGCCCCGTCCATGTCGGCATCAGTCAGCTCGCCGCGGATATTGTAGCCGAACTCGTTGTCGGCGGACGACGGGAACTGCGTGCCGCTGTCGACGCGATTGGTCCGGCGGCCGACCTCGTCGTTGAGGTATGTGTACTTCGAGAGCACTGTTCCGTTCCACTTGTTGCTGACGCCCGCGATGAGGTTTCTGTTGGCCTCGTACGTGCAGCCGACGGCCAACCCGCCGGCGCCGGTGGTCCATCCCGAAACGAGATCCGAGTTGGGCGCGTACGAGTAGTCGACCTCGCGACGTACGCCGCCGAGCGTTGAGTTCGTCCAGGCCACTCCGTCGAACCGTCCCATAACACCGTAATCGTACGCCACTGCGTGGATGCCGTCTACCGTGAATCCTGCGTTACGCCCGTGCGCGTCATAGGAGCGGCTGAGCACGCCGAGGGCGTTGGTCTCGGCCCCGAGCTGAAGGGCGTCGGTATAGGTGAGGGTTCGGGTGCCGAGGGCGTCGGTGATGGTAGTTTGGCGGCCGAGGCGGTCGTGGGTGAAGCTCACGTCCGGCGTGTCCTTTGCAGAGTAGTTGATGTTCGTGAGCTGGTTCAGCAAGTCGTAGGTGTACGTCGTGGTCTCCCCGCGCGCCCACGTGCGAACGTGGAGCTTGCCGTCGGAGGTATAGCTGTAGGTGGGGCCGTTGTCGTCGGCGTAGAGTTTGTTGGTGAGGAGGCCGGTGGCTTCGTCGTACAGCCAGCGCGTGCGGTCCATTGAAGATTTCAGATTCGAGATTTCAGAATACGACGTGATGGTGTTGGTGCCGCGGTAAGTGTACATGGCGGACATGCGGTCGTAGTCGTCGTAGTCGTAGGCCACCGGGTAGGTCGCGCCCCAGATGGCGAGGAGCTGGCCTTCGGGGCCGTAGTGGTAGTGGGTGGCGTGGCCGAGGGCGTTGGTGACGGCGACACGGCGCCCGGTGATTGGCGAATAGGCGTAGCTGGTGCGGTTGGAGGCGGCGTCCTCCGTCCAATCGACCTGGCCCTTGGCATTGTAGTGGGTGACGGCCGTGCCGGTGCGGGGATCGGTCGTCCCCGTGCGGCGTTCGAGGCCGTCGTAGGCGTAGATGTAGGTCAGGGCGGTCTTCGTGACGTTGGTGAGGAGGAGGCCGTTGACGGTGACGGCGACGGCGTCGTGGGTGGAATCCCAGTGTTCGGCGGTCTGCGTGATGGTCTTGTTGGCGTGATCGATGGTAGTCCGGGAGGCGGTCTCGCTGCCGTGGATGTCGGTGGAGATCATCTCAGATTTCAGATTGGGAATTTCAGAATCGGCGAAACCCGTGAGGCGAGTTCTGCTGATTCCGTTGGTTGTGGGAATGCCGTTGGTCTCGTTGGCGTAGATGACGGAGGTGGAGACTCGCCACCAGTCGTTGGATGCGCCCTCCCAGTAGAGGGTGTCAGATCCAGTGACACGGTCGGGGCCTTCGAGGTCGAGGGTCCCGTCGCCGTCCACGTCGAGGCCGGAGTGGGTCAGTTCGCCGAGGGCATTGTAGACGTACAGGGTGTCGGGCATTGCAGGGTGCGTTGAACGGATGAGCCGCCCCGCACTGTCATAGAACTGCTCGCCGACGAGTGTTCCGCCGCCGAAGGCGGGGCGTTCGGTCTTGACGGTACGCCCGAGCATGTCGACTGTGGTCTTCGTCCAGACAGGTGAGCTGGTGCCGTCCGGCCCGGTGTACACGGTAGCCCATTGAGTGCCGTTAGTGTTGACGCCGTACTCGTAGGTCTGCTTGCGAACGCCGTTTTGCTCCGTGTAGTGAGTCCGTTTGTCCGCGTGGCGTACGGTTACGTTGGTGATGCCGGCACGGACAGTGGAGGTCTTGCGCTGGCTGTCGTTGTACACGTGGGTCGTCTCGATGTCAGTCGCATCGACGGAAGAAACGACGCGGCCTGTGAGGTCGAACCGGTTCGAGGATATCAACTGACTCAAACCGCCGCCGCTGACGGTCTCGGTCACCCGCCTGTTTGCCGCGTCGTACGCGTATGTCCGTGCGGTCGCGTTGGTGGTCCCGGCTGTGTTCCTTTTGTATAGCCCGGTCCGGCGGTTCAAGAGGTCGTAGTCGTAAGCCCATTCGATGCCCGATTCGTCGGTTTGGGACTCGATCCCGCAACAGCTCGTCCCCCAGGTCTTCTCGACGATCGAACCGTCGGAAGAGGCGATTTTGACGGGATGTCCGAGGTCGTCGTTCTCGGTGACCGTCCAGCCGATGCGTTCGTAGTTGGTCCCTCCCGCGGAGACGTACGTCTCTTCCAAAACCCTGTATCCGAGACTGTTCCGAACGTATGTCTTCCTGGTGGTTCTGAAGGGGATGCCGCTGGGGCTGTCGACGGTCCCGTGGACCACGGTGAGGCGATAGTCGTATCCGTCTTCGTCGGGGACGAAACGGTTCGTCGCGGGATCGCCGGGATCTTCAATGTACTGTCCGTATTCGTGGATGTATGTTTCCATCCGGCCATCCAGAAGCTGCCTGCTTCTTGCCCGCCCTCTTGAGGCAAGATCGGCATTGGGTCCGTTGTGAATAATCACGGTTCGCAGGTTGTTCGTATCGCCGTACGGTGCGTCGCCGGTAAGGCAACTCTCCTGCACCTCTACACGGTCGCCGAACGCGTTCGTGTAGTACGCGGAGTATCTCTTGGACACCACGTTCCCGAGCATCAAGGTTGTCGACGTACGGGGGCGACGGTCCCATGATTTGAGAACGTCTTCCGGCACGTGCGGAGTGTATTCGTTGGTAACGACAACGACGCTGTCCTGAGCATCGGGCGGAGCATCGTTCCACGGGCCAATCGTCGCCAGGTGGAACCCGTTGGACGAGTAGAGGTACCTGGCCCATCCGCCGTCGGAGTCGAGACTTGACTTCAGGTGTTTGTAGCCGGGGTCACCGGGGGTTTCATACCACGCATAGGTGGTGACCTTTGGACCGCCACCGGTGTATATCTTGTTCTCGACGATGCTCTTTCCCCAGGGGAACTCGGTGTGGTACTTCCTCTCCCATTTGAGCACGTCCGCATGTGTGCTGTCCTGAACGGTGTAGGCTTCCGTCTCGTAGCCCTCACCCTCGACGGTGGACAGCGTTTCGGTGGCGGCGTCCCCTCTCTCCATCTTCCATTCTTGAGTGGCGGCTTCATACGTGAACTCCGTCTCGTTAGTCTTGGAACCACGCACCTCCGTGACGAGGACGCTGTCGCCGATACCCGGTACGGGGCCAATACGATGGATCACGTACGGATCACCCTGAGGGTGATAGATCCCGTTGGTCCAGAGCCCCTTGTTGGCGTACGTGTAGAAGCGCATTTCGTACTCGTTGGTGGCGGTCACGACTACGTCGACCAGGCACTGCGGGACGCTGACTTGACGGATAGCCTCATATTCGTCGCGGATCACCTTGATGCCCGCCTCATCGATGATCGCCTCCCGTCCGTATTCTGAAACAAACAGAATCAACCCTTTGTACGAAGGTTCCGCCGGATCCGCACCATACCTATAGATCTCCCCGTCCCCTTTCACGAGGTCGTAGTATGCAGGCGCCGTGATCGTGGGATTCAGGTCCACGTCCTTCATGAGGAGCCTGTCGGCCCTGTTCACGTACTTTCCTGTCGGCGCACCGGTACTCACGTTGTCCGGAAACTCGAAAGTCATCGGCTCACATGCTTCACCGAGAACCGTCACAGTCCGCGGCACGCCGTTCGTTGTCAGGTCATTGGTCGATATCGCCGAGATCATCATCCCAACCGAACACCCGAGACTCTGCGGGGAGTAGAGCGTCGGAGTGAAATGCTCGGAGCGGATTCGCAGCCTACTGGCGGGAAGAACAGTCGAAGGCCCCATCCTGCCGAGGTTGACGGTCACGTTGAACGAACATACGAACCGAGTCGCACCTCCGGCGAAACCTCCGTCGTAGTGCGTAGTACATCCGGTGTCACAGCACACGCACGTGCGACTCGGAGGAAGGGGATCATCCGGTTCGCATTCATCGTAGATGCCCGGGCAGTCTCCAGGCAACAGCGAGGTCGGATCGGTGGTGTTGGGCACGTTTATCCATATGGCTTCCGCGTCACATCTCATCGCGCTACCCACAACGAGCGCTCCGCATAGTGCGAGAACACTGACATTCTGAATCAGTCTTCGTTCTTTCATTGTGCTACGTTCTCCCTGCTACTGCTCCATCAAGTTGTGACTCTGATGCTTCTGTGATACCGAGACTTCCTCTCCCCGCCCGCATCAATCGATCTGCACGCCCCCCTGGTACACCCTCACCGTATGACAGCTCGACGTGTCCACGCCGGCGTCCAGGACCATGAAGTACTCGTACTGTCCGTGTTCGTTGAAATCGGCGGCGGTGACGGTCCGGTTCAGGGTGCCGTCGTCGAAGATCACGCCGCCGGCGGCGGCGTGAAGGTCGATGGTCAGGTCGGACGGCACGGTGCTCAGGGTAATGACGAACCGGACCAGGCGGCTGCCGTCGGGGAATGTCGTGACCGTCTGCACGTATTCGCTGAGCGAGGAGTCGATGGTGTCGACGCGGGCGTTGTCGGCGATCGGGCCGGCTTCTCCGAGACGCGCGATCATGTAGAGCGGCTCGATGGTGGTGGAGTGGAGCGTGAGCTCCGTGCCGCCGCCGGCCAGCGGGGCGGGTTCGACGGTCATGCGGGAGTCGTATTCGACCACGGCGTTGGTGGGCACGTTGGGGCACTCCCATTCCCTCTCGGAATCGAGCATGCAGGCGGGATTGCCGGAGAAGGAGTAGTCGGCGACTTCGACGGCGAGCGTGGCGTTGGTCACGAGCGTGGCGTTGCTGTACGTGCCGCTCACCGTGAACAGGCCGCCTGTCTCGAAGAGATGCTGGACGGGAGCGTCCACGGTCGTCACGACGTTGGTGACGACGTTGGTGCCGTCCAGCACCTCGATGGTGACCGTGCCGTTGGTCGCGCCCGCGGGGTGGGCCGTGAGCAGGAGCGAGTCGGCGGCGCGGACGGTCAGGGACGTGCCCGCGGCGGGGTAGACGTTGGTCCAGGCGGTGTCGAGGACGTTGAGCGTCTCCCAGGTGACGTTGGTGGAGAAGCCGGGGGAGCCGGCCGCGTTGGTTACGGCGAGATCGGTGGCGTTGGTCGGGGAGAGCAGCACGTTGGCGTACCAGTTGTTCTCGATGCCGCGGCGGACGGTGACGACGTGCTGAGTCTGGCCTTCGGGCGCGTAGGAGGCCTGCACGTCGAGGAGATCGAACTGGTGGGTACGGCCCTCGATGCAGACCGGCGAGATGAGGCTGGCGGCGGGAACGGCGAAGAGCGCCGACATGTTGCCGGTGCGGTTGCTCAACCACCGGGCGCCGCCGAAGGACTTCAGACGGACGGCCAGGATCTCGATGAACGTGTTGGGCTCGACATTCTTCCATTCGATGCGCACGGCGTGGGTGCCGGCTGAGAGGTGCGGCGTGAAGAAGAGTGCCGTGCCGCTCGATCCGATGGGGGCGGCGAGCCACTGGCGGCCGGAGAACGTGCCGTCGACGGATAGCACGAGGTCGAACCGGTCTTCGATGGAGAGGGGGTTGTGCTGGGCGGCTTCGACTTCGATGCCGTAGGTGCCGTTGGACGGGACGTTGATCTCGTATTCGACCCAGCCGTTGCGGGCCTTGGCATAGATGGCGTTGCCGCTGATGCCCCAGCTTCCGAGGGTGTCCGTCGCGTCACGGCCGTTGACGGTCTGCAGGGTCACGGACGTGCCGTCGAAGTCGCGTCTGAGCGGGTCGGTGAAGGCCTGGTTGACTTCTACGCCGTCGGCGATGCCGTCCGAATCGCTGTCCACGCTCTTCGGGTCGGTGCCGAGGGCGATCTCTTCGCCGTCGTCGAGGTTGTCGCCGTCGGTGTCGGCCAGGACGACCGACGTGCCGTACTTGAAGATCTCGATGAAATCGGTCAGGCCGTCGCCGTCGGTGTCCTGGTCCGGGTTGTCTTCGAGGTAGTCTTCGACCCAGTCCTGGATGCCGTCGTTGTTTGAATCCTTGCCGTCGACGGCGTAGAGCAGGAGCTTCTCGACCTGGATGTTGGAGTCGCGCCTCTGCTGCTGGAGGGGATACCACCAGACCGGATCGGGGTTGGTCCATCTGATCCCGATGCGGTGGGTCCCTTCGCCCAGTTGTGGTACGTTGACGTAGCCGCGTCCGTGAAGATCGACGTCCGCGAAAACACTGAATTCACCGAGCTCATGGCCGTTGATTGTGAATTCCACCTCGAACTCGTAGTCGTCCAACGGATCGGCCTGGTAGTTGAGGAACTGCAGGCCCAGGCGGTAGCTGGTGGTGTTGGTGACTTCTACATCGTACCAAGCGAAGACCTCGCCGCCGAGACTGACCAGCGTGTCGTCTTCCTCGAACCAAACCGACCCGTAGGTAATGTCGCCCACTTCACGGTCTACGGTGTCGGCGCCCGGGGTTTCCAGGGAGAGCGCAGCATCCGGTACGCCGTCGCGGTCAGTGTGGATGCGGAGGGGATCGGTCTTGAAGAGGTTGAGCTCTTCGCCGTCGCCGAGGGTGTCGCCGTCGGTATCGACGCACAGGGGATCGAGCGGGGTCGGCTTCCGTGCGGAAATCGAAGTCAGCACGGCGGGGGAGGGTTTCCCATACTCGATCTCGTAAAGGTCCGTGAGGCCGTCGCCGTCGGAATCGAGGCCCAACGCGAGGATGTCGTCCACCCAGTCCTGGCGGCGGTTGCGGTTGGCGTCGGGGCCGTCGATGCGGCCGATGGTCAGTTTCTCGATGGCGATGCGTTTGTCGGGGTCGTAGTTGTCGAGCCATGATAGCCGGATAGTGTGCTCGCCGTCCTCGAGCCAGGGGGTCGACGTGAAGGTCCAACCGTTCGAGCCTTCGGCTGTGTTGACGTAGAGCCACTCCATCCGCACGTCGTCGATCGACAGTTGCACGGCGAGTTGCTTGCGGTCCGCTCCGGACGCGTTGCCCAGCTTCAGCCCGAGACGGTACATGTCGGCGGCGGGGACCTTGACGGCATACTCGGCGCGCATGGTGAGATCGTCGGCAGCTTCGAGGACCGTGCCGTTCTCGGTCCAATCGCCGTTTCGGTGCGAGGTGTTCGTGCCGTCAAGCGTCGCGACCGTCACCAGGTCCGCCGTACCGTCGCCATCGCTGTCGACGGAGGTGGGCGAAGTGCCGTAGACGGCTTCTTCCCGGTCGAGGAGGCCGTCGCCGTCCGTGTCGGTGGGGGGCGTGAAGGGCATGACATCGGCCCAGGTGGTGCCGATGCGCATCTCGTCGAGGTCGGTGACGTTGGGGTTGCCGTTGCGGACGTAGAGGTGGTTGACGGAGAGGTCGGTGACACCGGTGGGGGTTTGGGCGGCCGCTTCGGCTTCGGGGGGCTCGACATCGAGGGCGGGGTCGAGCCAGCAGGTGGCTTGGTCTTCGCCGGACTCATCGGTCAAGTCGAGGCGGATGACCACGAGATGCCTGCCGGTGAAGTACGTGTTGGTCCCGGCGCGCTTCGTGTCCAGAATCAGCATCGTTTCGCCGTTCTGGTAGCGTTCGCCGAAGGCCAGGTCATGGGCTGCCGGGTGGCTGCCGACGGGATTGGTGGAGGAGGTCAGGCCGACGTAGGCGGCGTTGGAGTCCTTGATGTCCTGAACCGTGAAGCTCATCCAGAGCGTTCCGCCTTTCTCGACGTGGCCGTCGGTGACGTAGGGCGTCCAGAGGTGGCTGCTGAGATCGAGCCGCACGGCGCCGTTGCTCCATTTGCCGCCGGGGCCTTCGGCGTGGTTGCCGCTTGTCTCAAGCATGTTGCCGCCCGCATCGATGCAGCCGAGCGACCCGGTGACGCTCAGCCAGCCGGTGTTCATCCAGTCGTTGGCGAAACCGAAGGCATTGCCGTAGTTGCCGTCGTCGCCGGCGGAGATGTTGGTGGTTGTCGTGGGGTAGTCGAACGGCTGGTACGCCAGGAGCATGGGAATGGTCGTGGCCGAGCCGGAAAGCGTGACGTTGGTGGCCGGGGCGTTGGCGGCGTCGGACTCGATCGTCAACGTGGCCGAATGGGCGCCCTGGCGATAGGCGGGGGCGTATGTGACGGTGACGTTGGTTGAGGCACCCACAGGTACCTGCCAGGGCGGAGGCGCGCTCACGACGGCGAACAGGCCGGTGTCTGCGCCGCTGAAGGAGAAGCCGGCGACATTGAGCACGGCGTCGCCGAAGTTGGTCACCGTGACCGATTGCGTCGCGTTGCTGTCCCCGGCGATGGCGCCGAAGTCGAGCGCAGCCGGCGTCACGGCGATCCTGGGAACGGCCGCGATCGGCGCCACGTCGGCGTAGGTCGTGCCGATGCGGACTTCGTCGAAGTCGATCGCAGAGGGGTTCCCGGCGCGGAACGAGAGGAACTTCAGACTGAGGTTGCGGTCGGGGGCGCCGCCGGTATTCACCGTACGAAAGGCGTTGGAGAGCGCCGGCTCGGAGTCCAATCGCGGGTTAAGCCAGGCGTAGGCAGCATCCGCGTTCGGCGCGTCTGTCAGGTCGAGACGAATGACGACGAATTGCGTCTCGTTGACTGCGCTGTTGTCGTCGGGTTTGTGCCGGGCTTTGTCGACCCAGAGGGCGAAGTCGTTGCTGTTGTTGTACTGCTCTCCGAACGCGAGCACCCCTTCGCCGGGGCGACCCTGAGTTCCGCCGTCGCCCGGATTGGAGGTGGGAGAGAGGTTGAAGTAGCTGCCATTGTGGAATCGCGAGTCCTTTGCCAGGTAGCTGATCCAAAGCGTTCCGCCCTGCTTGACCGAGTCCCCGTCAAGGTAGGGCGCCCACCCGGGACGGCCCAGGTCGAGCTCCAGGGCTGCAACGTCCCACCCACTGTCCCCCTTCCCGGCGGCGTGGTTGCCCGACGTCAGCAGGACGTTGCCGGCGGCGTCCACATAGGTCAACGAGCCCCCGCTGGCGACCCAGGAGTCGTTCACGTCTATCCAGTCGTTGGTGAAACCCTCGGCATTGCCGAAGTTGCCGTGGTCGCCGGCGTCGAGCAGCGTGGTGTTGGTCGCATAGTCGAAGGGCTGATAGGCTAAGAGCAGCGGTTCGTTGCGCGTTTGGGGCGTTTTGAGCGTCGATGGTGCGGCGGCAACGTTGTCGGGCGCCGGAAGACGGTCGTCTTCCGAATCCGATCTGTTCGGCGGGGTTTTTCGGTCACTCTCGGGTGCGTATTCGGTGTAGAGCAGCGCATCAAAGACTGTGATCTCACCGGCGCCGCGCCTGACAACGATGATGGCGGCCTCAGGATTGGCGGCAAGCGGGATGATGAGTTTCAGTTCGACGTCGGCCTTCGTACCCGTCAGGATATTGCCGAAGAGATTTGTCGCCACGGCAACGCCGTCGGCATCGCGTAGATCTATGAAGAGCGATGCTCCGTCGGCGTGGTCATGAAGGCCAAGTTCCATGATCAGGTCGTCGGCAAGCAGGGCGCGGTCGAGTTCGATGCTGAGGCTGCCGACGTCGTTGGATTCGGATGCGGCCACGTACCATGCCGGCGGGTTGGTCCGCCACTGCCCATCGAACCGGTACGAGTTGACAAATCCGCCCACGCCACATGGGAGCACATAGTCGTCGCCCTGTGTGAAGAGGGGGTTCCCGAAATCTATGAACAGGCGGCCAAGTGGTGCTGCTTCGACGCCCTTCTTGTGAGCGTCCTGGGCCGTGGCCCAGACCGCGATACCGACCCCCGTGGCGACGGTTAATGAAAGCAGCCACCTCGATGCGGAACTGAGCCCATGCCATTTACTCAATATGAAGCGTGCCATTGCGATCCCCCGTGTTGGAGCGTTGACGTTGCGTGTGAACGAGTCGAGAGAAATGGAGTTCTGAACAGAAAGTCACGAAGAGAGCGAAGGGTGAGAGGATGTCTGACGCGCTTATCGGGAAATGGATGAGGGGGGGGGGGGTAAGGGAAAAACCAAAAAACAAATGGGGCGGCAAAAATGATTTGGAAGTTGGGAAAGAAGC
>CAZKRK010000249.1:0-10985 GCA_964555035.1 uncultured Victivallales bacterium | reverse complement strand
CGTGGCACCGTCTTTCAGGTTGAATGTGTCCAGTGTGGTGAACGATCCCCCTTCCAGATTGCTGCAATTGCCGTTACACGGCTCGGTGTTCATCATCATGGCGTCGAGACCACTCACGGTACCGGTATAACCCCAGAAATTGGCATACAGCGTATCGCCCGCCGCGACGTCATAGTCGAACTCGAGCGTGACGGCATCTCCGTCATGGGTATTGCTGACCACTTGGGCCAGGGCTCCTTCGGCCGGTTTGGCGGCCGGATAGCCCCCGGCGGTCGTGGCGGCATTCGTGATGACGCCTCCGCCAACGAACCACTCAGTGTTGGCGCAGGTGATCCAGCCGCTGTCGATCTGATCCTCCCATACGCGGGCGCTCCAGTATGTAACGTTAGCGCTGCTGAAGTCGTCCTCCAGCGGAGAGGCATACCCGCCATTTTCAACTGCGCCGGCTCCGGCCAGCGAACCGATCGAGCCGTTGTATCCATTCAGTCTGAGCGTGCTGTTGGCGGTGACCGTGTGGGCGGAATTGGGGGAAAGACCAGAGTTTGAGCCCGCCTCCAACGTCATCTTGCCTACGCCTGATGCGCCTGTGCCGACCGTCGTGCTTGCCGAGTAGGTGTTGTTGCCGGCGAAGATGTACTTCGCGTCGTCCGGGTTATTGACGATGGACTTCACCGTCAGGCTGCCCGTGCCGCTGATAGCGCTGTACATCGTGTGTTCAGTGCGCCATGAGTTGAAGCTCACCGCTCCGTTCAGGAGCATCGTCCCGTTGATCGACGAGCTGTTTGCCACGCTTCGCGACGCCTGGTATCGACTACCGTCATTACAGGTAACGTTCGGGCTGTTGGCGATCGTCCGGTTCGACCATAGCGTTATTTCGGTGTTGTTCGTCACCGTCGTGCCGGGGCCTCCCGGAAGGGCACTGTTGCCGTTCACAGTAATGGTCCCTTCGTCGACCAACAGGTGCGTGTAATTCGCCGCACCGGACGGCACAAAGCCGAAGGTTCCTTTCTTGGTCAATGTATACCCGCCGCCACCGTCGGTGATCTGGCCCCATATATCGATGCGCGCGGTGCCGCCGATCGTGGCATCCGATCCCAGCGTCAGGGTGCCGCCCATGTCGGAATCTGCGCCGGTGCTGTAGATGGCGCCGATGCCGCCCACGCCGTTTCCATGGATCGTGATGGCCTCGGGGACGCCACCGGAGTGGCCGAGTTCGAGCGTGCCGCCGGCGGAAACTGTGGTTCCCTGAAGCGTGTCACCCAGGGCGCCTGAGTGGGTGATTTTCAGGATGCTGCTGGCTGCAATGGTGGTGGTGCCGCTGTAGGAGTTGTTGTTAGAGAAGAGCCAACGCCCCGCTTCCGCGTGGGTGCCGGGACCGTCCGGGGTGGCGTTCTCTATGTTGACACGCACATTACTTCCCAGTACGCCCGAGATCTCGTTGAAATTGGCTCCGCCACCCGCATCACCACTGAGTTTGAGAGCGGTCTGGAAGGTGGCTTTGGTACCCGTGATGTTCCCCGCCAGGGTCAGCGGCGCATCCTGGGAGACAATGCGGACATTCCCGCCTCCGCTTATGTTGATCGCTCGGTCCGTGGATCCCGCCACACTGCCCGTATACCAGAGAAACGGCGCTTGACCTCCACCGCCAGCCATGCCGAGGGCACTGCCGGCACCCAGCGAACAGCTTGCACCGATGTTGGCGACTGAGTTCACATTCAACTGTCCTGTGACAAGACTGACGTTCCCTCCGAAGGAGTTGAGCCCGTTCAGAGCGGTAATACCGACGTAGTTCCGCATTCGAACTTCCATCCAGCAATTGCCGCTGATATCACCGTTGATGTTGTATATCTCATCAGTGGTGTTCTGGGTGCCGAAGCGGAGCATTCTGCTCGTACCGTCGGTCTTTGAGATGTTGCTGTCGATCGTGTGCGTGTTCAATGCCGTAGCGCCGCCGGAGGTCTGCGCCCAGATCGTGGCATTGCCACCACTGGACATGTCGATGGTTCCACCCGTTAAGGCAATCGCGCCCGAGCCATTGCCGAATCGGATGTTCCCGGCGGCCTGCGTGCCGGAAACAGTAACGGTGCCCGACCCCAAGGCAGCCGGGTCGAAACCGAAATAGAGCGTATCGCCTGTAGTGGTGGTAACGGAGCCGATCGCGGACGCACCGGTGTTATCGGTGCTCCACCCCGTTGTACCGCCCGGCGTGGGCGCCGCCCACGTGCCGCCCGCCGCGCCGAAACCGGCCGTGGCGCCGTTGTTGTCCCAGTAATACGTCGTCTGCGCCCGGACAACCGATCCGGCCGCCAGAAGCAGCCCCAATACCAACGCCCCACCCCGCGCGCATCCCATACACACCAAACCTCTGCCCGCAAACACACTGCTCTTCATCACTCTCAACCTCCCGCCGGCTACTCTTCCAACAGTTCCGACTACAGCCGAAACCGGTGGAATGTCACCCTCTACTCTGTAGCCACTTCAGAACATCAAGAGCGGATAGTGTATCGCATCACGACAGACAGCACAAGTAGTCACGTCCTTTTGACTGTACTTTCTCTCAGACGTCTCGATCGTCTGGCAATGTCGGGCGTCCATGCTAGTATAAGTAGTGGTTCATTAGGGAAAGGGCTGACTGCGTTTCCCAAGGCTGGATATCTGATGTTTTCTTCCGCAGAACGGAGGCACGGATCGGGTGCATACGGAAAGCGGGCGGGCTCCACCGTCCTGCTTCTGCTCGCCCTCGCCCTGCCCGCCGGGGCGCAGGACATCACCATCAGCGAGTTCCTGGCATTGAACAGCAGCACGCTGCAGGACGAAGACGGCGAGTACTCTGACTGGATCGAGCTGCACAACCGCTCGGCCGGGTCTATCGACCTGGCCGGCTGGCACTTAACGGATGACGCGGCCAACGCAACCCGATGGACCTTTCCGTCCACGAATATTCCCTCTCACGGTTTCCTCATCGTGTTCGCCTCGGGCAATGATCGCCCCGGCACGAATGGCCGCCTGCACACGAACTTCAGGCTGTCGGGTGACGGGGAGTACCTGGCCCTGCTCGACCCCCTGACGAACGTCGCGTGCTCCTTCGCGCCCGGCTACCCGCCCCAACACGCCGACGTCTCGTACGGCTTCCCGGCACACGCAGACAAAGCAACCTACCTCAACCCCACGCCCGGCATGTCCAATACGGCCGGCACGGTTCGCCTCGCGGCGCCACCGGCGTTCTCCGTTCCCGCCGGGTTCTACACGAATACGGTCACGCTGGAGCTGAGGGTGGCTGAGCCGTCGGCCGTGATCCGGTACACGCTGGACGGGGCCGAGCCGACAACTGACTCACCGGTCTACGCGGCACCCCTTACGCTGTAAGGTTGAAGCCGGCAAAATCCCCGGACAGCTCGAACGGGTTGTCTTCCGGTGGCGTAGATTCCCATGCTATGGGCCAGAAGACAATCGGCAGCACCTTTTCCTGTGGAACCGGGTCAGGAATTGGGACAACGATAGCTGAAGGATCCTCCTATGAAGGCGGACACAGAGTACCGTGCATTATGCGCTGGCCTGCAAGAATTCCGGTGGGAACGGTCTGTTCCGAAATCGCGACGGCGATGGATACGATGCCGACTTTTGCCGCGATCACTGGCGCGAAGATTCCCGCGGCGATTCTCACGGGTTGGTCGCCCGCGCGCCAGCACCTGCATGGTGTTACGCCGCATAAGTGTCCAGGAATCCTGGGCCACGGCACACGTCGTCAATGCCGCGAATACGGCACAAGCCATTCCCCTGCGCATAACTATCCTCCGTCTGGGTCTACTCCACAGCAATCGAATAATAGGCCGACGCAGATGTGACGGTCGTGGTGTACGCGTTCATGGGCGGCCTGGCCGGGATACCGGTCGCCATCGACGAGAAGCCGCCGCTCAGGTCGGTGCACCTGAGGACGGAGTAGCTCTTCCCCGCGACACTGTACCAGCGCAAAACGAAGTCATCGGCCGATTCAGCGTCTCCAGGCGATGCCAGGGCGAAAACGGAACCCGCATCCGTCGCCGACGTGCCGGCCACGGCTTCGGCCCCGTTTGACAGCCCGTCGCCATCGAAGTCGTCGCCGGGCAACACGTCATCGATGGAGTTGATGTCGTCGTGCGGGTCGGCGTCGACGATCTGCTGCTCCACCGTATCGTCCATGCCGTCGCCGTCGACATCGACGATCCCTGACGCCAGAAGTGCGACACCGCCCTCATCCTCGGAAGCGACGACCAGGCCGCCATCCCGGACCATGTGCATGCACCGTGCCAGTGGAACGGCGTTCCCGAGGGGGACGGGCGTCAGCGGTGCAGAGACGTTGAGTGCCGAGGCCGTCGGCACGTCGTTGCCAACGTGCAGGCGCCCACCGGCAGCCGTCACCGCCGACACGTCCCCTTCGGACGTACGCGTGCCGACCAGGCCAAGGGAACCTGGGTTGCCGATGTCCACCGTGTGCCATCCGCCATCAACGGCCGCCACGAAGGCGTTGGTGCCGTCAACCGTCACGTCAACCGCGACGCCGGACAGGGCGAGCGTATCGGTCTCGCCCAGGTCAGCCGCGTCAAGGGCAACCAGTCCGGAACGGCCCGCGGCCACGTAGACGTGCCCGCCGTGCCAGCTCATGCCGTACACGTAGCCGGCGGGAGCGTAGGCGTGGGTGAAGGCCGGGCTTGCGGGCGTGGCTGCGTCAACTCTCTCGACGCGACGGCCATCCGTAATCGCAACGTCAGTACCCGACACGGCTACGGCGCGGACGCTGCCCATGTTCGTGGAAGCGTAGCGCCCCAATGGCGACGGCGCGCCCGGGCTGCTGACGTCGAACAGGGCCAGCCCGTACTGCCCATCCGCCACGTAAAGCGTGTCGCCGCTCAGGGCAACATCACGCGCGTTGGTTGAGATTGTAGAGCTACCGGCAAAAACCGCCGCGGCGGGCGACGACACGTCGTAGACCCGTACACCCCGGTTCCCCGCGGCCAGAAATGCATGGTCGCCGGAGAGCACGGCCGCCCGCGCCCGGCTGACACCTTCGTAGGAGCCCACAAGAGAGGACCCCGGCACAGTGGTCGTGACGACGCGCATGCCGGCGTATCCGTCCGACACACACAGCTGGTTGCCCAACCATGCCAGTCCAGTTGCTTCATCGTCCGGTACGATCGTACCGTCGAGCGCAGGCGACGCCGGAGTCGATGCGTCGATGACCGACACACCGGCCACACCAACGGCGGCGTACACCATGGTGCCATCCAGGATGATGTCCCGCACGGGCCCCGGCAAACGCACCTGTCCGCCGATCGACGCCGATGCCGGGCTCGCCACGTTCACCACATAGAGCTCGCCATCGGCGTCCCCGGCGTACAGCGTCGTACCGGACAGCGCGAGAGCCCGTCCGAAGCCGAGTCCCAAAACACGTCCCAGCTCAACGGGCGTCGCCGGCGTCGAGAGGTCCAGGATCACGACCCCCTTGTCATCGGCGACATGGGCCGTCGTCCCACTCACGGCAACCGCGTACGCTGCACCGCCCACGGGAACAACGTTGTCGACGCCGGGATTCTCGGGGTCAGTCACATCCAGGACACGAAGGCCGCTCGCGCCATCCGCAATGTAGAGCGTGGTCCCCGAGACGGCGATGTCGTGAGTATGGCCGGACGTATTGTAAGAAAGGCGATGCACCATCGCGGTCGGCGCGGACACGTCGGCAATCTGAACTCCCTCCGCCCCACATGCGAGGTAAACGATGTCGCCGCTGAGTACAATCTCCGTACACAGCCCGGCCAGGTGCAGCTTACCGAGCACGGCGGGAGTCGCAGGTGTCGACACGTCGAGGGCGATCAGCGACGCACCCGCGACCAGGTAGGCCGTGTCGCCGTCAATGGCAACATCTTCGCAAAGGCCGCCAATACTCCCGGCAACGGAGGCGGAGACGGGAGCGAGTCCGGTCGACACGACCGTACCGGTCGTCACCAGGGAGTCATCGCCCGGGTCAACGTCCCCGCTAACGCCGGAAACCGTGCCCTGCAGGCGATAGTCGCCGGCTGTCAGCCCAAGCGTCGGCCAGGCGATATGCACGTGCTCGATCGCTCCAGGCATGAGCTCGTCAACCTGCGCCGATCCGACGAGACCGCCTCCATCCAGGTTGTTCAGGGAGACCGTGAACGTTTCCGGTGCGTTGCCCTGGTTCGCTACAGTCACATCGACGTCCACCACGTCGCCAACCAGGGCATCGTGCACTGAAACGTCGGTGACGGCCACGTCCGGCTGCTCCGTCCATGTGGGCATGGTGGCGGTCAACTCGAAATCGAAGCTGATATCGCTGCTCGTCGCGTTTATCTGATGCAGCTCAACCGCCACGACGTTGATCCCGGGAACGACCAGGGAGGGGTCCAGTGTGAAGGGGAAGAACGTATCCTCATCGCCGCCGCCCACGGCCCCGTCGATCGCGAACTGGTCATACTGTGTCGGTCCGGCGGCGATCTTGTCACGAATGGCTTCCCGGCCGTTGATATAGACCACGGCGCCATCATCGCGCACGAGCGCTGCACTCAACGCCTCGGGCGTCGCAGGTGCAACGAATGACTTGCGGAAGTAGTAACACGGATACTTGTTGTTGGAGTCACTCCCGAACGACAGTAACGTTGCTTCATCGCCCTCGTCGTAGCCGAGCTGGGCGTCCCCGGACTCCCACAGGCTGCTGTAGTACGTCGACTCCTTCCAGTTTGAGCCGTGCAGGTCAACGCCCTGGTCGTTGTACTCCCACTCGCTCCCTTTCGCGACCAACGTCCGCGCTTCACTGCCGGTCGCAATGGCCGTCCATACCTTCGCCTCGTTATTCGCCAGGTTCCACTCCGTCGCCATCGGCTCAACCATGGCCTTGAGCTGGTGCGCCCCCTGGATCAAACCGGACGTCGCCCACGGGAAGACCACGTTCCGTCCCGCGCCCGATGCCAGCGACGACACCGATTGTGTTGCGACAGCAGAACCCGCGGTGAGATCGCTCAGAACCACGTCAAACGACTCGGTGAAGTCTCCGAGGTTCGTGACCGCGACGGTCACGTTCGGCGTCGAACCCGGAGCGACGCGCGCGGCCGCGGCGACCGATGTCGCGGCGATGTCGTGCACGGCTGCGCGTACCGTGACGGTCGTCACGCGCTGGTTGTCGCCGGTCGATCCCTCATCGGGGACAGGCCCGGCTTTCGCCGTCAGGTCGTAGTCGCTGTTAGGCAGGCCGGTTGTGTTCCAGTTGAAAGTCTTCTGAGCCGATCCACTCCCGGCCAGGGTCGTGATGGTCTGGGTTCCGATCAGCGTGTCGGCGGTCGTGTTACGCAGCTCAACGGCCACGTTCGACTCTTCAGTGGCCGTCAGGTTGTCGACCGTCACGGTAACCTGAACCGTTGAGCCGGCCACGGCCGAAGCCGGAGCGTCGATGTTCGACACCTCGATGTCGTGGGGAATCGAGGACGGCGTATACACGAGCTGAATGTTCTTGAACTCGATACTGCCGGTGTACGGACTCGACGTGTAGTTGTAGTCGGCCGGATTGAGCGTCACCGGCGAGGCCCCCTTCGTGAACTGGATGTGACTCGTCGACGTGTACGGTCCCTGCCCGTTTCGCGTGGTGAACTCCACTCGAATCCGATAGGTGCCGTCCGGCACAAGTGCCCCGGAGGTATCGCGACAGTCCCATGTCACGTTGTGCGTCTGGTGGCTGTTGATGGTGGCGCCCGTGATGGCGTCGGTTACGTCCCTGTTGGAATCGGCAATCCACTTGTAGAGGTACCTGATTCGACTGTTGGCTCGCCGCTTCAACGTCTTAACGAATTCGCCAGTCCCTGTCGTGACCCAGATAGCCATGCAGTTTCTGGGATTATAGGCTACGTCCGCGGGATCCTGCGTGGTGACGCGAAACGTCACCGTGCCGTCGGTCTGCCCCAACAGAAGAGCCGCGGCGCCAGCAACGCCGCCAGTGCCAGACTCATGCTGCTTGTTCTTCTTATGCTCATAGCTATTTTCCGTCTCCACCTGTCGTCCAATCGGAGACTACCCTGTCCGCCCGCGCCACCACGTCGGGCAGCGCCGCGCGCACGGGGCGAGAAAGCTCCGTTCCGTACTCCACAAGAGCCGGCTCAACTCCCAACACCGTGAAGGTCTCGGGACGCCGGTCCGGCTCGACGAACTCCAAAGCCTGTTTCAGGCCAAGCGAATGCAGCGACTGCACGTCGGCCGCACTCGCCATTTCATACCCGTCAAACTCGTACACTGAGCCGGGCTCGCGTCCGGCCTTGACCGCATCGATCACGAGCAGGTGCGTGGCCTCCTCCGCAAACGGCAGCGCGTGCAGAATCGCCGTACCGGCATCGACGAAAGTGACGGTCTTGTCATTCCGAGCGACGCTCAGCGGAGTCGAGGAATCTCGAGACGGGCAATCACCCCCGGCGTAATCGAAAGACACGAGATCCTTCGACTCCGCCCGTTCCCCTTCGGATCCCGGGCTTCGCTTCAGCCTTCGCCTTTGGGCTACGGCCTGACGAGCAGGATGGCACTTGCGTGTCAACTCCCGCACCGCGTGCACCCCCACCCCGTCGTCGGCGCACAGCAGGTTGCCGATTCCCATGACCACGATGTTCGTCGATCGGTCCATAATCTCTATCCGATGACGCGGGTGCCTCCCCTTCCCGTCGCAATAACCTTCTCTTCCCGTCCGTCAGGCCGCATCACGTGCGTGGCACAGTCCAGGCAGGGATCGAATGAGTGAATCACCCGCAACGCCTCGATAGGCTCGTCGATCTTCGCGATAGGCGTGCCGACGAGTGCTTCTTCCATCGGCCCGCGAACACCGGCCGTATCGCGCGGAGAGCAGTTCCAGCAGGTCGGCGTGATCACCTGGTAACGCCGGATCTTGCCGCCGGCAATCTGGATCCAATGCCCAAGCGCGCCGCGGGGCGCCTCGGTCAGTCCGGCCGCCGTCGCCGTCTCAGGCAACGTGTGGGTCGCTACACCGGACGTGTCGGTCGACAACGCGGTCAGCCAGTCCTGCATGGCCAGGAGGATCTTGAGGCACTCGCGTGCCCGCGCCAGGTGCCGGTCCATGACCGACACACCGCCGCCGTAGTCGCCGTTCACCGTCATGCGCGACAAGGGTCCGCACTCGTAGACGTCGCCCTCGTATCGAGGCGCCTTCAGCCACGAGTAGCCGCCTTCCTTGGGATGAATCGGCGTCGTGTCACTCACGGAGGGATGCTTGTTGTTGTCGCGGTTGTCGTACCACGCATGTGTCACGTGCTCGGCGACCTTGGTTTCGTCCATGTCGAGCACCTGGCCCGCCCCGTCTTTCACACGCCCCTGCCGCAAGAGGTGAATGGGATCACCGTCACTCATCAGGAACACGCCGAAGGAGAGCAGGTGGCCGTGTCCTTTCCCGAGCCGCCAGTATTCGTCGAACATCGACCCCACCAGCTCGACGTCTGGAATGTAGACGTCACGGGTGAAGTTGATGAGCTCGGTCAGGTAAGCCTGGAAGTCCGTCTTTGACTGTGCGGTGGCTACGGCCGTGAAACCGCCGGGCAGAAAGGCGGGCGTGTGCGGTAGCTTGCCGCCGTAGATCGCCCCCATCTCGTGCGCCTTGCGACGCATCGTGACGGCCTGGAGGTAGTTGGCGCGCAAGGCATCTTCCGTGCGCCGGTCAAGCTTGCGCCCCAGGTCCCACCCCGGTTGCCACGGCGCCATGCCGGGACCACGAATGAAGTCGGGGAGACAGAGCAGGTAGAAGTGCAAAATGTCCGACTCCACGAAACAGGCGCCGTGGACGAGGTTGCGAAGGAGCCGCCCCGGCGTGGGCGGCGAAACGCCGAAAGCGGCATCCAACATCGACACCGCGGCCTGGCTGTGTGCCGTCGGACACACACCGCAGATGCGCGAGGTGATAATTGGCGCGTCGCGCGGGTCGCGTCCTTTGAGCACTTCCTCGAAACCGCGAAACAGCGTGCCGACCGAGCGGGCATCCACAACCTGCTGGACGCCGTCGACCGTGTCGACGTCTATCTCAACCTTGAGGTGACCCTCGATGCGGGTAACGGGATCTATCGCAGCGGAAACAACCGGCATGAATCACCGCCTTTCTAAATGGTGCTGTATTGCGAATAGAAGGACTCGGGACCGGGGAACGACCGTTCCGTGCAACCGTGACAGGGCGCGTTGACGCCGATGCACCACTTGCCGTTCTGCCCGGCAATCCCGTTCCAGCAATTCTCACAGCGGGCGCGGGTATCCGGTCCCCGGCAACCCAGTTTGACAAGGCACTTGCCGACGGTATCGGTGAAGCTTGCCGCCTCGTCCTCTCCGTTGCGCGGGCACTTATCGTGAATGAGCTCCGGCGCGGGATCGCCGTTGAGATCCTTGGCGTAAAGATCGACCGGCCGGTTGTCCTCGTCCAGTGTCACCGTTTTGCCGAGGATGAGTTGGACGATGGCCCAGACCACCCAGTCGGGGTTGGCCGGACACCCGGAGATGTTGATCGTCGAAGCTCCCGTGAGCTCCGAAATGCTGACGACCTTCGTCGGGTTGCTCATCGATCGCGGGATGCCGCCGAAAGAAGCGCACGTGCCGGCACAGACCACGGCGGACGCGCGGGCCACGCAATCGGTCACGGCCTCCTGGTAGGTGACCTCCTTCCCGTCGAAGCTGTAGGCGATGCAACAGTGTCCGTTGAACGCCGTCGGCACACCGCCTTCCAGCACGAGCACGTAGTTACCCCGGTCGTAGGCCTGCTTAAGCGCGGCGCCCGCACCCTCGCCCGCCAACGCCATGATCGTCGGGTGGTAGACCAGGTTGATGGCGCCGGTGAGTACATCCGTGATGGTCGCCGGCTCTCCCACGCGATCGCTTATGCGATTGAGTAGAGAAACGGAACAGCCCGTACACCAGACCTCAGTAAATGGCGATTTGACTCGCAAGTTGAATGCTCCAACCACTCG
>CAZKRK010000248.1:0-11037 GCA_964555035.1 uncultured Victivallales bacterium | reverse complement strand
GCCCGCCGCTGCCTTCGCCGCCTACCCGCGACCCAATGGGGGCTAAACAGTTACCTCCTGATACGTCCAATTGTTACTTGTTAAGATGTCTCCCCTGTCTCCCTTCTCCGACGGCCTCGTACTGGGCTCACGGGCCTATGTCGATGGAGTCTTCAAGCGCCACCGCGACCATTTCGGAGCCAAGCGCAAAACGGGCGCACGTCCCATGGCCGGCGCACAATGGAATGGGCTGTGCACCGCGCGGAGACTACGCCTCGAAGTCATAGCCACGCCGCGGGCCGGGTAGATTCCCGGTACCGCCCAATACTCGCGAAATCGCCCCGCCACCCACGGCCGAACTCTGCCCTCATAGGGCCCAAAACCCGCTCGCTCGGCGAAACCGTGCCCAAACAACGCGGCTGAATGGCGCTGACCATCCCAACGGCGCGCCACCAACCGCCTCCAAGGCCCGCAGCTTCGCACCAGGCACCCACCACCCCACAAGAATACCGCCTCGACCGCACAGAAGGTGTGTCCCTTCCCCGACTGAAGCCGGAATGACGCAGGCCGATTTGTCACGGGCTCTCGCAAAGACTCGTGTCAAGATTGGCCGTGTCAGCATTGCCAAAATTGAACTCGGGATGCGGCAGGTGGCGGACTATGAATTGGTCGGCTTTGCCAAGGCCCTCGGGGTCACGGTCAACTGGTTGCTCAAGGGGCGACGTTGACGCTGGCCTCGTCTACTAGGGAGTTGAAGCCCGGTGCCATGTCCCTACCGTGGACTCGCCTTCGATGCGAATCCTGTCATCAAGGTCGTCTCTTGTGAATCGGATAGTGGTTTCAAGTGGCTCGCGGTTCTCGGCATAAAGCAACAGACGGAACTCCGTATCCGCAAGCCGCTGCTGCAATTCACAGTAGCGGAACACCTGTGACGCTTGACCGGGGTGTAGCGGCAGACCGGGTGAGACAAACCCCACCTTTCCCTGCGGAGTACCAATCTTCTGCCAGTTGACGGCTGGTTCAAAGCCCCCGTTGCGCTCCGTCTGCACCACGACCAGAACGTTGCTCGCCGTTGCGGTACCGGTGTTGTGGATTCGCGCCTCAATCGCAACTGAGTACCCGCGCTGGTCCTCAACACAAGTGGTCACGGCCATCTCTACCCACAGCCACGAGTGTGTGTGTGGGTAGAACATACTTCTGAGAATCGCCACGTTCGGTTCCACGAAACTGTCGCCAACCCGGATGAAGAAGCTCTTTTTGCATAGCTCGGCTCGGTGGGGTTTGAACGGACTTTCCGGGACAAAGCACACGACGAACCCCGGCCCCTTGTCTGCCGGGTCCACGCAATGCAGGTACTCGACCCCTTGAACGGGAGGGTCACAGGCTTGATGCTGGAGTTCTTTCAACCGCGACAGAAGCACTGGTGGGTCGGGGACTAAGGATAAACCGCTGGCGCAGTCTACGCCCGTTGCGTTGTCCTTCCTCGCGTCTATGCCCCACACAAGGACTCCACCCGCCGTGTTCCCAAAACCAGACAGCGACTTGCTCCACAGTCTCTTGATGTCAGTATCCGTGAGCTTATCTGCCCCTTTGAAGTCGAGGTGTTCGTCTTCAAACGTCGGCGGTGTCGAGTTGACCAACGATTTGAGAAATGCCGCCTGATTGCTCTGTGCCTGCAAATCTCTAAACCAATCTTCGCCTCGTGATGGTCTGTTCGACATGGTGCTTCCCCCTGAGCATTTCTCGTTCTCGTTGATGAATGGAGAGTACCGGACTGCTGAACCAGCCATCAAGCCTCAGTCGCTACCGAGTCGCAGGGATGGGTCAATTATCGAAATGGAAACCAAGCAAGGGATATGAGGCTCCAAACACGTTCGCGAGAAAATCCGCAAGGGGGCCAAATCCGATTCTGGGCAAACCAGTAGGATATGGTGAAGGCGTTCACAGATGCAGCCGGTCACGGGGCGGCTGACCGCGACATTGCTCCAGAGGAACGCCGGTCAGAAGATGATGACAAGCTCGGGGCAACCTCTCTCGTATGAGGAGTCAAGAAGGTGTCCAAGAAAGTGCCTCGGGTCTGGCTCCTTCTCACCGGAAGGAATCCTGAATGACATGACGCGCTTCTTCCTGTCAACATGCGTCCTGTTGCTCCCCACGGCAGCGCGTCCACTGAACTCACGAAGCGAGAAATCCTCGGTCCCAATCCGCCACATCAGTCCTTTCTCCCTGCGGAGTTCAATGAAGTCAAACATGAGGGCACCACCTGCCCCGTCCTTCATATGGCGGGTCACCAGCCAAATGCGGAGGGCATTCTGTCCTGCTGGCCTCAAGCTGCATCTCAATGAGAACTCATACAGTTCCCAGTCCTCCCGCCGTTCGCCCGCTTCACCCACGGCCTGTCTTTTTTCATCAAAGCTGACGACATTACCGTCATTCAATTGCAGAGCGTACTTCTCGTGGATGCCGCGATGGTTCTGGTCACAACCACGGAATCGTAGCAGGCAGTCGGCCTCGGTCATCTTGGCCACTTTGGCTTCGACATCGGCGAGGATGAAACCTACCCGCTCCTTCTCGGTCTTCACGTCCAAGGCAAGGTCGAGTCTGTCGGCAGCCGTGTGTGCCTTCATCAGTCGGCCAAGGGCCGCGATGTACTTCTTCGTCAGGTCAACAAAGCGATTACCCTTCTCGACCTCAGCGGTCTTCACGGCAACGCGGTATCCCTGCTGAACACGGTGGATTTCCGAGGGCAGGTCATCGGGTGGCGTGTGGGGCACAGTACGCTCTCGTTCAAACCGGGTCTTCTCCGCTACGGCTCTCAACACCGGGTCGGGGTCTCCCGCTCTCCGTAAGACGGCGATGGCTGAACCCAGTGACTCGGCGTAGGCATCGAGAAGGTCGTTGAGTTTGCGGGCGTGGCCCGTGCGGATTCTCTGGACTTCAGCTTCGTACGTCTCCCTATGGGATTCAAGGGTGGGGCCGGACGGTTTGCTATTCTCAGCCGGTGAGATTGGTCGAGGAACAGGTATCTCTCGTACGGAGTTACTTGCTGCCCGACAGTCAGGTTCTTCCACCCGTCTCTCGGGCTTGATGGATGAACGGGGCGGATGACTCGCACGAGGCGTCACAGGCAGACGTGAGGGGCGTTCGCTCGGAGCAGAATCCTGCTCCCTGCGAGTATGGCTTCCCTCTCCGGCTGTTCCTGTACTGTACGCCACCCTCTCTGCTGGAACTGTTCTCGGAGTCGCGGGGAAACGGTTGCCGCCCCTCTTGGCAGCACAGCCTACCGACGACAGGAGCAGTCCACATACAGACAGCCGACCCACAAGAGTAAACGCTCGCTCTATCCTACGCTTCATGTTTTGGCTCCCCTCTGAGTGTTGCGGGAGCCGCATAAGAAAAAGAGCGTGACCCCCGCCACGCCTCGCCTCGGGCACTACCAGATGCCCTAACGGGAACGCAGACAAAGGCCACGCCCACATGGGGCGCAGTCCTGTCAGCGTTGCTCCCGTTGTCGTCACTGGTGGTTTCGAGGCGAAGCAACAGCCGCAAGATGCGACTTCATTCAGTTTTCCGGCAGCAGGACATCAGCCCGCCACCACGAAGTCAATATGCACCCTTCGAGGAATACGGGCAAGAGCAAGGTGGGAGCGAGATTCGGACTGACCGGCATGCGCGGTGGGACTCTCGAAGGCACTTTGGCAGAAGGAAGACGTGGCGAAGGAGCGGCGTTGGCCGACCTCTCAGCGGTTCATAATAATTCTTTGATATTACCTCCTATGGGTAGAAGGAGGCAATAGACATGAAGAAATGCTGTACATGCCACGAGGCGAAGCCGCCGACCGAGTTCTACCCCGTCCGCCGGACTGAACCCCACATTCTGTCAAACCAGTGCATCCGCTGCCAGAGTGCCGCATCTGCCAAGAGCCGGAAGAAACACGGTCCTAGGCGCAGAGAACGAGAGCGGCAGCGATACCGACGGAAGCGGGCAGCCGGGTGGCAGCCGCCTCCTCACAACAATTCCGAATCCACCCGGAAGTATTGCCGCGACCACCCGTTAGTGTTCCAAGCGAAGTCTGCGGTCCGCCAAGCTCTGCAAAGGGCGCAACGATGGATAGACGGCAGGGTCACAGGAGGGTCACAGGGGAGACATCTTAACATTTAACACTTTGCACGCCCGCGCTGTCTCTTGGTGCAGGGCCTTGTCCCGGCGTAGGCGTGCGGTAAGTCGACGGATTGACATGGCCACGGCCGCGTAGTCCTTTCCCCCGACGGCCTGGCCAATCTCGCGCAGAGTCAGCCCCGTATACTGACGAGCCAACCACATCACCAGTGAGGCACCCGGATCACCCCATCGTCCTCGGAACTGCTCCCAGGGCTCTCCTTTGACTTTGACAACGGCACCGATCACCTCTTCCATCGTCACCCGTTGCCGCAAACGCCGTTTACCTGAGGTCTCCCGCGTCAACCCGATCTCCGAGCCAAGTCCTTTGATCCGCCGGACGAAATCCGCACTGCCAATCGCCAACCCGTCTCTGAGGGCTTCCAGCCGAGTAGGATCTCCACCTCCGCTGACTCGGTCGCAAGCATCGCGACGGTAGGTTGCTACCCGTTCCTCTTTCAGCCGGGTCGCTCGCCGCAGGACTTCCTCGGTAACAAGCCATCCCGGTGCCTCCACGTAGCCGGCGTAGGCACGGTACGAGCTCCACGGGTATTCGCGCAGCTTCTTCAGGCGACGAGTCACTTCATCGGCGCTTGGTTTGGCTGCTACTCCGGTTACGTTCACCGCCTGCCGCTGCCGTTTCGAGAGTCCAAGTGCCTTGATGCGAAGCGGATTCAAATGAACATACAGACTCAACTCGTACGCCCAGGCCGCATTCTCTATCGGTACGCTTCCAAAGGGGCGCTGGAAGAAAGTACCCTTTCGATCATGGCGAACGTTGAACCACGCCGCGAAACTCTGGTTGAGCCACTGGATGCAGCGGCTTAAATTTCCGTCCGGAGTACGCACGATCAGATGGTAGTGATTACTCATCAACGCAAACGCGTGCAACTCCACGCGGTAGCGTTCAACCATCGATCCCAACAGTTCGAGGAAATGCTGCCGGTCGCGGTCATCCGCGAAAATCCTCATGCCGTTCAAACCGCGAGCAAATACGTGAGACCAACCGCCCGCAATGTCCACTCGCAAAGGTCTTGCCATGCACCCAACCTCGCAAGACACAGGCAGCAAGTCAACGCGAAAAGTTAAATATTAAGATGTCACCCCGCTCTCCCCCGCTCTCCCCCGGGATGACGCTCTCCCCCGCTCTCCCCCGGGATGACGTGTCACCCCGCTCTCCCCCGCTCTCCCCCGGGATGACAGGGCGGGTTTGCAGTTTCCCTGCCGGATTAGCCAAGACCGTGTGCGCCTTGGAGCGCTACTGATCACCGACTACCGATAAGGGCCGTTCCCGGGGTGAACCTGAACCCGGAGCGGCCGGCGTTGCTCACTCGGGCGTGATCTTTGTGGCAACGAAACCTACTTCGTAGCCCTTGATCGTCAGCTTCTCCCCATTTTTCACCCTGGCACGACGGGCGCCGGTGCCGTGATACGGGCCGCTGAGAGCATCCGGCACGCCTTCCCAGCGAGACTTGTCGCCGCCGGGAAAGTCCGAAATCTTGTAGACATAGAGGTATCCCGGCTTTGTGACGGTGACGCTGTGCGTGGAGCTCGACTGCCATGGCACCCGGAGGAACTGCGCACCGCGAAGATCGATGCCGACGTGACTGAACGCGGCGCTGAAGCCTCCGCTCAGGCGATTGACTCCCGGTGTGAGCTTCTGCACCGAGAACCCGCGGCGTATCGGCACGGATATTTCGCAGAGGCCAAGTCCCGCCACCGCCGCCGGATCCGGAGTCCTGCCCGGCTCCCATTCGCACAACACGGAAAGATGGCTGTCGGCCGGGACATCGGTCATGTCCATGCCCATCTTGCGCCAGTTGAGACAGGCCGCATCTTCCTTTCCCTCGTGGTCATTTGGTTCGCCATCGTGCCATTTGAGAAAGGGGGGTCTCATTCCTCGCCAGTTCTTCCACATCCCCTCGGTCCTCGCGTCCGTCAGATCCAACCACACACAACGTCCTGCCTTGACGGTCAAATCCTTGACGAACTCATACTCATGCCGGTTGTCGATCGACACGAGATGACCTCCGAGCTCCCTGCAGATTCTCCCCGCAACGGCGGAAGTGTGGCGGAGAGGCAGCCAGTAGTAGTGGTGGTTCCTGAATTCCACCGCATCTTCCGGATACCGGTTGCGGCGGGGCGCTGCGGTGTTCGCACCGGGTGTCATGCCGCTCGTGACGCCGGGCGTTACCGACTGCGCATCGGCGGCAATGAACTCCACCCGCTTGATTTCGTTCGCGACCGCCATAGCTTCATCCAGTTTCTCCTGCCGCACGAGCTTCTTCTTGGTGGCGTTCAGCACTCGCGTGTATCCCTCAACAAGCGAGACCGTCTTTCGCGCCCTGACTTGCTGCGCTTCCAGCACGGCGGCATGGTAAGCTGCCTGAATCCTGACGAGCCATGCTGACGCGCCGGACGGCGGCTCCTTCGGCACGCTCTTCTCGCTCGTGAATCGCTCGATTTCCTGCTTGGCGGCGATGGTTCCATCCAGATCGCCGCTCATCTTCAGCTTGTCCCTGGCAATCGCAAGGTTCTTGCCGTAGCTGGTCAAGGCCGTCTCTGCCGAGGCCTTGGATTCCGCCTCGATCTTGGCACTCTCTCTTTCGAACACGGCTTTGTAGTCCGCCATCGTCTTGTCTGCAGCATGCGCAGACGCAATCACCGACAAGGCAAACGAGATGCCAAAGAGGGCTGATGACGTGCATTTCATCGGTGCCGCCTCCTTTTCTTATCCTAACCCTGAACGCCCCGGCGCGGTGCAACGTCACGCACTGGACGAACGCTGCCCCACGACCGTACCAAATCCAGCGACTCCGTCAACGCGCAATGCCAAAGGGTGCTCGCCCACTCACTTCGCGCTCCGCCTATGCTCTCCATTCCGTTCTTGACCCTCCGTTTCCGCGGGAGTATCGCATTCCTCACTATGGAAACACTTGACGCCATCGCATCACGCCGCTCTATTCGCCGTTTCAAACCCGATCCGGTGCCCGAAGCACTCATCACGCGTTGCCTGGAGGCGGCGCGGCTGGCGCCATCGGCTACGAACTCCCAGCCATGGAAGTTTGTCGTCGTCCGCGCGGATAACAGGCGCGAGAAGCTGAGGGAAGCTGCCCACGGACAGAAACATGTCGGGCGCGCGCCGGTCACGATTGTCGTGCTGGGCGACCGCAAGACGTTCCGCAAACGGTTTCGCCGTGCGAAGGAGTTGGCGGAGCTCGGAGCGATTGCCGCGGAAATGCCGGATGATATTCGGGAGGCGTACGAGGAATACGAGCGGCAAAGCGTGCCGGACGCGGTCATCACGATCAACTGCATGATCGCAGCCGAGAACCTCATGATCGCAGCCGCGGACCAGGGCTTGGGCACATGCCTCGTGATGCTGTTCGACAGCGAAAAGGTGACCGAACTGCTCGAGCTGCCCGGGTCACTCTTCCCCGTTGCCCTGATTCCCACGGGATACCCGAACGAGGAGCCACCAACGCGTCCACGCTATCCGTTCGAAGAGATCGCGTTCGATGAGGGACTCGACACGCCGTGGGTGGAGATGCATTGAGGCCGGTGGCGGTTTCACTTCTTCAGCGTTCGCAGCTTCAGGTACGTGTCCTCACCTCTCGCCCACGCTTTGAGGTTGATAAGTCTCTCTCCGTGGTCACCATGCTCCCCGTTGTTGAATGCTGCCTTAAGCCGATCGCACGGCAAATCAGGGCACTCCCCGCAATGGGTCAGGCCCTTGCCGATGCAACATTTCGCCATGCTGCACTCACCCCAAAACATCTCCCCTTGCGCGGTCTGGCACCCGGGGCAACTTGTCTTCGGTTTCCACTCACAGACGCCACAGTAGGCGCCGCACATGCCCATCATGGTCTTGTCCATCGTCACTCCTCCTCTCCCCCTGGAGACGGCGGTCCTCCGCCGTTACGGGCGACAGTTGAGCACAAACGGAAACAGAAGTAAAACGAAGTGCTCGTTTGTTCCGCCAAGTGCACTCACACTTGATCGTAACGGCGGAGGACCGCCGTCTCCAGTGGCGTTTCCCCGGGGTGCTTAGTCGCTCCTTGTGTTAGTCGTCAGGACAAGCCCGACGGCGGCCCTGCAACAGATCGCAGGTGCGCCCGTTACTTGCGCCGAGTTCACCTATAACCGAAACATCGTCACATCATCGATATGCACGTCCTCCCCGGGCCCAAAACCGTCAACGATGACAATCAACCTGACTGCCTCCACCGTCTCTCCGCCGACTTCCTCGGGAATAGTACCGGCCACGGCGATGGGCGTCCACTCGCAGGCGTCAGCCGCAATCTTCGCAGACAGTTCACCCGAGGACAGGTTCGTGCCCTCTTCGTTCAGCGGCATCAGGCTCAACGTGATCGTCGCGTTTCCTTGCGGCTCGCGTGGCACCCTAACGAAAGCGACCGCTCCGTATCGACCGGGCGTGACGGTAACGGTTTGGTGGGGGGCGCCGCGTTTCACGCTCTTGCAGAGGACGCCGAGAGCGCCGCTGCGCGCGGCGTCCGGGCTTGGAACCATCGAGCCGGCGCCCCACTTGACCCAGCGGCTCCAAGGCTTCGGCCACTTGCCGCCAGGATGCTCGAAAGACGGGTTCCCGGAAAGCGGCTTGCGGTCCCCGTCGATCAGGGCCAGCATCAGCCGGGCGTGATCGCCGAGAAGATGCTGCTCCCGGCCGGCGATGTTGCGAATGCGTTTTCGCAGCGGACCGTCCGACTCGAGCGCCCACCCGAACGCCGCCCAGGGCAAGCCCGCGGTCCAGTTTTCCCCCCGCACCAACGGCAGCCGGTCCCATCCTGAACCGTGCCGGAGAACGGGGTCTTTCGGAAACACCTCGGTCGCTAGCTGTCTGCGTCTCTCCGCCATGCGCACATAACGCTCCGATTCGGCCAGCACGCTGATAGCATCGGACTCGGTCCGGACGGACTGCCGGGATGACTTCGCCATGGCCGCATATGCGATGACCGACGCCTCGTAGTACTCGAACGCGCGCAACAGGAGTCGGGCCCGCGCTTTCTGCTTGGTCGTCCCGGCTTTGCGGACGACCCGTTCGAGCCGCGCGCGGCACGCCGCCATTTCATCCTCGGTTATGTCTGCCAGGTATGAAGGGCTGGTGAAGGGGAGATACTGCCCGCGCTTGCTGAACCACTTCGAGTCTAGAATGCGACGGGTCCAGAACTCCTCCCAGTGTGCGTAGTAGGCCGCCAGGTCGTCCGCGGCATCGGCGCCTACCGCGCGCACGTACCAGTCGCGCAGCAAGGCGTCCACGTCCAGTTGCGGGTTCCACTGGAGCTTGAGCGCCACGTATAGTTTCGGGCCCTCGCCCCAATTCGGATACGCTTCGGCGTAGAGCGCGCGCACGCCGTTTGCGTGAGCGAAGCGGTAGTAGTCGGCCATGTGGTGAAACCACACGCGGGGCACGCAGTAGGCCGAGCCGTAGATGTAGTCGTACCAGCCGACCGTCGGGCATGCCTTGTGCCACCGCTTCGTCATGGCCTCACCCTCGGCACGCAGCCCGGCGTCCACCCATTTCATGCGGTCATAGGTCATGAACGGGATCAGGGCTGGATGGACCTTGACTCTCGAGGGCGGCTGCGCGACTTCGCTGTATGCAAGGCAGCCGAAGACCTTTCCCGGGTGTTGCCCGAGCACCCCTTCCACCACCTGGTTGCACCAGTCGAAGTAGCAGTCGGAGACGTCGCGCCGGCCCAGGAAGTTATCCTCTCCGGGATCGCGGTTGCAGCAGCGGTCGCACTCGCAATGGCCGCTGGAGTCATTGACGCCGAGCGAGTAAGACGTTTCGCGCGGGTGTTCGTCGAAATAGCGGCATATGTTCCTGACGGCCTCCGCGACCATTCCGGTCGCGGTGAAGCAGGGTTGCCAACCGTGGGTGTTGTTGGAGGGCGGCAGGAACCGGTCATCCAGTTGATGCCCTTCGCCCTTCAGCCGGCTCTTGATGGTGGGGAAGAAGTGCGGGTGTGTTTGGGTGTACGTTTCGGGCGGAAACAGGCGGAGCAGGTTGTGGTGGAAGCTAACGCGACCGTGCATGCGGTTACGTCGCGCCCACGTCGTGTGCGCCTCGCCGCGCAGTCCGCTGAACAGGCGCGAAAAGAACGCCGGTTCCTGCCGCACTTCTCCGACCGGCACGTCGATGGTAGGGTGCGCGGGGACATCATCGCCGTCCTTACCCGGCATGAGCCACCGGACTCCGAGGTAGCGTTCGAGAAACTCGTACACGCCGAACTCCGTGCCGTAGTCGGAAGGGCCGGCAATCACGATGCCGGCCTTGTCGACGACTTTGATTACGAAGCCGTCGTCGTCCATCAGGTCCAGCTTCAAACCGAGCCTGTTGGCGAATTCCGTGCGACCCACGTGAACGCAGACGGCCGGCAATGCCCCATCCGGCTCCGAACCGCGAACCACCGGCAGTTCCGCACCGGACGACTCCTTCACGTACCGCGTCAGGAGCGATGCCGCCGCGAGGACCTGGGCCGAAGCGTCCGCGGGAACAACGATCGCCGCGAGCGGAGCGCCCGCCTCTACAATGCGAACGCTTGCCCCGCGGAAAGCCATCCGCAGAGAACAGCTCGAACAGAAGGGGACGACCAGAACCGGCAGGAGGGAAGAGATAATGCGCAATCGAGTCCTCATATCAATCATGTCCCGACGTGCAAGGTCCAACCGCTCCCGCGAGACTTCCCGCGTCGGACCGATGCGACGCGTGAAATCATGTCAAAGCGGGAGTGGGCTCGCAAGGTTGAAGAGGTGACGTCCGGCCGTCGAGGCACATTTGCGACTGGGTACGCTTGTTTGCCCCCGCCGGACTCGGAAACCATCGGGCGCATCTGCGATTTGTTGCACTTGCTTTGGGCCACCGCCGGCCTTGTGCC